>JAFGRO010000026.1 GCA_016935095.1 Candidatus Woesearchaeota archaeon
ATTAAGTATTTTATTTTTAAAACAAATATTTAAATCTTATTGTTCTTAAAAATATATCTTTAAAAATATATATTTATTTACTAAACTTTTTTTTAGCTTTTTCAATAATATCTTTTCCTATAGAAGAAATAGTCTGAACTTCATTAGTCACCCTGCCCACGACATTTGGGTTCTGGAATACCCTGTCAATATTAATGACACGGTTGCCATACGTCTCAAAATAACAGACATTTTCCAGGGTAAAATGCATCGGGGCAGGAACAACTTCATCAGGATAACCAATAGGCAGGATTGCCTGTATCCTGACGTCTTCAGGGACATTTGTTATTCTCTTGATAATATTCTCATCAAAAGCACCAATCCAGCAACTGGCAAGGCCTAGAGCATGAGCAGCCAATAACATATTCTGGATTGCAGCAGCACAATTCTGTATTGAATATAATCTTTCTCCTCTGACTCCATAGAACTGCCCCAGTTTTTCCGTCTCTGCACATACTATTATAATAATGGGGGCATCTGCTATCCATAACTGCTGCATAGCACCCTCTGCAATTTTATTTATTGTATCTTTATTTTTTATGATTACGAATCTCCAGTTCTGGACATTTCCCGAGCTGGGAGCATATCTTCCTGAGTCAATAATCGCCCCGATTAATTCCATCGGGACATCAACATTCATGAATTTCCTGATTGATCTTCTAGTGGCTATGCACTCAAAGACATCCATGCCCTCTTCAGGAGACCTTAATTCTTCTTCATTATGTTTTTCTGCAGGAACTTCTTTTTCCATTCTGATTATTTTTATTGTTTTCTCCTTTTTATATTTTGCCATTCATTTTTTGTTTCAAAAATGAAACATTGTTTCAAAAATGAAAAGATATAAATATTACATATAAATTTGAAATAATATGGATGAGATTAATATTTTAGAGCAGCTGTTTGATAACAAGGTTCTTTCAATACTTAAATTATTTATTAAAGATGAATCCTCTAAATATTATTTAAGGGAAATCTCCAAATTAACAAAGATCTCGCCTGCTTCTACTTACAGGATACTGAAAAAGCTTGTAGACCTTAAAATATTGGAGCTGGTCAGGATAAAAAACACTAAATTGTACCAGTTGAATAATGAGAATAATAATACAGAGTTCTTGAAATCTATTTTGAAAATCAAGACAAGAGTCATTGATTTGTTTGTTGAAAACATAAAAAATACTGAAGCTGTAAATGAGGTAATCCTGCATGGTGAGGAAAAGGACAACAGGGCAAACCTGCTTTTAATTGGGGAGAATATAAATCAGGGGGAAATAAAACGGGTATGTGCGGAAATAAAAGAAAAATATAATTTCACAATTTCAACACTTCAATTAGCGAGAGAACAGTTTGAGCAGATGTCTGCTATGGGATTATATCCAGGGAAGAGAAAGGTATTGTTCAGCAGGTGAAACCCATTATTTTATAAAATAATAACTGTTTCAGATTAAAATGGACTTCTCAAAAGAAAAACAGTCAGAGTTTCTTTTTCCGTTTGAAAAAGTAAGAAAAGAACAGGATAAATTATTATTATTAATAGACAAGGCAATTGAATTTAAGAAAAATCTTTTGGTGCATGCTCCAACGGGTCTTGGAAAGACAATAGCTGTTCTTGGACCTGCTTTAAAAAATGCATTGAATAACAACCTTGCTATCTTATTTCTGACTTCAAGGCATACCCAGCATAAAATTGCAATTGAGACACTTAAAAAAATCAAAGAAAAATATAATGCAGAGTTTGATGCTGTTTCTATAATCGGCAAGAAATGGATGTGTGCCCAAGCAGGTGTACAAAGCCTGTATAGCAATGAGTTTGCAGACTACTGCAAGAAAGTAAGGGAAGACAAAAAATGCGAGTTTTATCTAAACACCAAAAAAGGGAATAAATTAAGTGTTGTATCAAAGAATGTTCTGTCAAAAATTAAATTAATCTCACCGGTCAGCACTGAAAAATTAATTCAGCTCTGTGTCCAGGAAATGCTTTGCCCATACGAGATCTCACTTGCAATAGCATCTAAAGCAAAGGTAATTATCACGGATTATTATTATCTTTTTAATCCAAGCATAGGTGAAAATTTCTTAACAAAAATCAGCAGGAATATGGATGAATTGATTGTAATAGTTGATGAGGCTCATAACCTGCCGCTGAGACTGAAGGACCTTGCTTCAGATTATTTGTCAAGCATAACCCTTAAAAGGGCAATTGCAGAGGCAAGAAAATTCGGATATATATCCACAATAGAGATTATTAACAAGATCCAGGAATTATTGCTGCAGCTTTCCGATGATTTAAGGATTAACCAGGAAAAACTTGTAAAAAAACAGGATTTTCTAGAGCCGTTGGACGCAGCATATGATTATGAGCAGACTATTGCGGACCTTGAGTTTATAGGAGATTCAATCAGGGAAACACAAAAGCAGTCCTATATCGGCACAATAGCCCGGTTCATGGAAAGATGGAAGGGTCCTGATGAAAGCTTTGCAAGGATATTATCCTATAAAAGAGGATTAAGAGAGCCATACTACATGCTTTCTTACAGGTGTTTAGACCCTTCTATTGTATGCAGCTCAGTGGTAAATAATACCCATTCCACAATTCTAATGTCAGGAACATTAGTCCCTATTCAGATGTATAAAGAGGTTCTTGGAGTTGAAAATTCCCAGGAAGTTATTTTTAAAGATCCTTACCCTAAAACCAATAGACTGAATCTGATCATTCCGAAAACCTCTACAAAATATACAATGAGAAATGAATACCAGTTCAAAGAGATTGCAAAAATAACCTCTGAAATAGTCAATGCTGTCCCGGGAAATTCTGCTGTGTTTTTTCCGAGCTACCAGCTAAGGGATATTATTGAAAGGTATTTTTCTGTTTTATGCACAAAAACAACATTTCTTGAAGACTCAAGGATGAGCAAAGAGGAAAGGCTTGATCTGTTAGAGAGGTTCAAGGGATATAATAAGACAGGGGCAGTCCTTCTTGGGGTTGCATCAGGCAGCTTTGGAGAAGGCATAGACCTTCCGGGAGATTTTTTAAAGGCAGTTATTGTTGTTGGTTTGCCATTGAGGCAGCCTGACCTTGAGACAAAGTCATTAATAGAGTATTATGACAAGAAATTCAGCAAAGGATGGGATTACGGTTATCTTATTCCTGCGATGACCAAAGCAATCCAGAATGCTGGCAGGTGCATAAGAAGCGAAACAGACCGCGGCATTATTGTTTTTTTAGATGAGAGGTTTGTGTGGAGGAGTTATTACAGGCTGTTTCCAAAGGACTGGGATATAAAGGTTAGTTCTGGTTATAATGAGATGGTTAGCGGGTTCTTTAAGTGATTGTTATTTTTTATAAGTATTTTAAAGTAGTAATATTTAAATATAAAAGTTTATCCACTAGTCTAATAAATTATATTTCATTAAATTAGAATTATCCAAATGAAACCTTCAAATACAGAAATAAGAATAAGAGATAGAATTTTTGAAATTGTAGATGGTAGGTTAGAATATAAAAATCCTACTTTACTTGGGTATTTGCCTATTCATTCTCCCTTAAGTCAATTAAATATAATTATGATGAAGTGGAATGGATTGACTTCTCCTAGTGAAGTAAATCTTAATTTTGATCTTAATCCAGAAAAGTTAGATAGAAAAACTTTTGATATGAGAAGATTTAGGACTGCATCACCTAGTATTATGGAAAATCCAGCAAATTCTTTTCCTGATACATACTATCTTCCAGACATGACAGGAAGTCCATCAGGGATTCCTCAAACACTGCCTCTAATAGATTTATCTGCATCAAGAAAGGATGAATTTTTACTTGAGAAATGGATACAATAAGAGATACAATCAGCTGAGTATGTTGATTTATTTGGTGCAATATGTGTACCGAGTATTTATGATGTATATTTATGGCTAGAGCAAAATGGATTTAATGGAACTTTAAGGGTATATGATTTGTCTCCTGTTCCTATCCATTTAGCACAAATTTATCAAGAAGAAGGAATTCTTCCTTCAAATATTGAATTTTATACTTCATCTGTATTAGAACTTTCTCGTGATTTCTTAAATGAATTTTCAAGTTCATTAGTTATAACAGATGTGTTAGGTTATTATTTGTCACCTAGAGAATATCGAAATTTAGTGGGATGGATATGGAATTCATTGACTCTTAATGGCTTATGGATAACTAGGGAATTAGTTGAACCTTTTGGTAGTCCACTTCCTGAAAAAAGAACAATTGGAGGAGATCAATTTGAGGAGTTTGGACTTTTCTTAGATAATTATTTTCCTGGTTATGAATTTACAAATCAAGATAGAGAGTTACTTATGAATCGATGGGCTTTGGTTAATACATATCCAAGAGTATTTTTTGAGGATTATGATTCAGCTAAAAAAGGTCTTATGGATCTTCAAGGAAGTATAAGTGCAACAAATACTTTGGACTGGAGTAGGATATTTATTACAAGTGTATATGCGCCAATTTTAGATCAAGAGTACATAAATTTAGGATATATTTAATATACTTTTTTCTATACTAGTGTTAAAAAACGTAACATTTATATACTAGTTTATATTTAATATCAATTATGGTCATTTTATTCGATCAATATAACCTCCCAGATGACATTTATGAAATAATATTTGCAACAAAGCAACAGGTGATTGTTGCAAAGCTGCTTATAGAGCATATGTTCAGAGCAGGCAAAGAAATAGGAAAAACAGAGATGAGCTTGTTTGCAACTAAGCTTCATGAGGGTGAAATAATAACAACAATTGATGAACCACCATACAAAGGCAAGAAGGTAAAAATATCATATAACAAAAGGCAGTTTTATGACCGCATCCTTACACCGATGAAGTCAATGGGTATAATAGATTATGACCTATACAAAAAGACTTACTCGATTTCAGAGAAGTTCAATAAAAACATGATGCGCATAGGCTTAATGTGGCTGCAGGCACTGAGAAAACCGCCGCTTAAACTTGAATGATAACATGGCTCCCTATTAAGGATTTCTTTTAATCCCACCCCCCAAACCCCCAAACAATAGGGAGCTTTAATTTCTTAAGAAAAGATTTCTTAAGGCTCATACTCAACGGCTCCCTAAAAGCCCTTTCTTTCATCTTCTATACCCCTCCCCAAAAGAAGACGAAAATTAGGGGGCCTTTCTTTCTTAATTTTGAAAAAATTAACTTATACTCTTTTTTTCTCATAAATGCTTAACACAATTCAGGATATGCACTTTGTGATTCATGTCTTCATCAATCTCAAAAATGCTAAAAAAAGATAATTCTATACTGAATAAAACGAAATGCAGAGCACATTATTCTGTGATAGGTTATCTTTTTTGGCATCATAGAAATCTGGAGTGCTCAGATTTCTATGATATTCACAGAAGCATTGGCCATTTTCCAGGTTAGAGAGTCTTTAATTGATTTTTTCATTATGATACCTATTAATATTCTGGATGCAGTGCTATGGCTGACTACTAATACAGTCTGGTTGTGGTGTTTTTTTAGGATCTCTTCATAGAATTCTTCGAGTCTTTTTCTTAAATCAGTTAATGACTCAACATTTTCAGGAGTTTCTTTTTCATCAACTTCACGCCAGTTTACTTCAGACTTTTTCATTCCATTATATTTCCCGTAATCCCTTTCCCTGATTCTTTTGTCAAAAATTATTTTTGATTTAGGATGGTTCTCTGCAATATTCTCTGTTGTCTCTTTTGCCCTGTAAAGATCAGAAGAATAAATATAATCTATTTTCTCTTCTGTTAATCTTTTTCCTAGTTTTTTTGCCTGTTCTATCCCTTTTTCAGTCAGCTTTCCGTGTTTATGGCCCTGGATAATTCTATTTACATTATCAACTGTTTCCCCGTGCCTTGTGATGATCAGCCTCATTTTAAATCAGAAAACTATAACTTTTATTAATCTTATTGAATTTTATAAAGATATGGCTAAACTTGTATCATGGAATGTGAACGGCATCAGGGCAGTTCTAAAAAAAGGTTTTCTCAGCTGGTTTAATAAATCCCCTATTGATATTTTATGCATACAGGAAACAAAGGCGCATAAAGATCAGGTCGGCCTTGAATTGGAAAGCTATTTCCAGTACTGGAACTCAGCAGAAAAAAAAGGATATTCTGGAGCGGCTGTTTTTTCTAAAATCAAACCAGTTAAAGTTATGGATGGAATGGGTATTCAAGAACATGATAAAGAAGGCAGAATTCAAACTTTAGAATTTGATGATTTTTTTGTTGTAAATGTTTACGCGCCTAATGCCAAGCGCGGATTGTTAAGACTGGACTATAAAATTAAATGGGATAATGATTTCCTGAAATTCTTAAAAAGACTTGAGGAAAAAAAGCCGGTTATTTTCTGCGGTGATATGAATGTTGCCCACCGTGAAATCGATATAGCAAGGCCAAACTCAAACAGGAGGAATGCAGGCTTCACAGATGAGGAGAGAGAAGCTTTTACAAAAATACTCAATGCGGGCTTTGTAGATACATTCAGGCATCTGCATCCAAATACTGTTAAATACTCATGGTGGAGCTATATGTTCAATGCCCGCCTGAAGAATATAGGGTGGCGTATAGATTATTTCTGTGTTTCAAAATCCCTTGTGAAAAAAATAAAAAACGCCTTTATCCTTAATGAGGTCATGGGTTCTGACCATTGCCCAGTGGGAATAGAACTTGAATTATAAATCAATAATCTTTTTTTGCTGGGAGCTCCATTTTTTATCGGGATTCTTTTTTAACCATTCCACATACATATCAATAAACTTTAATCTATCTTGAAAATTTTTTTCTTTTATTTCCTGTAATTCTTTAAGGTCAATATTTGGCAATCTCATTCTATATACTTATGAAAAACATCTTCAATTTTAAGTTTTTTGTTAAATTCTAATAATGTTTCTCTATTTATTTTATCCTTAAATAATCCATAAAGGTGTTTTGCGTCTTCTATATCTTTTTGACTTCCAAGAAAAAGTTTAAAGGGTATTTCAACCTCAAGCGGCCCAATATAAAAAATATTTTTATTTAAGGAAACTTTTATTTTATTTTCAATTGACCAGTTGTCAAGTTCGGTTTTTGAAAATTTGATTTCAATATTCGGGATAAACATATCCCTGATAGTGAATCTAACAGCTGTATTATCTAGTAAATAATTATTATATGCCTCCTTTGCATTATCTGAGTTTAAACAGTCAAAAATTAAGCAGAGTTCATTCCATAGTTCTTTAAACTTTTCATAATCTAATTTTTGAAGAATAATATCTATATCTTCTGATGCCCGGCTTCTCCCGAATAAGATTGCAACATACCCTGAAACAACAATATAATTGATTTTTTTTTTATTTAATATTGAAGAGAATTTAATTGCTAATTTGTCCAGTTCATTAAGTTCTTTCTCCAGTTCAATACATCCATGTGTATATTTCATAATTTATTAATAATAAATTAGTCTTAAATTATAAAATTATCCAATAAATTTATTAAACTATTTTTCTTTATTTAATTAAATGGAAAATGCAAGGCTGCATTTAATTATTAAGGGCCGTGTCCAAGGGGTGTTTTTCAGGGTATTTGCCAGGAAAAAGGCAATTGAGCTAAACCTTAAAGGCTGGGTGAAAAACACTTATGAAGGAGATGTTGAAATCCTGGCAGAAGGGAATAAGGAAAAATTAAAAGAGCTGTTAAAATATGCATGGACCGGCTCGCCGGGTTCAAGAGTAGATGACATTGATGTTAAATGGGAAGAATACAAAGAAGAGTTTGAAGAATTTAGCATTAGATATTGAAAAAAGAATCATTACTTGTAAACTAAAATTTTAACAACAACAAGGACACAAACGGATTTCTTCGAAATCCTACTCGGCATTCGCCTCGCCTGGTCATTGTTGTTAAAATTTTTCCATAAAATACAAAAAAATAATAACAATTATTGTTGTTATTTTTTTATCAATTAAATAAAAAATATCAATTTAATATGAAACAAGCAATGTTTTATGAAAAAAAAGAAAACAGTAAAGTCCAGTGCATGTTGTGCCCTCATAACTGCATTATTAGTGAAAATAAGAAGGGTGTATGCGGAGTAAGGCAGAATAAGGAAGGAGTTCTTTATTCTTTGGTATATGACAAATTGAATTGCATGCACATTGATCCTGTTGAAAAAAAGCCTTTGTATCATTTTTATCCGGGAGAGGCTGCTATGTCTGTTGCGACAATGGGCTGCAATTTCAAATGTGATTTCTGCCAGAATTCAGAGCTGTCGCAATCGCCTAAAACCCCAATTAACAAAATAGAAGGAGAGAATATTTCTGCAGAGGAGATTGTAAAGACAACAATTGCGAACAACTGCAGGATAATTGCATATACTTATTCTGAGCCAACAATATATTATGAATTAGCATATGATACAGCTAAACTTGCTCATGAGAAAGGATTGAAAAATGTTTTTGTTACTAATGGTTATATTAATCCAGAGCCTTTAAAAAAGATTGCTCCCTATATGGATGCTGCCAATATTGACCTGAAATCATTCAGCGAGGGATTTTATCAGAAAATCTGCGGCGGGAAATTAAAAGCAGTCCTGGATTCTATTAAGCTCTATCATAAGCTCGGTATATGGATTGAATTGACTACATTACTGATTCCGGAAAAAAACGAATCTCCCGGTGAATTAAAAAAAACAGCAGGGTTTATTGCCTCTCTTGACAAAAACATACCCTGGCATGTCTCAAGCTTTCATCCGGATTACAGGATGATGGACAGCCACAGGACTCCTCTTCCTGTTTTGGAAAAAGCTTATGAGATTGGAAAAAAAGCAGGATTGAATTATATTTACTTGGGCAATGTGCATTCAGATGAGCATGATAACACTTATTGCCCTAAATGCAAAAAACTATTGATAAGGAGATACGGGTTTGATATTGCTGAGAAGAATATTGAAGGGAATAAGTGTAAGTATTGCGGGGAAGAGATTAAGGGAAGGTTTCAATGGTTTAGAAAAATAAATTAGTAATGAATAAGAATAAGATTATATTTGAAATAGCATGGTAAATCATTTGTGAAATTCTTTTTAAATCCATATCACGGAGAATAAACAGATTTATGAATAACTCTATCAGGTAGCGAAGGATGATTGTAAGAATTCCAACTATAATAAAGTTAAAAATATTAAAAGTATAGATTAATAATGAAATAAATACAAAGATTGGAATCTTCTTTAGGTGAACTTGTTTTAATCCTCCTAAAACAAATTTTTTTAATATTATAAATAAAGGTAAGGCTAATGCATATTTTATTTGGAAGTTATAACTAAGAACAATAATTCCAATCAGGGAAAAATCTACAGGTAATTTTATACCATAAATATTTTTAAAATAAGAATTTGCAAAATCCAAAATCATAAAAGAAGTTAATATAAATAGAGGTATATAACTTAGAGATAGAATTAATATTATCATCAATAGAAACAAAAATTTTATGTTTTCATGAATGACTCTATAAATTTGATGTTTTTTAAATTCAATCATTTTAGAATAAAAAACCGGTCTTATTTTTAAATATTTCTACTTCTAAGTGATAACTTTAAATATAAGTTGGAATAACTGACTCTTATGTTAGAGAATATTCCATTTAATGATACAATTTATCTTAGTTTAGGCCCTGATGGTGTGAATGTTAGGCATACCTTTTTTTTAGAAGGGATAATCCCTCCGGACCTTTTGCTTTGTTCTAAAAAAAAAGAACCTATTATTGTTCCAGAAATTCCTTATCCTACAGGTAGTTTTTGGAATCCTCTTATTTTGCTTGCTACACCAAAAACAGATACTAACGGAAGACCTGGAGAGGAAGTACAAATGTGCAGATACGATGGAATAATAGAAAATGGTTCTTTACTTACACCAATAGGCAACTTCTGGTTAATTTCTTTATCTCATCTAGAAGAAAAAGTCTATTCTCATTTAAATTCACATATAAAAATATGGGAAAGACAAGAAAAAAAAACTGAGTTTAGATTAATAGATTTAAAAGGAAGAAGAAAAAGTGGTTTTGCCCATTTGCCTCACTTTAAAACAATTAGTATGACTGAACCAGGTCATAGTGAAAAACATTATCTTTCATTTATTAATTTAGAAAAAACTCAGGACTTTGTAGAGCATCTTAATCAAATTAAAGCAGAGAAAGGACGCAAAGGGATAATGCGTTTTTATAGGCAACAAATTGGAATGATTGCAGATCTTCATCTTCTATTGACAGAAGGTGACCTAGAAACAAGATTACAGGGCTCTGAAGGATTTGAAGTAGTAACGCAGAAAGAAAATTATATACAAAAATTGGAAACCAAGATAAGAGAATCTGATGAAATGGGTTTTAAAAAGAAGCAGATAATACTGGATAATCTGGATTCATTTATAGTTTGTTTTGCAGAGCAGCCATTTATAAGTATAGCATGTGATAGAAATGTAACAAATGCCAGATTCCAAGATGGAGAAAATATTGAATTTGATTTTGAATCAATAAGAAAAACTGCTGTGTTTTATGATATTGCAAAGAGATTAAATTATGGAAACTATTTAAGTTTAAGAGCACATTCTTCAGTTGTTAAAGACTTGTTAGAACATTATTTAACAAGGGCAACACCCTCAGGAAGACAAATGTTTTATAATGTCAATTCTGAAGTGTTTTGGGAAGCTTATTTGAATTATACGATCTTCAATGTAATTGACTTTTATCATGAGCCAAAATTTTTCAAAGATAAAAAAGGAAGATTTTTAACATTACTACAGGGAATAGATGCAATTGATTTGTTAGTCGAAATGTACCAAAGAGGAGATGGTCCTACACATAAAGAAAGAATAGCGGGTCTTTTATGCGTTAGAGAAGCAATTGATTATGAAATTAAACATTTAGTATCTACTGATGCCCTTTCATCTTACACATTAAAGCAACATATACTGGAAACAAATGCTTATTATGAGTACTTACCAGATATGGCTTATCCACATTATGAGTATAGTTTGGTTGCTGTTTCAAATCAAGATGCTGGATTGTGTCCTCCTTTAGAATATACATCAACTTCTTTATCTATAGGCAATCATTAGGTTTAAATTAAGTAATGGCTTATATGTTCTATTAAATTTAAAATATTATTTAGATTATAAAATACAAACATATCTGCTTTTTGTTTTGGTTGAATATTCTTATTGTTCTTTTCGATACTGTTTGCTTGATTTCTAAAAACTGAAAGTTTTTTAGGTTCTTTATTGTAAAATAATTCATAATAATTTGTTAATAGATGGTTAACTGATTCGTACAAATTGATTATATCTTCTGAGATTAATGATTCTTTTGCTTGAATAAAATAATTGCAAATGTTTGTAAATATATCAGATATTTGCTCAAGAGTCCATGTAATAGTATATACTTCTGTATTTGGTAAATTACTGTTAAATTGTTGCTTGTTTATTATTCTTTCACAAAAATAAACATATTTATTAGAAATCCTTTCAAGATTTACCAGATTATTTAATTTATCAATTTGTGAGGCTTTTAAATATTCCAAAGATTTTTCAGATTGTTCAAGAATTATTAAAAATAATCTCCTTAAAATATTTTCAAATTCAACCTCAATTTCCTTTGCTACATTTTTAATAATACAATAATTCTCGCCCTGTTCAATAATTTCAAAACCAATTAACTCTTCTAGTATTTTTTCTATTTTTGTAAGAATCCCTGAATCATTATATCTGATTTTTATAATATCATAACCTCTAGTATATCTTACAAAAATTAATCTTTCCATAAATAAATTAGTTGAATCAATTGAGAATTCAATAGATTTTATAACTTCTTTTTTTTGTGAAAAAATCAACAAATTATTTTTATTCTCTACAATCTCTAGCTCATCCCCTTTCTTCAGGTTATTCTTCTTCATCCATTTAGCAGGCAGAGTAACAACATGCGCATTATGACCTAGTGCAACGATTTTTCTTATCATAATGCACTATCAAATGTTATTATATTTAAATTTTTTGAAATATTTAGTGATATAGTGTAATATATATAGTATATGGAAAAAGTATATATAAAAGATGATGACTCCTGCTGGATGCTGAAGGGGATTAAAATGGATATGAAAGGAATTGGATTAACAATTGCCGGAGCAGCTGTTGCTGCAGGGTTATTACTTTCAGGTTTACAAACAATAACAAATCAGGATCAACAGCCAGTAGGGATAGAAGAATGTGTTGAAGTTAATGGATACTGTCAATATTATATGGACGGACAGGATGTAATGTTATCAGAAGCATTGGCTCCTGGCATGGAATATTATTATTTCCCATTTAATCCTTCTGTTGAACTTCCTTATGAAGCTATCGGCGTATATGCCGGTGTTGGAGGAAGACTTACTTTGATAGGCTCTCTGGTTGCCTATAATTCAATGCCTGTAAACGGATTGCATTCACTTATTTATGGAGATGCAGATTTAGAGATATTTGAGAACTGGGCAAAAACACAGCAATGGGATGTTCAAACTGTTAAGAATTTACAGGCTTCTTCTGAAATTACTTATCGTGAAGGATTATATGAAGATGCATATGTAAGAGTCCAGGGCAGGGGCAATCCTGGTTTTCCGCCACCAAAAAACTATTGCAAAAATGCTTTTGACAAATTGACTGCAGATATAATATTTAATGAATATACTTATTTGGCAATGTCAACAAGATTAGGTAATTTGCATTATGCTTCGCTTGAGCTTGGGGAATTAGATAAGCGAGTATTTTCTGAAACTGAAAGAATTACTACTCAAATGAAGGAAGAAGGTTGTCTAGATGAGTATGGAAGATATATGGATACCGAAACTACACCTGAAGATGATGCACTCGCTCTTCATCATCTGCATGTAGAAAACACTCAGGCTTCATTAGATAAATTTACCGATATTTATCTTGAAAAAGGAGCAAATGCAGCATACTCTCATATTTATAATATGGTTCAGACTTGGTTTAAATAAATCTATTTGAGATAGTAATGAAAATGAAATCAGCAGGTAAAATAACTTTAATATCGGCACTAGTTGCAGCACTAGTTGCTTATACTTGTAGTACTACAAAATTATTAAGTACAATTAGTTGGCCTGATTATTCAAATGTTATATCAAAGATTACAGCAACACGTTTACCTCCTTCTGAATATTATAATGGAATACTAGTGTGTGAAGAACCAAGCTATAGTTATATAAGTCCTGAAGGAGAAGTCATAACTGAAGAGCTATCCTGGCCTGATATTACCGGTGCTTTATTTATTGATCCTGAAAGCGGAAAATTAGTTTCTCAGGAATTTGACCTGGCATTATACCATGAAAGAGGAGAGTGGTTTGCTTTAAGGGACACGTCTTATACTACAGAAGGCGCACATTTATTGGATTTTTTTCTGAGAGAAGCCCAGGAGATGTCAAATTCATCATTAGAACGCAGGTTAATTGATGAAGGAAGATTAAGAGAATTATTTGAAGAAGACAGAACTATTTTTGATTTAAAAAGTACAGGATTCCTGCCAGCATATCAAACAAATCCTTTTGGATATGGAGGGATTTTCTTAAAATTTGATACTGTAAAATGTTATATACTGGAAGAAGAGCCTGATAAAAATTATCCATGTTCACTAGAAGATCCATGTAAAATAATAGGAATTGATGGACAAGAAGTTTCAATAGAACCTTACCTAATTGTATTTAATGGAGTAAATGAAGTACATTGGACACCAGAAGGTAATATAGTAGATTGGTTTGAATCAGAAACACATCCTTATCTTTTTCATGTTCCTCTAGATAAATCATCCGCTCCAATACTTAGTGAAAATTCAATTGAAATCATTGATCCTGATTCTGCAAATGAACTCGGTTATCAACAAATTGCTGAATTTGATATTCCTCTCTGCACATTTGATCTAAGAAGAAATTATGGAAGCAGGAGAGAAAGATATTCGCAGCTTCAGGACAGAATAAGATTTGGCCTACATAGAGCAAAAACTAATGCAGCAGGTATAGCTTTAGAAGAAAATATCCCTAATTATCCAGATTGCACAGCAGTTTCAGTGGAATTTAATCCAGAAGTAGATAACTATACAATGGGAGAGATTAATGCAAAAGTAGTGTTTTATAACGCAGGGCCTTGAAAATAAAATAAAAAATGACTCTTTCATCAACTGATTTTATTGAATTGGTTCAGGAAAGTATTCTAAATTATCAGGATAGACTATATAATTTACAGGTGCATGGTTTAAGGACAGGTATTTTAATTGATGGAGAGTTAGGTGAAAAAACAAATGAAATAGGAATTACAGGAATAGAAATGTTAGTAAATTTACCTGTTGATGAACAATGGCTGGGAGTTCATGGTGTCAGAACTTATGATCCAACTGCAATATTTAGATTTGGTGTGGAGTATATACCTTCTGAACAAATAAATTCAGATGATCTTCCTGATAAAATAATATTAAAACCAAAGGGAGTGATTCAATTTATTACTTCTCCTTTTTTGACTATTGACAGATTACGTGAAAGCGGACAAAGACAAGTAAGTGTTGCAATTGATTTAGATTTAGAGAAGGTTGAAACTCTTTCACTATTCCACTGTCCGGAGAGATTAGAATCAGTTTTATTACAAGACAAAGATGAAGAACAATCACAACCAATACGAGAGTATATTGGATTATTGTTTAAATCAATATATTCTGAATATTACGGAACTCAAGTAAAAGAAATGGGATTCACTTATTTTGGCAGCAATGGAGGAATAATTTTTTACAATACTGGCAAAGAACTCAGAATTAAAGATAAACAAAGGCAGGTTTTTAGGCATTTGCTTCTTAATTATGGAATAACTGTATCTCATGAAGAATTATTTGAGGCAGTGTGGAAAGACCAGGAATATGATGTTGAATTGGTAAAAAGAACAGTTAGCAGATTAAGAAAATTACTCGGTGATGACAGAGACCACAAAAAACAAAAATATCTAAGAACTGAAGTTAATGTTGGCTGGAGGCTGGGACCAAGAGCTAGTGAAACTTATACTTGGGAATTTAATGGAATACTATATGATCCTTTGACAGGATATGTTCAGTACCAAAATGAATTCAGAACAGAAGAGAAAATCCCTGAAACAGACAGAAAGATATTAGAAAAATTACTTGAAAACAATTCTGAATATATTTTAAAAGAAGAATTAATTAATTATGCTTGGTCTTCCGGGGATGCAACAGAACTTCAAGATGTATATGGAGCATTTAGAACAGCTGTTAGAAGGATAAGAAAAATCTTTGGTCAAGAGTCAATTGTCTGTAAAAACAGGACAGGACTATATAAAACTAATTGGATTAAGAGATCATAATAGCAAAAACAAACTAACAATGTGATGAAAATGACACCCACTGAATTATATTATGAACTTGATCAATTCAAACCAACTCTAGGTACACATCTAGGAAGTGTATCTGAAACAAGACTAAAATTCCTAAAAAGACTTAATCTAGTAGATATTATTACAGAAAATGAATGGCATGGACTAATTAATGAAAGAGATCATTCCATAGAAAGTTTACATGAGGAAGTTGCAATAGGAATTGCAGCACACCTTGATGAAGAATTATATGAATACTTCAGAAAAAGTGCACCTAGATATAAATATACAGTAAGCGGTAGATATAAAAAAGAGTTATCTACAATAACTGAAATCTTAAATAATTCATTTGACATTGTTTTTGATCTAAATCAAGAATATAATGTTCAAAATGCTGTAGATTATACTTTAATAGAACTACAAACAGAAGGAATAATTTTTCCTAAAAAAATTTATGGGCAGTTAAAGAAATATTTAACAGGTTTTTTTAATAGTGAAGAAATTTTAAGACTTAGACAATTACAACAAGATATTTCTAAATCATATGTTTCAGTTTTTATTGATAACTTATATCCCTTTTATAATCATATTAAGAGAGACCTGGCAAGAAGAGCAGCTTTAACAGAAGATGCACTGTTTTTATTATCTTTAAGAAGCTATGATAAAATAAAAGCAAAAGGCATTAAAACATATACTGACCTGCAGGAAGAACTTTCAGATGCAATAAGCTCAACAAGATTTGCTCCATGGTGGAATCCAGTTGCAAATTATCAAACTCGAAAAGAAAAAAGAAAAAGGCTTGAAAATATTTTGGATAGAATAGAACATGAAACTGAAACAGAAAGTCCAGCGCCAAAAGAATTTAGCGTATGGAAATTTAAAGCTGATGGAGAAGATTCCCCTTTTTGTTATTATGCACAATTAGGTGAGAGTGAAGAAGGACCTTTGTTAGTATTTCACATAATTGATCCAACCAATCCAATTGATTACAAGGGACGTCCAGAGCATATTGAATATCTTACTAAGGATGTTTTAAAATCATTAGGTTCAGCAATAAGAATCTTAGAAGAATATGATGATCTTGTTCTTCCTGAAGATAGATTAGGAGTTTTTGGCATGAAACAGCCAAGAAATGAATTTGAACAAGCACCAGCTATAGCAGAAGAAATAAAACCTGCTTTTTTATGCCAAGCAGGTTCTTATACTGGTTTAGATGATTGGGAACAAAAACAACTTATTCAAGGATATCTAAATCCTCATGTTGATGCTTACAATATTCCTCTTTTTGAGAGACAATTTTTTAATGCATTACCTGTAGATACACAAGAAAAGGAAGAAATAATAAAAAAATTTATGACTGGAATCCTAAATGGAAATTTAACCCAATATTTAACATGGGCAGGCTATGTTCCTATTGAATAAAAAAAGCTCTTGTCTATATAATTAATTTCTAAAACTAATTAAATTATAACTGACTAGAAAACCAAGATATAATTTGAAATTTCGTTTTTTTAAAATCTTAATAAAAATGTAAATTACTCCAACAGCATCACATTGTCCATATCCTTAAAATCATTGTCTTTTGTTACAAGAATTGCATTGTTTTCTTTTGCTGTTAAATAAATCAGAGCATCTGCTAATCCAAAACTTGGATGGGTTTTTCTTTGAATGTTTTTTAAAGAACCAGCATTGCTATAAGAATTCAAGGATAGCCGTAAGATTCTTGATTTTGTTTTAATGAAATCAAAAGAATCACTAAAATCAGCCTTATCTCTCGCGTACTTGTCTGATAGTTCTGCGATTACCATAATAGGTGTGCCAAGTTCATTATTACTTACAATCTCCTGAATTTTTTTATCTGTTGCAAGAAAATACTCTATCCAGGCAGAAGTGTCTAAAACATATCTAATACTCACGGTCTTTCATCCTGTCTTCTTTTTTGTTATATGGTTTAAGTTTGCCTTTCATTGAGCCGAACATGCTTTCTTTTACCTGCAATTTTTCTTTAATCATGCCTGAAATTACTTCATCATAAGATGTGACTTTTTCTTTTTCTTTCAGTGTCTTCAATAACTGGAAAGTTGTGTCTTTTACCTGGATTGTAGTTGCCATTGTTATAATTATAATTATAGTTATATTTATAGTTTTTGGTTTTTATTAACAAACCCGTTTAATAATACATATATCATACAAATATAATACACTTGTCTAATCAAAACATTTATATACTACTTCTGTAACTAAATTATCATACAAACATATTACAATATACAAAAACGCGTTTAGTATACAGAATATGACAAAAAAACCACTGAGGATAAATGTAGTAAATGTAAGGCTGCCAGAGGATATTATCTCGTGGATTGATTCTCTTGTCAAAGCAAAAGTATATAATTCAAGATCAGAAGCTATCCGTGAATTCTCCCGTGAATATGTGTTGAGGCAAAGAGGTGCATCAGAATAGCAGATAAAATTGTTTCTTTGAGAATGCCTGCATCTCTTGTAAACGAGTTAAAAAGAATAGCTGTAAAAAACCATTTTCTTGACATAAGCGAGGAAATCCGCTCTCTGCTTAGGGAGAAATATCTTTCTTATAACGACCCGTATTCATCAGAGCTTGAAAAAATCCGTAAAAATATTACAAAAATCACTATGCCTGAAAAGATTGATGCATTAAAACAGGATCTGAAAAAACTGCTGGAGGGATTAGATGAGCTTAAATAAAAGGATTATAAGCTGGATGCTTGTACTCTCCCTGATAATTATATCAATATTTTTTGTAAGCTCAGAATACACAGCAGGCAGTTTTTCAAATCTCACTATCTGGGATTCAGCAGATGAAAACATGCCCTATGCAAATAAAACAACCTATTCCGGGAATATAACAACCCTATTTGCAGATTATATCAATGCAAGCTCCGGTGAAAAAATCATCAGTAGCCAGACCTGTAAAATAAAGTTTGATCTTGATTATAAAAACATGAGCTTTAACCAGGACATAAATTATTACACCTATAACATTTCATTTAATGAATCAGGCAACCATACCTATACAATAAACTGCTATAAGGAAAACTTTGATAATCTGACACTTGTTGATGCAATTGCTGTTTCGGAAATTATTACTGATAATGATGGCGATGGCTATCCGCCTGGTACTGACTGCAATGACAATAACCCTGATATTAATCCGGGGATGCAGGAAATCCTCTATAACGGGGCAGATGATGACTGCAACTCTGCAACACTGGATTATATACTTTTTGACATAACAGCAAATAAGCAGACTTATGCTCTTGGGGAACTTGTTATATTGACCCTTTACTCTATTGATAACTCTGACACTTATGTAACAATTAACTCGCCTTCGAATGTTTCATATATCTATATCTTTATGAATGAAACCTATCCTTTGACACAGGAATTCATATACACGAATAATTCAGGCTTATATTCAGTTGAAGCAATAAACTACTACAAGAATTATACAAATTCAAAAATTATTGATTTTGATGTCCAGAATAACCTTCAATTGAATGTTCAGGCAAACGATACAACTATCTTCAAATCAGAATCAGTTAAATTTACCGCATCTGTAACAGGCGGAATACCTCCATATACTTATGAATGGAATTTTGATGACAGCACTACAAGCGGTGAACAGAATCCTGTGCATAAATTTACACAGCTGAAAGAGCACAATGTTATACTTAAGGTTACTGACTTCCAGTATAATCAAAAGATTCAGACTATAAAAATAAAAGTCATTCCTGAATATGTCCTTAAAATTAAAGTTGAGGACAATATAACCAGTGAAGAGATTGAGGATGCCAAAGTCAGGCTGGGTGATGATTATGAATATACAAACACTACAGGAGGAGTTGAATTCAGGGCAACCAATACAACATATGACCTTAAAATAACAGCCTCCGGCTACAAAACTCACAGGGAAGACATTAAGCTCAACCAAAGCCACGAACTAATAATTAAACTTCAGCCGGATGAAGATGAGTTCCCGCCTTTGCTAAGTTTAACAGAGCCAATTAATAACTCAAATATCTCTTCTGAAAAAGTGGTATTCAGGTTTTATGTAATAGATGATGATTCTGTGAATTGTACGCTTTACACTTCCCATGGAGATGGATGGTGGAGCTCTGAGAAGGAATTTACTAATATTAATTCAGATGATGACATAAGATATGAAAAATCAAACCTTAATAGTGGGGATTATTACTGGAGAATTGAATGCATTGATGAAGATAAAAATGAAGTGCAGAGCAATAACTATAAGTTTACAATAATCCGGGAAGAATCAATTTTACAGAATGAACTGAATGAACAGGAAAACCAGGATGTAAATGAAACCTCTTCCTATGTCCAGGAAATTTATAACCTGCTTCCTGATTTTAACACATATTCTCCTGAGCAGAAGAAAATAGTTGAACTGCTGAATATAAATGAATTAATAAAAAGTAAAAAGTTTGAGCTGGACAAGGCAAACAGTGATTTGTTTAATCTGCGATACAGGAATGATGTCATTAACATCATGGAAGAAAGGGACAAAATCCTGGATCGAATCAATGAAATAAAAAACACAACACCAAGGGCAATTAATGTATTGAAAAAAGCTGAATTTGTTAAATATGTTGATGACGAGGATGCAGCTTCTCTGTTAGAAGAGTACATTGGTTTAAAGCACATGGATTATTCCAACAGGGAAAAAAATAAGTTTATAGAATCAAATAAGCTCTTGCAGAAAAAGACAACAATAAACACAGGAGCATATAATGTAGAGATTGAATACATTACAGGGTGGAAAAAAGAGATTACCTTAATAACAAAGAAAGTTGACTATGATTCCTATGACAATATCAATTTTGTTGAATTTATTCCAAAAGACATAGTTGAATCTTCTAATGAAGTTACTATTCTTAATAAAGAGGCAATCATCCTGAAAAACGACCCTGTGTTTGAGCTTGCTCTTGACAACATCAATGATATAACCTATTATTTCAATAAAAAGGTTTCACTTGATATTGTGCCCCAGATAAAATCCCTTGTAGTGTCAACAGACCTTGACAATGCAGAAAACGGCATGGGGTCTATTACAGGATTTGCATTATTTGATAAGATAGGTATGAGTTTTAAAAATAAAACAGTATTTATCATAGAAATCCTGGTCATAATAATATTAAGCGCAGTCTATATTAACTATCAATTCAGGTATTCTCAATCTGATAATGAAAAAAAAGGCGGTTCTGCAATGCCTGTTTCAGGACATGTTGCACAGCCAGTGCCTGTTACTCAGCCAGGACCTGCTGTTCAGCAGAAATATACCCAGCCAAAAAGACAAGTTCAGCAGAACTATGAATATGTCTCCTTATTAATCAATGAGATAAATGAGCTAATCCATAAAAAGAATTTAGAAAGTGCAGCATTGAAATATTCTGAAATTAATTTATTGTTCAATAAGCTTTCAGACTATCATAAAAATATTCTTTTTAACAGGATTTTTGCCCTCGGAGAACAAATTAATATGAATTATACTTTAGAGTTAGTGGACAAATGCTATATTGCACTAGCAAATAATCCTGGTTCTTTTGAACTTGCATATAATGAACTGCAGGAAGAATATATTAAACTTTCACATGAGCAAAAGCAAAGGGTTTACCCTGAAATATGTAAACTGCTTTCAATAATCAGCAGAAAAAATGAAGCATAAAAAAACAAGAAGAAAACATAGAATTGATTTAATATTGAATAAAATTCTATTAGTTTTAGTAGTAATCACAGCTGTCTTATCTATGCTGATGCTAAGAGAATTTATAGGATTTTTGTCATATCATGCAGCTGAAGGAGGCGTAATTACTGAGCTGAGAGTTGACCGTACACAGCCTCCTTGGGCATGGAACGGCATATATGGCCTGGTATTTGCCTTTTCAGGTTTGAATAATACATGGATAGTGGAAACTACAAATGCAGGTATGGATCCCCTTACTATGATTGTTGACTGCCTTGAGCCTGAAATTGAGCATGAAGTCTATGCACTAAATGCCCCTCCTGCGCAGATAAACTGGGAAAATGTAACAGCAGCAGACCCGAGTCTTATTGATAATTTTACAGGTGTGGACCCTGGAAATGCAATGGCTGCAGTAAATACATTCATCTACAATATGAGTATAAGCCTTGGAAACACAACTATTTCGGATATACCAATGGCATATACATATCAAAATGACGCATTTGGAACGGATTTCATGCATGGTCTGCTAACTGATGGGGAGCATATAATAATAGTGTCCAAGGTTACAGACGATTATCCGCAAGGATTTGACGGTAATAATTATAATTACCAGATGTTTGTTCCGGTACCTGCAAATTCTTCTGTTTTGTATTATCTTGTTACAGATCCTTTTGATGTATGCCCTGAAGGTGCAGAGGAAACATTCGGCAAAGGAACTGTCTATGGATGGGCATCAGACAATACTACTGGGCTTCCCCTTGAAAATGTCGATGTTTATATAGGAACAGAACACGCAGTCACTGATGCAGATGGCTATTATAATTTATCAGTTACAAGAGGAGATTATCTGGTTGTGGCACTGAAATACGGTTATAATAATTATATCAGCAATGTATCTGTGACAGAAAACAATGCTACACTGCATAATATTACAATGGAAATGTATGAAGAGCCGCAGGAGGGCACAGGCACAGGAGTGGGTACAGGAGTGGGCCCGGGAACAACAGACAAAACACGTACAGGCAAAGGTCCCGGCGTTGGTCCAGGCATAGGCCCCAGCATAGGTCCTTATATGGAAAGACCGGAAGAGCCTGGGATTGACCATTTTATAACCTTGGACAGGCTTTATAAAAGACTGAGAATAGGTAATTTCTTTGTAGAGAATATTGTCATCTATAGTTTCAGGACAGAAGCCGTAAAAGTCTATGTAAGCATTAAAGGCAACGCGTCAAAAGTAATTGAGATAGATAAGACTTCATTTACAATTGAGCCGAATTCTTATGAAAATGTGACTGTAACGGGATTTGGCCGTGAATTAGGAACTTATATTGGTTCTTTTGAAGTTTCAGGGGATCTTAATGATTCACTACCTATACAGATAATTGTGACTGATGAGGAAAAACTGCCTGTGGAAGCCCTTCTGATTCAGCTTGAATTATTAACCAAGAAGCCTTTTGCAGGTGACAGGTTTAAGTTCAGGCTTAATCTGCATAATATGCTTATTGAGGAACAGTATAATGTCTCTTTATACTATTCTGTGAGAGGCATTGAAGCAGATACAGCCAATTATTCAATGGAAGCGGGCACAGATAATGTTGAATTGCTGACAGCACTTTCTTTGATAAAAGAATTTACAATCCCGAAAGAATGGCCGAAAGGTGAATACCTCCTTATTATTGATGCGGATTACCTTGACTTGTATTCACAGAGCTCAACTGTCTTTGAAATCTATGAGCCTATTTATATGTACAGGGTTTTTGGAAAAATAGAACTCTGGAAAATATTACTTGGTTTAATAATACTGTCTTTGATTATTTTTACAGTTATTATAATAAGAGCCAAAATTGAAGCCAAGAAGAGGTTCCATGCAAAAGTGGAGTATAATCTTCTTCCGAAAAAAGGTTCCCGTTCATTGTATGTAGGGAAGATTGCTGAAACTGAAAATGATACTTATTTTGATATGGATTCCTTAACAGTACACACGATTGTTGCAGGCTCAACCGGCGGCGGAAAAACTATTTCAGGCCAGGATATTGTTGAGGAATGCCTTATGAAAAATGTAGCAGTTGTAGTCTTTGATCCTACAGCACAATGGACAGGAATGCTGAGAAAATGCCAGGATGTGAAAATGATGTCTTTTTATCCGAGGTTTCATTTAACGAAAAAAAATGCACGTGCATTTAATGGAAATGTGCGCGCTATAAAAAATCCCAGGGAAAAAATTGACCTGATGAAATACTGGAAAGCCGGAGAAATTAATATATTCACTTTAAGCACATTAGATCCTAAAGATATAGATGTTTTTGTTGCTAATACTGTCAGGGAAGTATTCCATTGCAATTTGCAGGAATATCGCGGACTTAGAATGCTCATGGTATATGATGAGGTCCACAGACTGTTGCCAAAGTTCGGCGGCTCTGGAGAAGGGTTTATCCAGATAGAGAGGGCATGTCGTGAATTCAGGAAATGGGGTATTGGCGTATTGCTGATTTCACAGGTCTTAGCAGATTTCGTCGGCCAGATTAAAGCTAATATCAATACAGAAGTCCAGATGAAAACCAGGGATGAAGGTGACCTTAAAAGGATTGAAACAAAATACGGTGCAAGCTATGTCCAGGAGCTTGTAAAAAGCCCGGTCGGTTCAGGGATGGTACAAAACTCAGCATGGAACCGCGGCAAGCCGTATTATATTACATTCAGACCAATCCTTCATAGTGTCAAAAGACTGACTGATGAAGAGCTTGCTCAGTATAATAAATATAATGAAATGGTTGATGACCTTACTTATCAGGTTGACCAGCTTGAAAAAGAAGGACAGGATGTGTTTGACCTGAGACTGGAACTGAAACTTTCTCTTGATAAAATTAAATCAGGGAATTTCAATATGGTTGATATTTATCTGGAAGGTCTAAAGCCAAGGCTTGAAAAAGTCTGGAAAGAGCTTGGCAAGACACCTAAGAAAAGAGAGGTTGAACTTATTTCCGAAGATGAGATTAAGGCTGATCTTGAAGCAGCCAAGAATGCCCGTGAAAAGTATGAAAAAGAAACTGGGGGAGGGGAAAAGAAAAAAGAAGAGAAAGGTCCTCTTGGATATAGTGATGATGTTCCTCCTAATAAATTACTCAAATTAGTGAATGGCATGCTTGTGATTAACATGAAAAGCCTTTATGATGAGATTGCCGCAATGAAAGAAGCTGATTTTAAGCAACATGTAAATGAAGAAAAAAATGATTTTTCTGACTGGATAAGAAATGCAGTCGGCAATGCAAAATTAGCTGATGTTGCTGATAAGATTATTACAAAAGATGATTTCCTTGCATTTTTAGATGCCTGCGGAAAAAAGCAGGGAGAAAAATTCAAGCCGACACAGCCCAGGGAGAATATCCCTAAAAAGGAAGGAGGAAAAGCGGGGGAACAGCAAAAAGAAGGGGAGAAAAAAGAAGAGCCTCCTAAACAGGACCAGAAATCGGCAGAAGGTGAACAGCAACCACAAAAACCGGAAGAAAATAAACAGGGAGAGCAGCAAAATAAAAATCCTCCTGAAAATAAAGAGGAGCCTAAACCTGATGAAACAAATAAACAGCCTGAAGCTCAAAAAGATAATGAAAAGACGCAACGACCAGCACAGAACACAACTCTCTCCCCTGATCAATACTTTAAATTATCAGACGGCAGGGTTATAAAAAGCCTTCAGGAATTGCATGATTCATTGGCAAATATGGATGATAATCTATTTAAAACTCATGTAACAGATCAGAAAAATGATTTTTCATCATGGATCAAATCTGTATTTCATGATCAGGAGCTTAGTGATAAGCTCGCAACTATAAAATCAAAAGAAGAGATAATGAAGATATTAGATGAAAAACTGAAAACTGCAAAAGGAGTGAATTGAATGTTTAAAGAAGTAATAAAGCTATTTGAAAGAAGAAAAGATAATCTCATAAATTTACTCGAGACTAACTCAGCAGAGATAGATGCCGGAAAACAGCACCAGCTTTACGGTGCAATTTTAGAAATTGATTTTATGATTAAAACACTGCAGCACCATAATGATAGGCTGGCAAAAGAAAATCTGACTATGAGAAAAGACAAACTCCTGAAATTTGATTAAAATGAAATTGATTAACTTATTTAAAAAACCACTGAAGGGTAATATTAAATCCGAAATTAAAGATAATGCCCTGAAAAATAAGGAAACTGTTAAAACTAAAACTACAGAAAATATTAACAATAATATTAATACTAAAATAGAAGAATATAAAAAATTCACCTTGTCACCTGCAGAGTATTTCTATATGCATGACGGCCAGATCATAAAAAATCCTGTTGAGCTGCCTTCAATACTGGAAATTCTTGATGATGAAACTTTTAAATATCATGTAACAGATCAGAAAAATGATTTCTCTAACTGGATTAAAGGCGTGTTCAGGGATAAAGAACTTTCTGATAAGCTTGCAAATGTAAAAACAAAACAGGAGACGATTTCTGTAATTAATAATTATTTAAATAAAAACACACAGGATAACCTTCCGAATAATAATCAAAATAATACTCAAATTAAAATCCAGAATAAAATTAAGGAAGACAATATCCAAAAACCAGAACAAGCTGAGGCTCCTGTTAAAAAAGAACCTCCTAAAACAATGGACACAAAAGATTTTAATAATAAGGTTAAACAGGTCCAGGAAAGGATTAAACAAGTTCAGTTCAATGGAGAGGATTATCATCAGATTAACGATTCTTCGGAATTAGTAAAAAAATTCAATGAGGATTATCAGCAATTAAAAAATAAAGTCTCTGAAATCAGGAAAAAGGGTTATGATACAAAGATATGTGAATTGCATTTAATGAGAATTCCTCCTAAAATAAAAATTTTTGAAATAACAAAAACAGATAAAGAGGCTGACAGGATAAAAAAATTATTCCAGGAGTTATGCCAGGAAACAAATTCGGTGATCAATTCAAATCCAATCCCTGAAAATGAAACTGCAAATTCAGAAAAAACAACAAAACAAGAGGATACAAATAATTCAAATTAAAAAAATAAAATGATTATACTGATTAACATACTTAATGTTTCAACTGAGAAGCATACTTAAAAAAATATAAATAATCAATTGATTATATCAATGTAAAAAAGAGGTAAAATATGTGGCCATTTAAAGAGAAATTTAAACGTATTGAAGATGAGGAACAAAAAGATGTAGTTGAAAATGCTGCTCAGGAAGAAACCAGTCAGGATGCTCCAGCGGGGGTTTCAACTTCTAAATTATCAGCGGATCTTACAAAATTAAAAGCACAGTTTGACCAGTTTGTTGAGCTCAGGAATGTTTTTAACGAGAGATTTACAAGGCTGAATGAACAGGTTGGTGAACTCAGGGGCATGATAATGGATTCAAACAGGGCAATGCAGGATATAGAAGTTAAAACAGTCAAAGCAGTTGACCTTGTAGGTGCTGTACAGCCTGATAAACTTATGGTTGAGGTCAGGAAACAGGATGCAAAGGTTGAGGCCCTCAAGGCAAATCTGGAAAGTAATGAGGCAATGATGAAATCTATCCTTGAGCAATTAAAGGAGATGAGACAGAATATTAATAAGTTCAGGGGAATAGAACAGATTGTAAAGCTTAGTGAAGATGTAAAAAAAGAACTGATGGATGTAAAAAAAATGGGTGCCACAGTTGAAAGGCATTCTGATAAGGTCGAGGGCATATTTATTGAATCCCAGAAAAAATTCCAGGAGTTTGAGAAATTGTCTGATAAATTTGTAGATATAGATAAACGTCTTAGCACGGTTACTCAGCAAAGTGACCAGACAAAAGTCAAGATTCCGACACTGGCAGCAAAAAAAGAAGTTGAGAATCTTATTTCAAAATTCAATGATTTTGAAAAACACGTAGGCAATGTAATTGACTTATTAACAAAGCGGGCAAATGAGCTGCCGAAAGATGTTAATGACAGGTTCAAAAAACTTGAAAAAAGCATTAATGATGCATTTAATAAGCAGCTTAAAAAAGCTGAAAAAACAAATAAAATATTGAGCATACTAGAACAAAAGGCACCAAAAATAGCAGCAGAGTTAAAAATAGGGGAGGTTGTTGAAAAGCAGCAGCCACAGCAAACCCAGGAGCAACAAAAAGAAGGAGAAAAAACAGCTGAACAGCCGAAAGAAGGACAAGGACAGGAAAAAAAACAAGAACAACAACCTCAACAGGCACAGCCTGTAATCACATCAGGCGAATCTGAGATAAAAGAGATAAAAACCGAACAAAAACCAAAAGATGCTGCCCAGGAAGGAGAAAAATCAGGAGAAGCTGGTGAGGGAGCTGGCGAAGAAACAAAAGAAGGAGAAGCCTCAAAAGAAGACGGCGAGAAAAAACCAGGCCTGTTCGGAAAATTTTTCGGAAAAAAGAAAGAAACAGGAGAAGAGCAAAAGCCAGAAGAAAATAAACAAGGAGAGGGACAAAAATAGAATATTTTAATAAAAATCAAAAGAATTATAAATTTCAGGATAAAAATAATAATTATTTTAACCGAATATGAAAAAAGAGTATAACACCCGGGAGGAAATTAAAAATGAAAACCATAAACAGATATTTTATTGTAATCTGCATTTTAATTATTGTATTGACTGGCTGCAGTGAAAAAACACAAGAGCAAAAAGTTTATAGAGTAGGTGTCCTATCTGGATTGAATTTTTTTGCAGTCATAGGAGACAGCTTTAAGGAAGAGATGGCTGAGTTGGGCTATGTAGAAGGTGAAAATATTATTTATGATTTCCAGAAAACAAATTTTGAACCAGAAAAAGAGAAGCAAATACTAGAAAAATTTGTAGAAGATGATGTTGACCTGATATTTGTTTTTCCCACAGAGGTAGCATTGGCTGCTAAAGAAGCCGCCAAGGGGACAGATATTTCCGTGCTTTTTGCCTCTGCCTTTGTAGAAGGAAATGACCTTATTGATAGCATAAGCCAACCAGGCGGGCATATTACTGGGGTTCGCTATCCAGGTACTGATGTAGCTGTTAAGCGTCTTGAAGTATTACATGAAATAATGCCAAATGCCAAAAGAGTTTGGCTACCATACCAAAAAGAATATCCAGCTGTCCCCTCTGAACTGGAGCTTGTAAGGCCAGCTGCTGAATCTTTAGGAATAACCCTTATAGAGTTTCCTGTTACTGATTTTGCACAACTACAGGAAGAGCTACAAAACCGTGAGGATTTAGACAATTTTGACTTTGATGCTGTGTTCTATATACCAGAATCTCTTTCCACTACCAAATCTGTTTTTGAATTAATTGCTAATTTCACAAGAAAGAGTAAGATACCTATTATGGGAACAATAATTCAGACAGAGGACTATGGAACAGTATTTGGTGTCACTACTAATAATCCTGATTTTGGTGAACTAGCTGCACCTATTGCTGACAAAATCTTAAGGGGAATTCCTGCCGGCACAATTCCTGTTGTTTCACCTGAGTCCAAGCTTATAATAAATTATAAAGTAGCACAAGAACTTGGAATTGAAATTCCAGAGGGATTGCTAGTCAGGGCTGATGATGTAATTCGCTGATTATTAAAAAAGAGGTGATTAGAATTAATCTAAGTAAACAAATTAAATCAAAGCAGATAATTCTTTTTACAACATTATTGATTGTATTTTGTATACTTTTAAGTGGCTGTTATGAAAAAGCAGAGGAAAAGATAGTATATAAGGTAGGCATAATATCTGGCTTAAATGCTTTTATCACGTTAGCAGACGGATTTAAGGAAGGAATGACCGAGCTGGGATATATAGAGGGTGAAAATATTATTTATGATTTTCATAAATTAAACTGTGATCCAGAAGGAGAAAAACAAGTAATTAAAAAGTTTGTAGAAGATGATGTTGATTTGATTTTTGCATTTCCAACTGAGGCAGCGATAGTAGCAAAAGAAACCACATCTGGAACTGGTATTCCAGTGGTTTTTGCAGTGGCAGGCATAGAAAGTAGTAATCTAATAGAGAGCATAGTTAAACCCGGAGTGCATATAACTGGTGTCCGCTTTCCGGGACCCGATTTAACAGTTAAGCGTTTTGAGTTTTTGCTTGAGATTGTACCCAATATTACAAGGCTTTATATACCTTATGATCCGACTTATCCTAATGCATTCCCAGCACTTGAAGCTTTAATACCGGTTGCATCATCTTCTGGAGTGACTTTGGTGGAAGAGCCAGTTACAAGTCTGGAAGAAGTTCAGGCCGCTTTGCAGGCAAGATCTGAATTGGATTATATTGGAATTGATGCTATTCAAATCCTTCCTGAGACTTTTACTCAATCACCAGAAGTTTGGTCATTAATAAGAAAATTCTCAGAAGACAATAATCTTCCGTTGGTTGGCAGTTCAGGTCCTTCAGTAGAAGACGGAGCTATTTTTAGTTATGCTGCTATTCCTTTTGAAATGGGAAAACTCGCTGCTCCGTTGGCTGACCAAATATTTAAAGGCACACCTGCAGGAGAAATTATGGTTGTAACACCTCCTTCATATTTAAGGATTAATTACAAAAAAGCACAAGAGCTTAATCTGACAGTACCTGAAAGCTTATTAAATCTGGCACAGGAGGTAATACACTAATTTTAAAATTTTAAAAATGAAAAGAGGTAATGAAAAATGAAAACAATAACTAAATATTTTGTTTTAATTTGCTTTTTAATAGCCTCATTGAGTGGCTGTGCTGAAAAGCCACAAGAAAAGATTTACCGGGTCGGTGTTCTTGTTAGTGTTAATGAACTTATAAGTATATTTGATGGCTTCAAAGAGAAAATGACGGAATTGGGTTATATAGAAGGGGAGAATATAGTCTACGAATTATACATAGCACCTAACCCTGTGGGGAATGAGCAAATCATTCAAAAATACGTGGACGAAAAGGTTGATTTGATATTCTCGTTCGCAACCGAAGCAGCCATAGAGGCTAAGGCAGTCGCAGAAGGAACAGGAGTCCCGGTTGTCTTTACATGTACCTTCATAGAAGGGACTGGTCTGGTAAATAGTGTCAGCAGTCCTGGTGGTGATATTACTGGTGTGCGTTATCCCACAACTGAAAGCGCGACCGGACGCTTGGAGTATTTGCACGAGATAGCACCAAATGCAAAGCGAATCTTTGTACCTTATCTTAATGGTTATCCAACGACTTCTCCCCAGATTGAAGTTTTGCGGACTTTAGCGTCAGACCTGAACCTGAATTTAATAGAGGGGCCCTTTGCCACCCCACAAGAGGTCAAGGCTTATCTTGATGAGCGCGCTGCCTCCTCTGATATAGGAATGGATGCAATTTTAATGATGGCTGAACCTTTCTCTGTAATACCCGAAGTCTTTAATGAAGTGTACAAGTTTGCTGATGAGCATAACTTACCTGTAAGTAGCTTCATGGTTTTTAAAGAAGCCTACGGGCCCATAATCGGGTTTCATCCTACCAATACCAACATGGGAAGTATGGCTGCAATTCAAGCCGATAAAGTCCTCAAAGGCATACCTGCCGGAACTCTTCCTGTCTTTACATCTGACAATGATCTGAACATAAATTATAAACTTATTCAGAAAATGGGACTGAACGTGAGCGAGGGCCTGCTGGCGAGAGCCTATGAGATTGTAAGATAAATAAGATAATTCGTCGAAATGCATGAGAAAAGTGAAGTAAAAAAAACAGAGAAATTCAAAAGTCTTACATTTACTTTAGCAGTTGCTTTTTTGGCTTTGAGTGCAGTAGTGCTTTTTATTTCTGGTGCTTTAAATATATATTTTAGTATGCAAACCCAGCAAAGAGTGATTGACAGCCAGCAAAGAATGATTGCTCATGATGCTGCAGATTCTGTCAATAGTTTTATTCTTGGAAAATTCAATGAGCTGAAAAACGGGGCAAGGTTATCTAATATTGCAGTTGCCAATCAAGAAGAGCAGAAAATACTTCTGGAAAGGTTAATTGGCTTTGATCCTGCATTTCGCCAAGTAGCACTTTTAAATACACAGGGAGAAGAATTAATAAAAGTTTCCCGTCTGTCAAGTTTTGCTACTGGTAAAGTAACAGATCTTATTGAAGATCCCTTGTTTGCTGAGTCAATTAAACAGAATGATTATATCAGTTCCATATATATTGATGAAATAACCAGTGAACCTCTGGTTGTAATATCAATTCCGCTTAATGATATCTTTGGTGATTTGAAGGGAATCTTAATGGCTGAGGTTAATTTAAAATTTATGTGGGATTTAGTGGGCAGCATAAAAGTTGGGGATAAGGGTGTGGCGTATGTAGTTGATAATACTGGAAAATTAATAGCTTTTGAAGATGTCAGCCGAGTTTTAAAGAGAGAAAATCAGGTACATCTAGAAGAGATTAGAAAATTTGTGGAAAGTAGTTCTCACATTCAAATGGCTAATGCTGAAATAACAAAAGGAATATATGGTAATTATGTTGTAACAACTCATGAGCATCTTGGCAGCCCAGACTGGGTTGTTGTAGTTGAAATGCCGGTTATGGAAGCATATGAAAACGTAATTACACAGATTAAGCTATCACTGTTATTTATGATATTGAGTTTTATTTTTGCTATCATTGTAGGTATTTTTCTCTCAAGAAGGATCACAAAACCAATAATAAAATTAAGAGATACTGCTGTTGAAATAGGCAAAGGCAAATTGGACACACAGATAGATATCAAAACAAGGAACGAAATTGAAGATCTCGCATCTTCATTCAACCAGATGACAAAGAACTTAAAAAATTCAAGGAAAAAGATTGAAGATTACAGCAGAAACCTTGAACAAAAAGTAAAAGAAAGAACAAAAAAACTTGCAGAAGCAAACGCGAAATTAAAAGAGCTGGATAAAGAAAAAGACGAGTTTATTTCAGTAGCGGCGCATGAATTAAAGACGCCTCTTACTTCAATAAAGGGCTTTGCCCAGCTAATGGACACAGACACAGTAATGAAAAACAGGAAAAAACTGAAGCATTATCTTGAATTAGTCAATCAGAACACGATAAGGTTATATAATCTCATCCTGGATATAGTGGATTCTTCAAGAATGAGTCTGGGTAAGCTGAAGCTTGAGTGTAAGGAAGTTGATGTAAATGAGATATTTAAAGAAGTCAGGGAGACACTGACAATAGTAATAAAAGAGAAAGGCATAACCCCTGTGTTTTTTATAGATAAGAACATGCCGAAGATAAAAGCTGATCCGCAAAGGCTTCTGCAGGTCATAAGGAACCTGATAGTCAATGCGACGCATTTTACACATGAAAAAGGTATAATAACATTTAAAGTATACAGGAAAGGGAAATTTGTCCAGTTTGAAGTAAAAGACACAGGGGAAGGAATCCCGAAAGACAAGCAGAAAAATATTTTTTCAAGGTTTTACCAGGCAGATGCATCGTTGACAAGGAAAGTAAAAGGCTCAGGCCTCGGCCTGTCAATATGCAAGGGATTTGTTGAGCTGATGAAAGGCAGGATATGGTTTGAATCTGAAGAAAAGAAAGGCACGACATTTTATTTTACAGTGCCGCTCGCAAAAAATAAAAAAATATAAAAGCTTTATTACAATTATTTAATAAATCAATTATTTAATAAATCAATTATTTAATAAATCAATTATTTAATAAATCAATTATTTAATAAATATATAAGACTAAATATTCACAAAATAAGGGGATGAGGTGGTAGATAATGGCAAAAAAAACAATTATGGTTGTTGATGATGAGCCGGATACACTTGAGCTGGCTAAAGCGATACTTACAATGAATGGGTTTAATGTTCAGGTATTTGACACAGCAAAAGGGGCATTGGATGCATTAAAGGCAGGAAAAGCTCCTGATTTGATTATACTTGATATGAGGATGCCTCAGATAAGCGGCCCGGATTTCTGCGAAAAAGTCAGGACTGAGCTAAAATTAACAAAACAGAAAATTGTCTTTTTCACAGCCTCAAGCTTCAAGGATAATGCTCTAGTTAAAAAATACAAGGTGCTTGGCTACATATTCAAGCCGTTTGATAATGACAAATTGGTAGAGGATATTAAGAAATTTTTAAGCAAGTAATCACTTTTAATGCTTATTAAAAAATCCTATTAGTTTACTATTTAATAGTTCCGGAAAATTTTAGTTCTCTTGTTTTTATTGTTATCCCTCTATTTTTTTATGATTATGATTCCTTCCATATTCAATCTTCCATATTCAATCTTCCATATTCAATCTTCCATAATATATTCTTCAATTCCGTAAAATTTATAAAGTGCAAAATATCAATATATTAATTAAATTTTGATAAAAATTGTAAAATTGCACAGTTGTGTAAATCTGAAATGAAAAAACCCAAACCCAAAAAAAAGAGAATCTGGCTTTATGTAGATGAAAATATCCTGGAATGGGTTTACAGGAAAATGCAGGAAAAGGAATATTCAGATGAGTCTCATTGTTTTGAGAGATTGGTCATGGAAAAAATTCTTGAAGATTCCAAGACCGGAAACAACCACAAAAAAAAGGATAAAAACGGATAATCTCAGTTTTATAGGAGGTAATTAAAATGCAAAACTCAATAAGTCAAATTGAAATCATGAAAAAAGAACAGCCTGAAGAAGATGACATAACTCTTCCTGAGGATAAGATTTTTGGCGAGGAGCAGGATTTGGATGAAATTAATCCGGTTGTTCAGAATCCAATTGTTCAGGACCAGGTTGTCCAAGAGCCTGTTGTCCAGAAGCCGGCTGAGCCTGAAACAACAAAGCATGAAGTGGCTGCAGGAGAGATAACTGAATCATCTCCGCTTGCACAAAAAACAACTGGAAAAGAATCAATTGCAGAAATGCAAAAAAGCCTGCACTTGTCAAAAAACAGAGCTGTTGAACAAGAGCCATTTAAGCCCGGATTAATGGAAAAACCGACTGTGAAACCGGACATTGGACAAATGAATGATATTGGAAAACCAGCTGCAGCTTCAACAGCCAGTTCTTCAAATGTGTCTGTTATGGAATTCATAAAAACAGGAGTTACCGGGTTTGATGAGCTGATTGTTTCAGGAATACCTAAAGGGTCCCAGGTTTTGATTTCAGGAGGCCCAGGCACAGCAAAGACAACATTCTGCCTGCAAACTTTGGCTTACGGCGCAAAAAACAATGAAAAGAGCCTTTACCTGTCTTTTGAAGAAGAAAAACACAGGTTGCTTCATTACATGAGAACATATGGATGGAATCCTGATGAACTAATAAAAAAAGGTTATCTGAGAATAGAGAAGCTTGACCCGTTTAAGATTTCAAGGTCAGTAGAGACATTATTGGCTCAGGCTCGAGGGGAATTATTGATTGAAACCAATCAGGTGAAGGACCTGATACCTGAAGACTTTAAGCCTGATAGGATAGTACTTGATTCACTGTCAGCAGTTGCAGCGGGATTTTACGGTAAGATTGAGGGCTACAGGGCATATATCAGCCAGATATTTGATACCTTCAGGAAAATTGGAGCAACATCTTTTTTAATTTCAGAAATCGAGCACTCAACTGTAAAATACAGCCAGTCAGGCGTTGAGGAATTTTTAGCTGATGCAGTATTTGTTTTTTATAACCTGCCCCAGGGCAATGAAAGAATACACGCTACTGAAATAATCAAAGTCAGGGGCACCCAGCATAAAAAGAGAATCGTGCCCTTTAAGATTTATTCAAATAAAGGCATTAATGTATATCCAATGGAGGAATTGTTTGTTGATAAGAAAGAATAATTAACAGCTTAAAAAAGAGGTGAACCTTGTTAAAAGCTAATCTATTAAAAAAGTCTGGATTTATTATTGGTTTGTTTATTGTATTTGTAATAGTTTTAAATTTACCAGTAGTTTATGCTCCTGCAGGCAATGTATGCAACTGGACTTCACCGTGCCAGTGCGGCTCAAACTGCTATTTTGGAAATACTTACTTAAATGAGTATAATACAATTAATGATTGCCAGGACGGCTATAATGATAATTATGAATGGGTTCATGACATTACTGTGACTAATCTGAATGACTCTGTTTTTAATGGAGGTGATGTAATTGAGATTGATGCATATTTCAGGTTTGATTTAGATACAGAAGAGATTTCATTTGTTTACCATAACGGCAGTGCATGGAAACATCTGGCTGATATGACAGATTCTGGCTATGAGGGGTATAAACACAAATACCTTAATCTAACCCTGGATAATGTGAAAGCTTATCATACTGTCAGGGCGATAGTCTGCTGGTCAGGAGCAGCAGGTATGACCTGCGGTTATGATTATGATATAAAATACTCAGATACAGATGACCTGAGCTTCTATGTACTTGAGGAAGGAGCAACTCCGGATACAACAAACCCTGCTGTTAAAGACCTTTCTCCGGATGGCACTACTTATACATATAGCTCTGACCTTGTGGTAAATATTTCAGCTAATGTAACAGATGATGTCAATGTATCCTCAGTAAGGGCAAATATTACATGGACAGGAAATTCACAGACAGTTGAGTTGACTGAACTCTCAGGGAATATTTACCAGGGCAATATTTCTGGTTTCATTAATCTTGGGAGGTATGATTTCACAATAATTGCAAATGATACTCTTAATAATATCAATAACACTGAGACAGGATATTTCTATGTAAATATGACAGGGAATATTACTGTTTCCTCTCCGGAAGAAGACGGGCTTTATAAATACGGCGATGCATATCTCTTTTATGAGCTTCCTGAAAATTATACTCTTGCACAGACCTGGTATTCTTTAAATGGAGACTCTCCTGTTTATGTAAATTCCAATTTTAAGATATCTGAAGAGAATACTGACCAGCAGCTTGCCCAATATGAACTGGATTATGCTTACGGCAATTTGAGCCAGTCTTTTTATACTATTGCAGAGATGGATATTGAAAAAATTTCCGTTAAATTAAAAAAGAACAGTTCAGGCACATCAAATTCAATGGTTGAAATAAGGTCAGATAATAATGGCCTGCCATCAGATTCAATACTTGCTTACGGCAATATCTCAGATGCAGATGTTTCTGGCTCGGATTTTTCATGGGTAAATATAACTTTGAACCAGACTCTTAATTTAAATGCTGATATGGGTTACTGGCTGTTTTTAACGCCAAACGGTTCTTCCGCTGATTTTTTCATGTGGGAATCAAATGATGATAATTCCTATACATTAGGAAATTACAGCAATAATGCTTCAAAAGACTTGTTGTTTATAGTGTATGACAGGTATAAATATAATATAAGCTTAAGCAGCATTGATAAAAATGACCATACAATACAGGTATTTGCCAATTCCACTACTCTGCTGGATATTGAATCTCCTTTGATTTCATTTGCTGTTGACCATGAAGAGCCTGAAATAGTTTCTGTTGACTATTCTCCTGATGATTCTGAATCACTCGACCCTGAGGTATTAATCAATGTATCAGCGGAAATAATAGAAGACCTGGAAACTGAAATTGTATCATTATATTACAAATTAAGTTCCCAGTCTATATGGGAAAATACCACAATGATAAATTTTTCAGACATGTATTATGGAAATTTTACTCCTGATTCAGAAGGTACATGGGAGTTTTATGTCTTTGCAATAGACACTTCAGAAAACAAATTTGAAGGAGAGTTATTTGAACCGGAAATTTATTATGAAAAAAGCTGGAATATCACTCCGGAGCAATTTAACAGTACTGGCAGCCTGATTAATTCTAATGTAAGCATTGGGAATCTTACAATAAACAACAGTGCTGATTTTGCATATGAGTTTAATATATCAACAATCCAGAGCAGCCCTGTAATATACTATAATGATTCTGTATCAAAACAAATAATCCTGCAGCCTCATAGCACTGCTGTAATTGAGGTGAGAGGCTCAACAAAAAGCATACCTTCTGAAGATGAGATTAATATAGTTGTAGATGCACTGAACTCTTCAGCAAGTCCCTCACTATTATATAATAATTTTACCTTTATCTCTGCTTTGAGCGGGTCATATCTTCATGTTGATATTGTATCTTATGATCCTTCTGTTACACAGGGAGACAATATATTTTCATTAAAAGCCAGAATCACAAATATCGGAAATGAGACTGCTTATAATGTAACTGCATTGTGGACACTTCCTTCCGGATGGAGCAGCAGGGATGAATTGAATAACACTTATGATAATCTCACTTCAGGCGGCTATGAGGCGATTGAGTTTGAAATATCAGCAGATGTTAATGAGAGCGCTCCAACTGGAGAAAAAACACTTTTAATTGAGGTGAACTGCTCTGCAGGGAGATATGATTCGGATTCAAGGACTGTTACTGTAAATTCAGCATCACAGGAACAGCAGCAGCAACAGGACGATTCCTCCGGAGGGACTTCCACTACCACATTAAGATCAGGAGGAGGCACTTTTATAATTAAGGATCAGGAAATCTATTTTAATATTACGGATATAGAAATAGGGAGAGGCAGGACAAAAAATATTTCATTCTTTATATTGAATAATGCTTCAGGAACAATTATAAATAATATTTTAATAAAACTGGAAGGGCTTTACCAGAACTATTACCGGATAATTCCTGATTATATAGAAAAATTAAATTACAGCTCTGAACAAATCATAGATTTAAGAATAGAAGTCCCGACATATATGCAGATAGGCAAGCATAAATTAAAATTAATTGCCTCAACTGCAGAAAAAGAATTTTCAAAGGAATTTAATTTAATAGTTATTGATTCAAAATTGATTATAGAGAGATGCTTAAATGACTCTTTTAAAATGATTGAAGAGTTCAGGAGCCGGGGCTTTAATATTCATGTTCTTGAGAATTCCTATAATAATGCAATCCGGGAATTCGAGCAGAAAAATTATGATCTTGCAGAGCAGGGATGTGAATATATAAGTGAGCAATATAATAATGCATTAACTGTAGATAAAGAACTTGCCGCTCTTGAAGAGCAGGTTAATTACTTTATTAAGCAGGGCTATGATGTCTCGGATTTAAAAGCATCATTAGATCTTGTCAGGAATGCTTTTGATGAAGGTGACTTTGAAAAAGCATCCGATAATCTTGAACAGGCAAAAATAATATTTAGTCTTGTCCCTAAAATCCAGAAATCATTTTTACAGAGACTTTCTGACTTTATTAGATTCAATTATAAGAAGATCTTATTCAGCATACCTTTCATAATCATTATCACTTATCTCTTGAAACAATATGTTTATGTTAATTACAGGAAAACAAGACTGCAGAACCTGAAACAGGAGGAAAAGCAGATTCTGGAATTAATTAAGCAGACCCAGATAGAGCATTTTGAGGAAAAAATAATGGGCAAAAGGCTTTACCGGACATATATGAATGAATATGGCAAAAGAATGGCCAGGATTAAAAAAAGCATTATTAAACTTGAAATAATGAAAACAAAACACACCAAAGGTGTAAAAGACCTTAATATGGAAAAGGAAAAGCTCATCTTGGTAATAAAAGAATTGCAGAAATCGTTTTATGAGGACAAAGTGCTGGACAGGGAGTCCTATCAGAAATTAATAGCAGAATATCAGACAGAATTATCTGAAGTTGAAGAGCAGATATCTTTAAAAGACCCTTATGGAAAAGTGCATGAAGACAGAAAACAGGAGAACAAGGAGCAGCAAAACAAAAACCAGGAAAAAAAGGATGAAAAAAAAGAGAAACAGTTAAAAGAAAACCAGACAAAGGACAATCAGTCAACATCAAATCAGGAGAACAAAGAGCAGGAAAAAAATAAGCAGGAGGACATTGTAACTCAACAAAAAAAACCAGCAGAGTTCATTTCAGAAAAACCATCGGAAAAACCATTAACAAAGCAAATAACCGTTAATGAAAAAAATCAGGATGAAACATTACATAGAACAAAAAACAGGAATAAAAGGCCAAAAATCAACCCAAAAACCAGAAAAAAACCTACTGAAAAAATCCCTGAAGAAAAATATTTTGTTTTAAAAAACAGCAAAATGTTAGGGTCAATTCACGACTTGTTTGATGAGCTGGATACTATGCCCGGGGATGTTTTTGAGCATCATGTCACAACTGACAGGAATGATTTTGCTACATGGATTAATGATGTATTCAGGGAAACAGAATTATCTTCTGCTATTAGAAAAATAAAAACAAAAAACGAATTAAAAATTGAAATAAAAAAGTTTATTGAAAATGAAATATAAATTATTGTTCATAATTATGATTGTAATATTGGCTGAGCTATGTTCAGCGGTTTCTATAGACAAGACCCAACCAACTGAAAAAATAATAAAAAGAATGAATGAGCTTATGAATGACCTGTCTAATCAGGGATATAATATCAACAGGATAAATGATGCAATTCTTGAAGCAGAAACTGCACTTGATAAGAAAAATTCCACATTGTTTTATGAAAAAGTGGATGAAGTGCAGAATTTAATTAACCTGGTTTACCAGCTCAATGCAAGATTAAAAGAAATCAGATCCGAGTTAGATTATTATGAAAAGCTCAATTTCAGCACTAATGAACTTAATTCTTTATATTCTTTACTTAAACAGGCTGAATTTGAATTTGACCTGGGCAATTATGAACAGGCAGAACTTTACTTGGAAGATATCAGCGGAAAATTTAAGAAGAATTCAGAGCATATACTCAATAGTTTAATTAATGAATTAACTGAAATCGGGACTTTGGCTGAACTTAATGACCTTAAAATTAATAAAATAATTGAATTCAGAGATAAACTCAATTCAGCAAAAGAGGATTTTGACTTTTCCCAGTTCTATGCCCTGAAGAATGAATTTATGCTCTTTACTGAGTCTTTTTATTATATTATTAATATTAATAATCACAGCCTGGAAGCTAAAAAACTGGAAATTCCGGACAAAAGATTCCAGGATATGCTTTTTGAATCTGTATTTTATTTTGAGCAATCCCAGTACTCAAAAGTAAAAGACATATCTGAAAATTCTGGAGAGATATTTGAAACAGCTTTGAAGTTAAAACAGGATTTTCCATTAATTGAAAATGAAATAATTGATTTAAAGTCCCAAAAAGAAGACATGAGCGAAATTGAATATAAATATAGCCAGTCAAAGGATGAATTTGAAAAGGCTAATTTTGAAAAATCAGATGAACTGCTGGATTCAGTAAAAAATTCTATAGATGAAATCAAGGCTAAATCATTATTGTTTGGTGCAATCAACAGGGAGAAACTAAGTTTTAATATAAAAGAATTTATTAAAAAAAACTGGATTGCAATTGGCTTGCTTATGGTTTTTATATATATATTTTTCAGATTCTTTTACACAAGAGTCATGGTAATAATATTAAAAAACAAACTCAATGAATTAACGATAAAAAAGTCCAACCTGATTGAACTCATTAAAAAATTACAGGAAAGATATTATGTTAAAAAAACAATTTCAAAAAACAGTTATGAAATCAGTTTAGATGCCTACCAGAAAAAATTAATTAGAATCACAAGAGAAATACCTTTGATTAAAAATAGATTAAGCAAACTAATCAGGGATAAAAAGAAAAAAAATTAGGATAAAAAATAAATACTTCAATTGATTTAATGTTAAAAAAGAGGCGGAAAATGCAGGATATTCTTGGTCTAATAAAAAAGATTGCATCTAATCTTGAAGTTTCTATTTTAATAGACCATGACCTGAACATTATCTGGTTCAACAAGGAAGTTGAAAAAAAGGGATTTAAGCTAACAAAAATCAGAGGCAAATCCGGTCATAGTATCTTTAAAAATTATCCTGAACTATGCGATGAGTTCTCTGTTGCAGAGGCATTTAACAGGCATAAGTCAATTAATGAGAAAATCAAAGAAAGGAATATTGATTATATCTATCTTAATCTTGGCAGGGAAAAATACGTTCTGGTTATAAGCAAAAAAACAAAAGATGAAAAACAAGGAATTATCGAGTGGAAAGAAACAGAAGAAGCATTGAGAGAAAGCTTTGGAAAATACCATGCTCTGTTCACCCAGGCGATGGACGGCATAGTTCTAATTGATGCCAAGACAGGATATATTTCAGATTGCAATCCCCATTTTGAGACATTATCAGGGAGGAAATTCTCACAATTGAAAAAAATGAGGATATGGGATCTTAGGCCTTCTGATAAAATACGGGCTGCTAAGAATAAATTTTTAGAAGTCAGCAAAAAAGGAAAAGGCAGCTCATCCTACCTGGAATTTGAAAAACCAAACAAGGAGATTGTCCCGGTTGAGTTTGTCAGCAGGGTTATAAAACTGAAAAACAAAAAATATATCCAGAGCATAGTGAGAGATATATCAGAACGCAGGAAAATAGAGACACAATTGAAAGAATCTGAGGAAAAATATAGAAAACAGTTTGAAGGAGCATTGGATGCTATTTTTATTGCCGAAGCAGACACTGGAATATTAATTGATTGTAATGATGTAGCATGTAAACTAGTTGAAAGAACTAAATCAGAGATAGTTGGCAAACATCAGCGAATATTACACCCTAATGATGAAATAGAAAAAAAAGTCAGCAAAACTTTTAAACAGCATATTACAGAAAAAGAAGGACAGGTTCTGGAAGCACAGGTCATTACCAAAAAAGGAATGAGAAAAAATGTTGTAATAAAGGCCAATGTTTTTACATTTAAAGGAAAAAAACTGATTCAGGGCATATTCCATGATATTAGTGAACAAAAAAAAGCTAACCTTGCCCTGAAGGAAAACCGGGAGAAATATAAGTTTCTTGTTGATAGTGCAGAAGAACTGATACTTATCATCAGCAGAACTGGGAAAATCCTATTTGCGAATAATAGTGTTTTTGAAGTAACCGGGTATTCCAGCCAGGAGGTTATTGGGAAATCGATTGTATCTTTTCTATGCAGGGATTCAGTAAAAAAAGTATTATCCTCAATAGAAAAAGAGTTTTTAGGAAGAATTCAGCCTGGTTTTGAAGTCAGAATAAAGGCAAAATCCGGTGAAATAAAAATATTGCTTCTTGCTGACAAGACAAAGTACGTGAAAGAGGATGGCAAGATTAAGGGCTTATTAATAAATGCCATTGATATTACTGAGAAAAAAAGAATAGAAGAAAAGTTAAAAGAATCAGAGAAAAGATTCCTGGATATTGCATTAAGTTCAGGAGATTTTATATGGGAAGTTGACAAAAACGGAAAATACAAGTTTGCTTCAGGAAGTGTTGATGAAATTTTAGGTTATACTCCTAATGAGATTATAGGTAAAACTCCTTTTGACTTTATGCCAAAAGAAGAGGCAAAGCGAATTGCCAGGATTTTTAAGGAGATTATATCTGAAAAAAGGCCAGTTATTGATCTGCAAAACTGGAATTTGACTAAGAGAGGCGTTGAAGTATGTCTTTTGACAAACGGTAAGCCAATACTGGACAAACAGGGCAATGTTATGGGATACAGAGGTATTGATAAAGATATTACAGAGCAGAAAAAAGCAGAAGAAGAGAGACAAAAACTGGAAAATAAACTAAAAGAAAGAATTTCCGAGCTGGAAAAATTCCAGAGATTATCTGTAGGCAGGGAATTGAAAATGATTGAATTAAAAAAAAGAATCAGGGAACTGGAAAAAAAATCAAAAAAGAGGTGAAAATATGAAAAAAGACAGGAAGACTGTTATATACCTGAGTTTGTTGTTGCTAATCTTTTTAGCAGGATGTGTTGCGCAAAAGACAAGCATAGATCTGGTTGCGAATGAGAAAAAAGAGTCATTACAAGAAGTCTCAAAATCAGCTGTTGGATGTAGCTCCAAAAGCGATTTTAAAGAGGCAATTGCCGAAGCAGTTAATAAAGCCAAAGGTAAACTTGGTACAAACCAACCTAATTTTGCTTATGTGGTCTATGTAAGTGAGGACAATCATGAGGAAATCATAGATGAAGTCAGAAACCAGATTGGCCCCGGTGTCAAAATATTCGGCCTTACATCTAATATGATTATTACAAATGACTGTATTATTGAAGCTGAAGATTTTGCAGTAGGTGTTTTGTTAGTGGCCTCCGAGGATATAAATATAGGCATAGGCACTATTGATCTTGAGACAGCTTTAACACCTGAAGATGCTGGAAAGACAGCAATAACTGAGGCTATCAAAGATGCAGGAAAAGATGCAAGCATAAAACCAAAAATGATTCTATACATGGGAACCACAAAAAGGGGAGAAGAGAACCAGATAATGGATGGGATTGCAGATATTGTTGGCAAAGATGTCCCTGTTGTTGGAGGAAATTCAAAAGATTTTAGTGCAAAATTTCATAATAACTGGAGACAGTTTACCCATGAAGAAAACTTTAACAACGGGTTGATTGTTGCAGCAATATATACAGAAAATAAAGTTGGGTGGGGATTTGAGTCAACATTTAAAATTACTGATAAGAAAGGTGTTGTGACAAAATCAGACGGGTTCCGTATAGTTGAAATTGACAACAGGCCTGCTCTGGATGTTTATGATGAATGGGTTGACGGCGAATTCTATGAAAAACTAAACGCAGGCGAGTTTAATAGTGATGAGGAAGAGGTTGATTTTACTTTGGTTAAGGGATTTACTTTGCTGAACCCTATTGCTAAAATAGTAAGAGGCGATGCCGGCCAGATAGGACATTTTGCTACCTCGCCAATCCCTGATGCAAAGGATATTGAGGACAAGAGTATCTCAGTATATGCCCAGGTAGTTACAGGAGATGAAATTTCACTGTACAGGGGAACATGGGAAATAGCAATGAACAGGGTTGAAACAATTCCCAGGGATGCATTGCTGCGGTCAGGATTAAAAAAAGGAGAAGGCACTTTTGCAGTAATGGCATTTTGCAATGGTCTTAAAACAATTCTCCCAAAGGAAGAATTAGCAAAAGTTTCAATTATAACTGATGATATTTTAGGTGTGCCTTTTATCGGTGCTATAACAGCAGGCGAGCAGGGACCAATTCCCGGAATAAGAAATGTGAATGCAAATCTTATTGAGTCAGTTGTACTGGTAGGTTAAGTTGAAATGAAGCTATTTCAAAAAGCATTTATTATTTTTTTTTGTTTTATGCTTTTAGTAATTTTATCTTTGTCATTTATTCTGACAAAGGCATATCTATCAGATACCGAACAGGCACTGATAGAGCAAAACAGGGTTTACGGGGATATAATATCAAGGCAGATTGAGGTAGGGTATCTCCAGTCAAACTGGCCGTTTGAGAATCTCAACAAGCTGGCCAAGAGGGATGATTTCCTGTTTTGGTGGGTTGTAAAACAGGACGGCAACATATACCGTGCAAACAATGTGAGTTTTATAGGTACATCAGCGCAGAACTATTTCCCTGAAATTAACTATGAATTGAATATTGACAATACAGTTTACTTAAACAGGAACCATGGGTATGGAATATACTTTAAAAATTTTAAATTTGGCCAGGAAACATTGACATTCTGGCTGGGGTTTTCTCTTGGTTCTATAGCAGAAAAAACAAACAGCATAATGATAAGAGTTACTCTTGTTTCAACATCTGTTTTAATGGTTTTGACAGTGCTGCTGTACTTTGCAGTCAATTATTTGACAAATCCTATAAAGATTCTTAGAGATAATACAGTTGAAATATCAAAGGGCAATCTTAACATTAAGACCAACATAAAATCAACAGATGAAATAGGAGACCTTGCCTCTGCTTTTAACAGGATGACTACTGATTTAAAAAAGTTCAGAAGTCAGTTAGAAAATTATAATAAAAACCTTGAAAAAAGCATTGAAGCACGCACTAAAGAGCTGGACAGGAAAATCAAAGAGGCAGAAGAAAGCCAAATCGCTACACTGAATATCTTAGACGATGTTGATGAGAGTAATAAAGAGCTTATCGGAGCAAGGAAAGAATTACAGGAAAAAATTAAAGAATTAAAATTGATGGATAAAAAGAAAGATGAATTTTTAAGTGTAACAGCACATGAGCTTAAAACACCCCTGACAAGCATTCGCGGCTTCATCCAGATTCTTAAAAATGAAAAGATTATGCGAAACAGGGCAGTAAGGACAAAGTATTTTAATATAATTATAAGTGACACGCACAGGCTGGAGAAACTAATTACAGATATACTGGACCTTTCCAGGCTTGACCTGGGCACAATGAAATTTAATTTTGAGCTAACTGAAATTGCAGACATATTTAAGGAATTAACTAATCTTTCAAGTGTATCTATTAAGGAAAAGGGTCTTAAATCGATATTTAAATTTGAAAAAGACATTCCTGAACTCATTACAGATAAATCAAGATTACTGCAGGTATTATCAAATCTGATTAATAATTCAGTGAAATACACTGAAAAAGGGTATATTAAAATTGAGGCTGTAAAAAAGAATTCATTTGTTTATTTCAGTGTTACAGATACAGGAATAGGAATACCAAAAGAAGAACACACCAGAATTTTCGACAGGTTTTACCAGATAGATTCATCTTATACCAGAAAAGTCGGAGGCTCTGGCCTTGGCTTAGCTATCTGTAAAGGAATAGTTGAGGCGCTGGGAGGAAAAATATGGACTGAGAGCAATCCCGGAAAAGGCGCTAAATTTATTTTTACCCTCCCTTTAAGAATAAAGAGAAGAGGAAAGCAACTTTTGGATTTATTCAGGGAACAAAATAAAAAAATAAACGATTCAAAAAAAAAACCTGGCAAAACCGAAAATTTTAATAAACAGTAAATATACAATTTATACAATTAATAAAAAAAGAGGCATTTATAAAATTTGAGGTAATTGAAATGGCAAAAAAGAAGATTATGATTGTTGATGATGAACCGCATTTAATTGAATTAGTCAGGGCAATATTAGAAGCTGAGAGCTTTGAAGTTGTTACTGCATCTAATGGTCAGGAAGCACTGGACTTATTAAAAACAGTCAAGCCTGACTTGATTTTACTGGATATGATGATGCCCAGTATGTCAGGGAGAGAAGTCTGCGAAAAAATCAGGGCTAATTCAAAAACAAAGAATCTCAAAGTCATATTCTTAACTGTAGCAAGGTTCTCGGAAATAGGCAAAAAAGCATTGAAAGATATGAAAGTAGTGGATTATATTACAAAACCGTTTGAAAATGAGGATCTCTTAGCCAGAGTTAAAAAAGCTCTGAAATAGAATCAACGAATTTTATTAATTTAGTTCAACAATTTTGTCTGCAAACAATCTCAGATCACAGATAAATTTGTCTATCTCTTTCTGAATTACCTTGTCTTTCTTTTGCATTAGATATAGTTTTTTGGTTTTATTATATCCTTTGTTTGTTTTTAAGGTATTTGTAAAGTTCTCAATGTCGGCGCTTGAGTGATATGAAAGCAAAGTGCTTATATTGTCAAATAAGACAATTTCACATTTCTCCTTTTTAATTGCATTTGCAATGCCAATTAATAAATCAGGAATGCTCGGGCCATCAAGGAAAGTACAGTTCTTTGTCTTTTTAGGATTTTCATAATGCTTTGACAGAATATCAATAAAATGAATCTTAACTAACGGAATATTGTTTTTTGAGAATTCTTCTTTTATTTCAGCATAAGAAGACTGCAGCAGAATATAACAAATCTTTTTGTACTTTTTTAGCAGATCTTTTATAAAATTGAATGTGTTTTCCTCATATTCTTTTTCTTCTAACAAAGCTACTACAAAATTGTGTTTAAGGCTTTGGATTACCAGTTCCATTTTGAATTTTTTCCTCTTTTTTGAATTTTAACTTTTTTTTAAATCTTAAATAACATCACTTTTAATAATAACTTAAAAAGTTATAACTTAATTCATTTTATTTAACTATATAAATTTTTCTAATAATTTATCCTTGTAATATTCTAATTTATCCTGACTCTATCATAATGTATTTAAATAATTTTTTTTGATATATCTTTTGATGAAAAAAGAGGAGATTCTTAACTTAGTTAAAGCTACGAGGATTGACAGAACTCTCTTTGGGTTAAGCGCCTTGCTTATTCCTATTGCATATAATCCTATCTATAAGTTGGATTTAATCTTATTCTGTATCTGCTGTGTATTATTGTATTCTTTTTTTGGGATTCATAATGCAAAACAGGACAAAGATCATAACCTGCCGGGATATACAAACCTTGTTTTAATATTCTTTGTCATCTTGTCTTTTTTAATTGCACTATTTAATAAATCAATTTTAACAGCGGTGATTTTATACCTGTTTCTTGGTTTTTTCTACAATACTGTGTCAAGGAAAATTCTGCTCTTGGACAGTACTATTTTAAGCATGACCCATTACCTGCTTCCGATTTTGTTTTGTTGTTATTTTCTTGATATAGAATTTATGTTTTCAATGAAAATTGCAATTTATTTTTTCATAGTTTCCCTTTTCTATATGCCTTTAAAAAACATACGCGGATCTGCTGAAGATAAAAAGAGGGGCTATAAATCATTAACCACCTTGTATCCTAATGGGGCACAAATCACCTTTTTTTTAATGGATATCTCCTTTGTTTTAATGACAATAAGTTACTTTATTTTTGATTTGGAGATAATTTACTTATTCTGTTTATTGATAATCTATTTATTCGAGAGAATAATGAAATATCTGGAATTTAAGGGAGAAAAAATCCTGCTGGCTAAAATATTCAGGGCAGTGGATATCTTCTTTTGTTCTGCATTTGTACTTTCAAAAACAACAAATTTTGTTGTTGGCGTCCTGTCATTTCTGTTTTCATTCACTACTTTTTATTTTGTGGCAAGATATATGCGCATCAAGGGATATATCACAATTTCCTATTTATTAAGTTCAATTAAGGAGTTTCTTATGTGGGAAATTGATTATTTCAATACAGCATTATTATTTTTTTTATCAAATAAACAAATGGCCAAGAAGTGGCACAATGGAAAAATATGATGTAATTATTGTCGGGGCAGGAATAGCAGGCTGTGGATTAGCTTATAATCTGGGAAGGAGGGGTTATAAAAAAAAAATACTTGTTATTGATGAAAAAGAAATAGCTGCAAACAGGGCACATCGTATAAAAACAGTATTTAAAAAAATCATTAAAGAATATAATCTTCCTTATTATCATAAATACAAAACTCTTGTGTTTGCGAGCTATGAAGACCAGTTTAAAATTGAGTGCGAGCCATATTCAGTAGACTATGAAGATGCCTGCCATCATCTCTTAAAAAACTCACAGGCTGAATTTAAAATAGAAAAGGCAATAGACCTTAATTCGGATTCGTTGATAACAAATAAAAATAAATATCGTTTTAATCTTTTGGTAGACTGTTCTGGAAGAGCTTTTTTTGTAAGAAAAAAATTCAATCTTCCTACTTCAAACAGATTCTGGCTTGCCAAACTAATGATAGCCGAGAATAACAATAATATTAAAACAGATTGCATGTACTGGCTTACTGATGTAAAAGGATATTTTGAAGAATTCTGCCCGTATAAGGATCATATAGCTATAGGAGATTACCAATATACTAATAAGATTGATTTTAATCTGATAAAGCCAGCTCAAAAATTATTAAGGCATAAATTTCTAAAAAAGTTGAAAATTATCAAACAATCAAGAGGCATTATTCCCAACAGCCCCCATTTCCCTTTATTTTTTAAAAAAAAATTCCTCTTTCTGGGAGACAGTTTTGGGAATTCCCCTACATCAAGTGCTTATGGCAGCGATGCAATCCTAGAAACATCCAAAATGCTTTCTTATTGCATTGTTAATAACTGCCTGCATAAATACGAAAAAATGTGGAAAACCCGTTATCTGGAATCATATATTAGATATCTGGCTTTAAAATATGATTTACATCATAACTCTGCAATAATAAAAAAGATTAAAAACTACCCTGAAAAACATTCTCTTATGAAATTCTTTATGGAATATCCGGAAATGACTCTGAAATACTTAAAGGATCCAGGTTATGTCATAAAAGTCCCGAAAGAGTTCTTAAAAAAACACAAAAGCCCCTTTATCCAGAAAGTTTTCCGATTGTATTATTACCTGTTATTGCATACCAGGGCGTATCTTGAAAGCTTAAGAAGATTTTAAAGGCTTATTCAAACTCAACTATTGTTTTGAATTGGTTGCTTTCATCAATTTTAGATAAATTAAAATCCCTGCCGTAGACCGCATTAACAAAACCATTGAGAGAATAGGCAAAATAGTGAAATCTGTATTTACTTCTGGGGGGATATATAAAAGTGCATTTTAATTTCTTTGATTTTTCAAAGAATGGAGTGCCCCATCCAAGGGCACTTAAAAAATTCTTTAGAAAATTTATTTTCTCATCTTGTTTTTTAAAATTAGGCATAACCTTTAAAAAGACTCTTTCTGATGATGATTTCAGACTTTTTTCAACTGTATGTTTTAGATTAAAATAAATAAGTCTGTTTGCGATTATTGAAGGGAAATTAATATCTGTTGCAATAATTGATTTATTGACAAAATAATACTTGCCATAATTATCAATAAAAGCTTTTTTGAACTTCACAAGATCATAAAATGAAGAAAATTTTTCAGTATAATTTACATCTTCAGGGAAGTTTGTTTTTTCATATTCTTTAGTCTCACCATAATACATCTCTTTTTCAGGGAAGTATTCTTTACTGAAATTTTTATCTATAACAATTTCACAATAATCTGAATTAAAACAACATTTGGTTTTTTTAGCCTCAATATTTTCCTTAAGCAGGCTGCTTAATATTCCGGAGAGAAGACCCGAGTAGATATGGCCAATGCCGCATTTTCTGCAAATTATATTATCTTTTCCTCTTAAAACAATATGAAGATTTTTTTTGTCAAATTTTACTATATCTGTAATAGAGTATCCCAAAAAACTGAATTTTTCCAAAACTCTTTCAAAAAAAGTAAAACATATAGCTTTTGGCATTTTTCTGTTGAACATCTGTGATATAAATTTTACGCCAATATCTTTGCCGATTTTATAAAAGATTTCTTCTGTTTTTTTTTTTCCGAGTTTCTTTTCAACATTAATATGAATATCAACAAGAGGGTCTTCAAAAAAATATGCCATTCTCCTCTTGATTTCAAATAATCCAAAACCAACATAGAACTTATGTATGAGAATGCCCGGCTTGTCAATTACTACTGTGTTTGTATAAAAAAGTTTGTTTATTATTTTTTCTTTTAAACTAATGTGTTTTTTCATTGTTAGGTAAAAATAAAAAAAGCTTATTTTTTAAGTGTTATTCCCCTATCACTTATCTTAAAAGGCAGCGAAGAATCATATTGGTTGGTCCATCTCATCTTAGGAATAAAAATTCGCCTTTCAATACTTCCAAAAGCGATATAATCCAGACTGATTTTTCCGTCAACCATGAATGATATTATGTGGTTGAATTCATTAGGGAATTTAGAATCTTTTTCCAGAATCAATAAAGTGGTTAAATCAGGTTTCCTGAATAATGAAAAAGATTCATTAACCACTTTTCTCATCAGGATCTTCTGGTGGATATGAGAGGTTGATATGCCAAAAGAATAAGTAAAGAACCCGTTGTAGCTGTCAATTACAAGGCGTTTCACATTGTTGTCTGATTCTATCTTATTAAATAAATCCTTGTAAATTTTTTCATAATCAGTATAATTAAAACACAGGATCTTAATTTTATTTTTTTTCTCGAATTCAATAATCTCCTTGCCAAAGCTTAAATTCATAATATTTCTGTCAATATTTTCTCTTGGTTCTTCAAGATTAATGTAAACTGATTTTTCACCTTTTTTTGCACCATCCAAAATAAAGTGTAATGCAAAAATTGATTTACCGACACCTGCAGGACCAGAGACCCCTATAATGCTGTTACGGGGAACACCTCCCTGAATCATTTTATCAATACCTGCTATTCCGGTACTTATTCTTAAGATTTGGTTATTCTGTTTCATATTTCTCCCCTGTTTATATTTTAATTTTGTCGACAATATAAATGAAAATATCCTTGTATTTAGTCTTGATTTTTTGGCATGAGACTTCTTTTTTAGTGGTAATCTCTTTTCTTAATTCTCTTGGAATCAGGAAATATTTTGTGGCTTCATTTTTGCCCCTTAATGAAATTCTTGATTTAATCATTGAAGCATCTTCTGCAAAAAGATGAATATGCTCCATGTTTCCTTTTAGTCTGAGAGCCTCGTCTTTATCAACACAAATCTCATAAACCACTTTCCCGTCTTCCTGAAGCCTTGCGTTTAAAATCGTTCCCATTTGATTCCACCTCTTTTAGAGACTTTTTAATTTAATTCAAATTATATATTACTGATTTATTGTCTTAACACAGTCACCCCTGATTAAAAAGAATATGAGGATAATATTTAAATCTTTTGGATAAATATTTTAAAAAAATTAAAAAATTTTTTAAAAAAGTAGATTCCAGCTTCAGAATTATCCTATATCAAATTTTAATAATTATTTTGGCTATTCAAGAATTCATCTCAACTACATTATCCACAAACATATTAAGGTCTTTGATCAGTTCTTCACTGTCTTCTTTCAACGCAACAAAAATTGATTTTTTGTTCAATACCCTGATCTTGGTAATCAGGTTATGCACAAATTTTATCACAGAATTAATATCCTGGTAAACGACCAGGGTTGAGATTGTATCAAAAACAGCATTGTCACATTCCTTATTAGAAAGGGCTTCTGAGAATGCCAGACTCAAGTCAGTTAAAACTGTAGGCGAGGACACAAATGAACAATTATCTACACCTTCAGGTGTTTGCACAGTAGCTGAAATAGCGTCCACAAAAAAAAATTTATTTGCATCAATATTCAATGATTTAATATTCATTAATATTGTATTATACGGTTTGTTTAACGTTACATAACATATTTTATTGGAGATTTTGTCAATTTCAGTCAAAATCTGCTGTAAATTTTGAATATATTTATTTTTATTAGACACAACCAGAATTATCTGATGATTTGTCAACTCTTCACTTAAACTCATTTTTTCTCTTTTTTAATTATATTTATTTTTTCTCTGTATTTAATTCTTTCGCTATGAAAAAGACTATACCCCGGCTGCATAATTTGTCTAATTTTTTTGATTATTTTTCTTAAATTACCAAACTATATAAATTTTATTATATTTTATCCCTTTTTTATAATCCAGGGATAATTTTTATAATAGTTGTTAATAAAAAAGGTTAAAAAAACAACAATTTTAGCTATTGACTCTAAATTAGAAATATATGTCCTGAATAAATAAATTTGCCATGTTCTTTAAGAGCCGTGTTCTTAATAATTAGAGTTTTTATTTTTACTCTCTAGTAACTGGAAAAATTTATATAGTATTTATTTTTGATTTTAATGCAGGGGAGTGATTTTATTACATGATTAAATTTAACTAGAAGGGAGAATATTTTTTTGCTTTGTTTTCTATACAAAAAATTTATATATTAAATGTTTATAGATATAAAATTATATCTTTTTTGATATAATTGATTGTTGTTTTCGTTGAAATAAAAGAAAATTTTATATATGATTTAATTCAATTAATTTGAATATAATATTATACTTAAAAAAATATAATAATCTGGAAGGATAGTTGTGTGTAAAGAGGGCAGGAAATTACAGTAGTCAGAAAAGACCTGGAACAGGAAATAATATCGCTTTTTAATAGAGACGTCACTATTCAATTGAGCATTAACCAGATTTCTAAAAAATTAAAAAAAGCATATCCCTATATAAATAAAAAGGTGATGGAATTTGTTAAACAGGGCATTCTTAAAAAGATAGCTGTCGGAAGGTCTTATCTATGTTCTCTGAACTTAAAAAATGAGAAAGCAATTGTTTTATTGGCACTGAATGAGATAAATAAAAGAAATGTCTATCTGAAACAGGAGAATAATCTTAATATTGAAAAAATCTATGAAATAAAAAAAAGATTTAAGATATATACAATTCTTTTTTCACTGAATAAACTAATTTTTGTCCTTGACTATATTAATGATAAGGATGCAATAATTAACCAGTTTCCTTCTGTAAAAAAATTTGATCCTATTTTTTTTGATAAAACGGCCTTTCACAGGGAATTAATCTCAAATAAGACTATTTTAGAAAAACATGTCATAATTTATGCTTTTGAAAAATATTATGAAATAATACAGGAGATTGAGGAGGAGCTGTTCATTAAATACAGCCCCCTTTACACACAAAAATCCACGTAGAATCAGATAAACTGTATTAGCCACGTAAACACAACACAATGAAGAGGAAAAAAGTAGTTTTAGTACTAGAACTTATTTTATTAGTGTTTTTAATAGGATTAAGTGTATCTTCAGAATCAGGTTTAGTCCATACAGATAAATCAGAATACTTTATAGGGGAAAAAGTAAATATTAAAATTAGTCTGCATAATCTGACAGATACAAGATTAAGGATAGTTAACAGGGAAAAAACATACCAGTACTTTAATCCAGGAGAAAGTACCTTTTATATTCCTAAAATCAAAGGGACTCATGTAATTGAACTTTATAGACTCTCTTCTATGCTGGACAGCACTAATTTTTTTGTAATATCTAATGAACCTGACAGCAAAAACGCATCGAGCCAGAATAATTCCTCTCTTTCTGCTGAAACTTATGAAAATGAAACTGTTGGGGAGACTGAAGAATATCTAGAAGAAAACATAACTAAAGAATTACCACTACATGAGGAAAACGGGACAGAAGAAAAAGCTCCTGTTATAACACTGGACAGGCAGGATTATGAGTTCGGAGAAACAGTCTTAATTAAGTTGGATTTAACACATTTTGAAGATACGGGAAAACTAAAATTACGCATAATCTCTGCTCACTCTATTTACAACTTTTTTAGTACTCTGACCAATGAAATAAAATTCACACCGAAAAATCCTGGCGAGTATGAGCTACAATTATTTTATGAAACTAAGTTATTTGAAAGTGAATCCTTCAGAATTTTGGGAGAAAAAGTTTTATGGGAAAATGAAACAATTGATGAACCAGAAGATACTGAAATTGTTGATGCTGGTACTAAGGAAGATGATGTTTATGCTGTAGTTGAAACAGGGGAAAATATTTCTACAGGAGTTCCTGAAGAAAGAGAGGACATTGTGCTTGCGCAAGACAATAAAACAGAGGTGATTATCACCTCAAGGTCACAGATAAAAATCAGGGAGCCTGTTAAATGGAAAAAATCAGTAAAAACCAGAGAATTAAAAAGCTTTAACCTTGAGCTGCATAAAGATTCTCAGGAGATTACTGTTAAAAAAATTATCAACAATGAGGAAGAGAGCATACAGCCAGTTATTATTAAACATGGCCCACAATTATCAATTAAGAATTTAAGATCCATTGAAGATATAAACAACCTTGTCTTAAGCTTGTTATTCCCTGAAGAGGAGAAGGAAAGCATAAGCGTTGTGTTAGCAGAAAATGCAACGGAATATCTGGTTGAATATTACACAGAATCTCCTGTAGTTATAGAAGAGGATGTGGGCTATGCTAAACGCGTTAGTATATCTGCTCCTGATGAACTTAATTATACAAATGTTATTTCTTACACAAATATTCCTGAAATTTTAACCATTGAACAAAGCGAGGGTATTAAAATATACTGGGTAGAAAATAATACTTATATTGAGTATAAAGCATCAGATTTAGATAAAGATGGTATGCTTGATTATGTTGAATGGATAACACCTCATTTATCAGAGCAGACATTTGAAATTTCTTTATTAATATTAAATGTGCAAAGCTATCCCAATGTGGGTGGCAACTGGACAGTAATGTTTGAGACAGTTGGCAGGGCAAATTTAACAATAACTGCAATAGACGGGACTAAATGGAGTAATATTAATATAAGTGAAGATAAGGATTTGAAATTTTTAGAAGTTAAGTGCGGCAACCAGGTATTAGATTATGAATGGATAAATAACTCTGTTCATGTACAGGATTATGAATGTGATGAGACAGGATATGAAATCAGTAAAGTATTGACAGGAGGAAATCACCATCTTATGTTTGAATTCGGCTCAGAAGTTGAGTTTGCGCATAATGATGCTGTCTTCGGAGTGATGTTATTTTGGAACGAGACAAGTGATGCGCCATCAGGCTGGAGTTGTGTGTCATGCAACCCGGGAGATCCATTCTACCAGAGATTTCCAAGAGGAAGTGATAATTATGGAGGAACAGGCGGTGCAACTAATCACACTCACACAATAAGCTTAGTTAGTCATACACAGGGAGCTACTCAGAATGTAGGAGGTAGTGATAGCCAAAAATCATCTAATACCCATATACATCCAACAATAAGTTCAACGACAGTTACCCCAGGTACAAATATTCCTGTATTCAGAAATTTAAAAATTATCAGATATGACGGAGGCACTCCGGATGTAATTCCGGCAGGAGCTATTGCAATATTTAATGATACAATTCCCTCAGGATGGACAAGGTTTGCAGACCAGGATAATTATTTTGTAAGAGGTGAAGGTAATTTTAGCACAGGCGGCTCAAATACACACACACACGATGTTTCATATACTTTGGATGCATCTTCAGATACAGCTCTTGGTGCAGCTACTGGTCCTTCGATTGCTAATGCCTATCACACGCATTCTGTATCTGATAATAGTGCCAGCGCTTCTAATGTTCCTCCTTTTATTGAAGTAGTTTTTGCCAGGGCAGATTCAGATACAAGTGTTCCATTTGGGATGATTGCAATGTTAAATGCAACACCTGATGCAGATTGGATAGTAATTTCTGAAAACGGCGATGAATATTATGAAAGATTTATAATTGGCAATTCGACTTATGGTGATAAAGGGGGCAGTTCAACAAATACCCATCCTAATCTGTCATCCATAACAAGTGGTCCAAGCTCAACAACTGATGATCAGACTGGAAGCACAGGTATGGCAGATGACGCTCATACACACAATGTAACTATTTCATTTTCAGCAGATACAAGCCTGCCACCTTATATTGATGTTTTATTTGGATATCTTGCAGATACAACAGGCCCTACTACAATTCTTGACAAACCCTCGGATGGACAGGCAGTCGGTAATACTACTTTTGTGGTTAATGCAAGTGTTACTGATGCTTATTCAGATGTTGATACTGTTATTTTTGAATACAGGGAAAATCCAAGCTATTCATGGACATTTGCGTGCTCTGATGCTGGTGATAGGCCACCATACGAATGCACATGGGATTTATCTGGTCTGCCTGATGGAGATCAATACCAGTTAAGGGCATATGCAAATGATACTTTAGGAAATATAGGAAATACAGATACTCACATAAATATTAAAGTTGGTAATACCCCTACTGTTGGAATAACAAGCTGTTTTGTAGAAGGTTCTGGCTGGGTTAACTGTACTACAATTGTTTATGCGGATGTCATTGATAGTGTCAGGACATCCTGCTCACCTTCAATAGGCGTTATAAAAAATGTTTCCTTTATACTGAAGAATATTGATGATAATAAAATATTGTTTAATGTTACAACTACAGACAATAGTACAGGGTATTGGGAATATAATCTGACAGATGTAGCTATATATGATTCCGGGTCTTTTAATTTGAATGTTATTTGTAGAGAAAATTCAGAGGGAACAGATAATATTGGTTGGGTAATTCCTTTTGGGACATTGTCTGTGCAATTAATTAACCCTTCTTCTGATAGAAGTGTGGTTCAGAATTCAACATTTAATTTTTCATCTCTTGTTAGCTGTACAGGCGGTGAGTGCGCTGATGAAAATGCAACAATTATGCTGCAAGAGCCTAGTTTTGATGGAATATTTTTCCTTTTCTGGAGCGGGGCATCAGATGCACCTTCAGGCTGGACATGCGCCTCATGCGACCCAGGTGATCCTTTTTATAATAATTTTCCAAGAGGAAGTGAAACTTATGGAGGAACAGGCGGCAGCTCATATCACACTCACTCAATAAGTTATGTAAGCGAAACATCAGGTGCAACAGCAACTGCTGGAACAGGCGCAACAGCAGTAGCTACAGGAGCTCATGATCACAGCAGTATAACTTCTGAAATAGTGTCTAATGAATCAAATTTACCTTCATACAGGAATTTAAAAATAATCCAATACAACGGTATGCCGTCTGTTATTCCTGAAGGTGCAATTGCAGTATTTAACACAAGCACGCTTCCAGGCGGCTGGACAAGGTATTCAGCACAGGATGATTATTTTATAAGAGGAGGGGGAGATACAACTACAGGGGGATCTAACACACATGACCATGATGTATCTTATACTCTTCCTGATGCAGGAGATGATATTTCAAGAGGAGGTGCAGACGGTGCGGTTGCGGATGATGCACATACACATACTGTAAGTGATACTAGTGCCAGCGCGGAAAATGTTCCTCCTTATATTGAAGTAGTATTAGCAAGAGCTGATTCAAGCACATTAAAGCCAGAGGGGATGATTGCAATGTTTAGTGCTTCTCCTTCAAATTCATCATGGACAGTAATATCTGCAAATGGGCAGGAATTTTACCAGAGGTTTTTAGTAGGCAATTCAACTTATGGGGATACAGGCGGCAACTCTTCTCATACACATCCAAATTTAGGGTCAACAACAACTGTTTCAAGTTCTACTGCTGAAGCAACAGGTGCAGGTTCTTCAGTTGCATCTCCTGCACACACTCATGATGTGACAGTTTCATTTTCAACAGATACAAACCTTCCGCCGTATATTGATGTAATATTTGCTTATTACGATGCTGGAATAGGTGTTATTCCAATGAGCTTTGCTGTTCCTTTTTGGACGCCTTCAGATAATCCCCAGGATCCAGGATATAATTATTGCCTTGCTAATATGAGCTCTGGAGACTCCTGCCCGGTTTCATGGCTGGTTAATGCAACAGGTGAAATAAATTCAACCTGGGGATTCTATGTATCAGCTATTCCGCTTAATTATTCAGGCAATATTTCCGTTGCTGAGTCTTCCAGAGTAAATATTACTATAGTTGATATGCTGAGACCAACAATACATGAAATTCAATGCCAGGAGGATGGTGCTACCTGGGGTGAGTGCAGCAATGTTTTATATTCAGATAATTTGACAAGAGTCAGAGTAAATTGTACTGTTGATGAAGGAACTATTAATTCTGCAAACTTTACGCTGGAAAATCTGGATGATTCTTATACTTTTTTCAGTAATGCAACAACATATAATAGCGGGGACTGGTGGATATTTAATAATTCTGATTTAACAATAACCGATTCAGGAACATTTAGACTTACAGTTATTTGCAGTGATGATAATTCGATAACTGAAACAGATAATGTTGAATGGATAGTTCCCTGGGGAACTTTAACAGCACAATTAATCAGTCCAAATTCAAATACAAATGTAACAAGAAACCAGTTCTTTAATTTCACATCCAGAGTTACATGTACAGGAGGGGAATGCGGTTATGTTAATGCTACACTGGACCCTTATGTTGGTGATTGGTGGAATAGTTCTTATACGTCCAGAAAAGAAATAAACATAACAAATTCCGGCTCTGTTTTAACAGATTTTCCTGCATACCTTAATGTCGCTTACGACGATGATATGCAGGCTGATTATGATGATTTAAGATTCATAAATGAAAGTTGCGGGACTAATGGATCATTATTAAGTTATGAAATTGAATATTATAACAGTACAAAAGCAGATATCTGGATTAAAATCCCGAATCTAGCAGTAGGAACAACCTCTATATGCATGTACTATGGAAACTCAACTGTCAGTTCAGGACAGAATGTTGTAAATGTCTGGGATGCCAACTATGCAAGCATATATCACTTAAACCATACGTCTGGAGATGCTATTGATACTAAAGGTTTCATGGATGCAACAAATAATCTTGGTGGAAGTTCTGATCCAGATGTAATGGGTATTGTTGGAAGGGGAGATTATTTTGGAGGAGATGGTATTCTTACAGTGACTGACTGGATGTTAAGTGCCACAAACGGCACTGATCATACTTATTGTGCTTGGGTGAGATACACTAGTACTGGTGACATGACGATAATAGAGGATGGGGGACTGTCATATGGAGATGGGATAGGTGCAACAGGCGGTAATTTAAGATATGCAGAAAGCAATGCTCCAACTCAAGTAGACAGTCCTAGTACATATAATGATGATAATTGGCATTATATATGTGGTGTGGAAGCTGTGGGTGGAGCCACTATGATCCTTTATGTAGATGGAGAAGAAGTTAACACAGGTAGCGATGATGCTCAGTATGGAAATGATGATGGTGCAATAGGCGGTACAAATAATGATGATCCTGTGTTTGATGAAGGATCACCTGCCACTAACCACTTCATTGGTTACCTTGATGAAATCAGGTTGTCTTATGATGAAAGAAGTGCTGATTGGATTAACATGAGTTATCAGGTTGTTGTAAATCAGGCAAGCTTTGTTTTATTTGGTAGTGAAGAGGATTATACAGGGGCAGGAGGAGGGAAGAATATAATTCCAATGAATTCAGGTAGTCCTTTCTACACTATATCAGATAATCCCATGCTGTCAAACTTTACAGCATGCCTGGGGAATATGACAGACGGCAAAACATGCGATACTACATGGGAGGTTAATGCAACAGGAGCAGCAGATACAACCTATGAGTTTTATGTAACATATGCATCAATGAACTACTCATCAAATGTAAGTGCAGTTAATACCACTATAATAAACATTACAATTATAGATAACATAGCGCCTGTTGTTGATTCAGTTTCAATTACACCTGAAATGCCAGGTGTAAACCAGGATTTAAACTGTACATTTACAATAACAGATGCTTCTCCATTAGATGTATTAACAGCCAATATGAGCTGGTATAAAGCTGGTGTTTTATCATATTCAGAAATTGTAAGTTCAAGTAGCGGAGTTGAAACTTATGCTGTTCTTGGTTCAGGAAACACATCAAACAATGATGTATGGCACTGCGGAGTAACACCCTATGACCAGATGGCATATGGAACGCAGGTAAATTCCTCAACAGTTACAGTGTTGGCATCCCAGCCGCCGGTAATTAACCAGGTCCAGTGCCAGGAGAACTGGACAACATGGGTAGATTGCTCAAATATAATTTATTCAGATATACTGACAGCAGTACAGGTAGACTGTACAGATCCAGATGGCTATATTATAAATGCGACATTTAATCTGACAAATCTGGATGATTCTTATACTTTTTTCAGTAATGCAACAACATATAATAGCGGGAACTGGTGGATATTTAATAATTCTGATTTAACAATAACTGATTCAGGAACATTTATCCTTAATGTTGCTTGTAGTGATAATACTTCTGTAACAGCAACAGATACTGTGGAATGGACACTTCCCTGGGGAACTTTAACAGCACAATTAATCAGCCCAAACACAAATACAAATGTAACAAGAAATCGTTTTTTTAATTTCACATCCAGAGTCATATGTACAGGAGGGGAATGCGGTTATGCAAATGCAATATTAGATCCGCATTCTGCAGATTCAGAAGACAATAATCACGAGAAAGTAATAATAGAAAATAATGCAGGATTAATTTCAATAAACACAAATAAGAGTCTATATCATAGAGGTGAGCCGGCATTAATCTATATAGTTGTGCTTGATAAGCTTGGCCAGTTAATAACAGATGCTGACCTGGTAATAGAAATAACCAAACCAGATGGCGAGCTCTATAATTTAGATGAAATAAAGCAGGATAATTCTGTGTACAATTTAGAGTATTCTGATACATCCCAGGAAGGAAATTATATAATTAATGTCCAGGCTGGTTTTGAAGATGGAATAATTTCAGAATCAGCTTATTTTGTTGTAAAAGAAGATTATGAATTTGATATAATAAGGAATACACCGGTAACAACAGACCCATGGCAGGGTCCGTTTAAATCCTCAATCAACGTAATTTCATATACTGAATCAGGGCAATTTTCATTTAATGAGGTACTGCCTGATAATTTTACAGTAACAGACAGAGGCGATGCTGATGAATCATTAAAAGATAATAAAATAATTCTGACATGGACAGGCCTTGAAAATAATTCAATTATCAGTTATTCAGCATTACCTCCTTTACTTACTCCAATGAAATATGAGCTTGGTCCTTCATTCATACAATATGGCAATGAAATATTTTACGAAGCTAATCCTTGGAATTTAGCAGTTGATCCGACACCATATGCACAGGATTGTGACGGACAGTTTAGGGAAACAACTCAGGATAGTTTTCCTGATGCTTGTGACGGAACTTATCCTTCTGCCTGTGGAGCAAGCGGTGACAGATTAACATGTAATGACGGGCAGACAGAAACACATGATGCATATTGGGATAATGAATGGGCTGGCGTGCGTATTTCAGCATATAATGATACCTGGACAAATTGTATTGAAGTTACCCAGGTTGAGCTTTGCTATGAATGGTGGCGAACAGCAGGTTTTGATGTTTGCCGTATAAGAGTTGATAATGATGGATGGTCAAGCCCGTCCAATGCAGTTACAAGTTGCCCGGGAACCAGTGCGAATCCAGGAGTTACATGTATAGATATTACTGCACTTGATGATTGGGACTGTGATAATTTTAATGGGGAAGGGACAGCAGCGCAGGTAGCAGCACAGGCACAGACCAATGATTACTCGTATAGGACACTTACAATAGATGTATTGTATTTTGATGTGACATACACATCTGACGATCCGCCTGTTATTAGTTCACAATCTCCTGCAGCAAATTACTGGAATGATACGTTTGATCCATATCCAATGACATTTACCTGCAACATAACAGATGATATTAATGTAACAGACATTTACTTATATATAACTAATAAATATAATCAGAGTTTTGGCTTAAGTGACAGCTGCAGTGTTTCAGGCACAGAAGTTTCATGCAACTGGACAAAAGAATTGGCAAACGGGAATTATACATGGAACTGTCTGGCTTATGATTCTTTTGGTTATTCAACCTGGGGTGAAAACAGGACTATACTGATTAATAACAGTTTAAGTAAGGGGATAATCCCAATGAACTCTGGTAGTCCTTTTTACACTATTTCTGATAATCCAATGTTGTCTAATTTTACAGCTTGTCTAGCAAACATGACAGGCGGCAAGACATGCGATACAACATGGCAGGTAAATGCAACTGGTATTGCAAATACTACATGGGAGTTTTATGTAACTTATGCTTCTTTAAATTACTCAATAAATGTGAGTGATGCTCTCAGCTCAGTAATTAATATTACCATATTAGAGAACATAGCGCCAGGTGTTGAATCTGTTTTATTAACTCCGCTGATTCCTGTATCATCAGATAATTTAAATTGTACATTCACTGTATCAGATGCTTCTCAATTGGATGTTTTGACAGCTAATATTAGCTGGTATAAAAACGGTGTTTTAGATTATTCGGAGATTATCGGTGTGACAAACGGGGTTGAGAGCAGTCATTTTCTTGGCAGCGGAAATACGAGCATAGGTGATGTATGGCATTGCGGGGTAACACCTTATGACCAGGTGGAATATGGAGCACAGGTAAATTCCTCAACTGTATCCATCCTTGCAAGCAGGCCCCCTGAGATTAATCAAATCCTTTGTTTAAGAAACTACTCTACCTGGATAGATTGCTCAGATTTTGAATTTGGTGAAATATTTTCAGGGGTGCAGGCAAACTGCACCAGTGAAGAGCATTTTATAACAAATGTCACCTTTAATTTGACAAATATACCTGATTCATTTACTTATTTTAAAAACACTACAACAAACAATAGTACTAACTGGTGGAGATATTATCAAAACATTACATTAAACAATTCAGGTGAATATCAGCTTTATGCAACATGCTTTGATTCCAATGGTTCAAATACAACCTCTTATGTTAATTGGAATTTGCCCTGGGGAACATTGGTTGCGAGCCTGGTTGATCCGGATGATGATATATCAGTACAATATAATGCTTTTTTCCCGTTTACAGCTCAAATAGCCTGCATAGGAGGAGAATGTGGCAATGTTGAAGCAGAACTTGACCCTGTAATTAATTGGTGGAATTGTAGTTTTGATGCAAGAAAGGAAATTAATATAACTAATGTCGGTTCAATAGTATTGTCAGATTTCCCGCTTTATATAAATGTTACCTATGATTCAGATATGCAGGCGGACTATGATGATTTAAGGTTTATTAATGGCAGTTGTAATGATGGACAGAGTCTATTATTAGACCATGAGATTGAAGATTATGATTCATCTCATGCTGATGTCTGGGTAAGAATACCCTCTCTTCCTGTAACAGGTGCAACAATCTGCATGTATTATAAAAATTCAGATGTGGGTTCAGGAGAGGATATGACCGGAGTCTGGGATGGTAGTTATGATGCTGTCCACCACTTGCAGGAAACATCAGGGAACCATCAGGATAGCACTTCTGTGAACAATGATGCTACTGCAACAAGTGTAAGCACAGAGGGGGGCAATATTGGAATGATTGATGGAGCAGATGATTTTGATGACAGTAATACTGATTATGTGACTTTCACAACAACGGGGATGCGGGTTGCTGCTGGTACTATAAGCTTATGGGTGAACATGGATCATTCCTCTGTTTCAGACGACAGAAGTTATTTCTTTTCACACAGGACAGGCAGCGATAATAACAGGATTTATATATTTGAAGAAAGCGGAGTACTCTTCGTTGGTTTTGCCAATGTTTTCCAGAACAATATAGGTTACACAATAGATCCTGATGAATGGCATTATTATACTCTTAAATGGACAGGGGGAGCATGGGAGGTATTTGTGGATGGTGTATCAGAAGGAAGCGGATCAAACGCTGCACTTACAAGTATTGATACTAATTCACATTTGGGTGCATATTTATCATCTGATGAATGGCTCGACGGTATGATAGATGAATTCAGAATGTCAAATGTATCAAGAAGCGATGACTGGATAAACCAAAGCTATCAGATGGTAGTTAACCAGGACAGTTTTATTATTTTTGGAAGTGAAGAACCCTATTCAAAAGGAACAATATCAACTCAGGAAGGAGCTACTCCTTTTTACACAACTGATGCTAATCCACAGAATTACTCGCATGAAAGCTGTTTAGAGAACTTAATTAGTGGACAGACCTGTCAGGTAAGCTGGCAGGTCAATGCCACAGGAGAGGTTGGCTCAACACATGAATTTTTTGTTATATTTAATTTAACATCAAACCAGGCATATCTAGCAGATACTGAAACAGCCCATATTTACATTACAATTGAAGATGCTTCTGATGTTCCTCCTGTTGTTAGTCTTGTCTCTCCTGAGAATAATAATGTTACCAATAATCTAGTCGTGGTATTTAACTGCTCAGCAACTGATAATTTGGGGTTGCAGAACATGACATTATATGCAAATTTTTCAGGAACATTTGAATCAAATGGCACAAATAGTATCAGCGGTACATCAAACTCAACTACATTTTCAAGAACACTGAATGATGGTGTTTATTCTTGGACCTGCCTTGGCTATGATACAGACGGGAATTATGACTGGGCAACTTCAAATTGGACATTAACTGTTGATACTACTAAACCTGCAATTAATTTAAGTGCGCCTCCTAATGGAGACAATTCTTATGAAGGCACCCAGTACTTTAATTTTACAGTTGCTGATAACTTAGATCCGGTTTTAGTCTGTAATATTACATTGGATTCAGGTGTTGCAGATGAGAATTTTGATGTGGATAGGGGTATCTTAACCTCAAGAACTATTGTTGGAATACCTCAGGGAACACATTACTGGAATATAAGCTGTATTGATAATGCAGGAAACTTAAATACAAGCGAGACATGGAATTTTTCTATAGTTGATATTGCACCGAATGTAACTCTCATTACTCAGGACAATATTTCTCAAAGCAGCTCTTTAATCAATCTTCAATATAATGCAACAGACAATAATAATGTAACAGAAGCCAGGTTAATAATAAATGGAGAATTAAATGATACAGATACTCAGGTAGAGGATGGAACAGTTGAGACATTTACTGTAACAGGACTTGCTGAAGGCAGATATAACTGGACAGTCAATGTTTCGGATATTAGTAATTTGACAGCACAGGCTCCTGTAAGATGGTTTATAATTGATAAAACCGCTCCGGCTATAAACTTAACCAACCCTGAGAATAATGCCAGTTTTAATTCAAGCTCAATAGAATTTAATTTTACAGTTATTGATAATTTTGACACACAAATGCAGTGCAATATAACTATTAATAATACAGTAATGGATTTTAATTTCACAGCAAACAATAATTCAAATATCTCAAGAACTATCTCTGATCTTATTGATGGCATTCATTTCTGGAATGTAAGTTGTGTAGATGATGCAGGAAATGTAAACACAAGCGAAACAAGGAACTTCAGTATAAGTGCTCCTCCTGCAGTTGAATTAAATTCACCTCCTGAAAATTATTCTCAAAATACTCCGGATATAACATTTTATTATACTCCGACAGATAATACTAATTTAAGCCAGTGTGATCTTATATTAAACAATGCTGTTAATCTTACAAACACAACAATTTATAACGGTGTCCAGAACAACTTTACCTTGTCAGGATTAAGCTCAGGATACTACAACTGGACAGTTAACTGTACAGATATAACAGGATTGAGTATGGTTGCTTCACCTGTCAGAACTTTTACAATAGATTTTGTCCAGCCTTCTATCACATTATATAATCCTTCAAAAGGTGGATCACTTTATGCCCTGAGCGTTACTTTCAATTATTCAGTTGTTGATGATTTTGATTATGTATTATTATGTAATATAACATTGGACGGGAATGATAATTTTACAGATGTAATCTCCCCTAATAATACTTTTGTTAACAGAAGCCTGGCAATGAGCACAGAAGGAACACATTATTGGAATGTAACCTGTTCTGATGATGCTGGAAATGCAAATACAAGCGAAACATGGAATTTTACAATTTATATACCTCCGGATATAACACTTATCAGTCCTGATAATAATGCAGTTTTTGGTAATGGCACAAACATTGAATTTGAATATACTGTAACAGATTCTGAAGGTGTGGCTAATGCAAGTTTAATTATAAATAATGAAATTAACCAGACAGATGAAGACCCAAGTGAAATAAGCTCTAATTATTTTTATGTGAATTTTTCACAGGACGGGGTTTATACATGGACAGTCAGGGCATTTGACAGTAATGGTCTCGGCATAAATGCAACTCCCCGGACATTAATTGTAGATACAACACCTCCAATTGTCATTATTAATCATCCTTATGAAAATGAAACCTTCTCATGGAATAATGTGACATTTAATTTTTCTGTAACAGATAATCTTGACGACGAATTAATTTGCAATATTACAATTGATGAAGTAGTAGAATATGAAAATATCACAGTAAATAACGGAAGCACTGAACTGAGAACTAAATCAATGAATGACGGGAATTATAACTGGAGTGTTACATGCATAGACCATGCAAACAATACTAATATTTATTTTTTAACAAACTTTACAGTTGATGCTCCTCCTAATGTAACCCTTATTTTTCCAATAGACTATTACAGGACAAATGATGTGGATTTTACATTCAATTATACTCCTGAAGATGCAATCGGGCTGGAGATATGTATTTTGTATTTTGACGGACAGCAGAATGATACAGATAATGAAATAGAGGAAAATACACAGAATTTCTTTTCTCTTGATAATCTTCCTGCCGGGATTCACAACTGGACCATACAATGCTATGACAGCGCTCCTGATCTGAATAACTATACTGCTGATTATGAATATTTTTTCATTGATCATTATGGTCCTGCAATAAATTTAGTTTATCCGGGGTCAGCTCAGACAATGAACCAGGATTACATAGACTTTAACTGGACAGCTACTGACTGGCCCGGAACAACAATAAACTGTAATATTACTGTTTCAGATCCGCTTGGAGAGAGGAATGCAACTGATGTATCCGGAATCAGCGGGGAGTATTTCAATACAACATTACTTAATTTAAGTGACGGCATACATTACTGGAATATAACTTGTGTTGATGACCTCGGCAATATGAATTCAAGTGAAACCTGGAATTTTACAATAAATCAGCCGGACCTGTTTTTGAATAATTCAATGCTTTGGTTTAATAATTCGAACCCTGATTTGAATGAGAATATAACAATTTTTGCAAATGTGACAAACATTGGAGGTAATCCTGTCACTAACCTGTTTGTAGAGTTCTGGGACGGCTTGCCTGGCATAGGCAATTATATCGGAAATGATACAAAGAATGTTGATGTCAATGCAACAGAAACCTTTACAGTAACCTGGTTAATATCATCAGGATATCATAATATATGGGTAATTGCAGATCCAGATGATGCTATTGAAGAATTAAATGAAACCAATAACAATGCAACAATTAACATATCTGTTTTAGGAGCTGTTATTACCTCTCCTGAAAATAATTCATGGACTAATTCTTTAGTGAATGAATTTAATTTTACGCTTTATGATTATACTTCCGGCATAATAAATTATAGTATTTATATAGACGGCACTCCGAACAGCCAGAACGGCACAGTAACTGATGGTGATTCTAATTTATTGAATATTACTTTGACAGAGGGCACTCATTATGTCCAGGTCCGGGCAACAGATGCTCTCAGCCGGACAAAAATGTCTTCCAGAGTTTATATAAACGTTGATGTAACAGATCCAACTCCTGCGATTGAAACATTAAATAATACCTTCTTTAATGACACAACCCCTGAAATCCGGTTCAATATTACTGATAACATGGATAATGAAATTAACTACACTTTATATGTGGATGGAGTTGCAAAAAATTCAAGCACAGCACCTGACGGAGTATCCACTTCTGTAAACTTGTCCACTCTTGATGAAGGGAAATATGAATTGATTTTAGAAGCCCTGGATGAAGCGGGAAACAGAGTCAATTCTACGCCTGTTTTTATCTATGTTGATATAACTGAGCCAACAATATCATTATTATATCCGCAGGATACAGAGACATTTAATGTTAGAAATACTGAATTGAATTTCACAGTTATAGACAATCTTGATGAAGTCCTTACATGCAATCTTACACTTGACTCAAGTGTGGTTAGGACTAATTTTGATGTGAATAATAACACTGTATCTAATTATTCAGTTTCTGATTTGTCAGAGGGCAAGCATTACTGGAATGTTACCTGCTGGGACGGCCGTGATTTAAATAATGTAAATAATATTAACATAAGCGAAACAAGATCATTTAATATTTATATTGCCCCTGAAATTGAGCTTATCGCGCCTTTAAATAACACCTGGAATAATTCCCAGGATATAGTGTTTTTGTTTAATGTGACTGATGACTCTTCAATTAACAACTGTTCCTTGATACTGAATAACGAGATTAACCAGACAAGAAACACCTCTCAAATAATTAACGGGGGCATAAGCAACTTTACTGTTACAGACATCACTTCTAAGTTTTATAACTGGTCTGTAATATGTTTTGACCAGTATGATGTGCAGGGAAACAGCACAACATGGCTGTTAAAAGCAGATAAAATCAAGCCTGCAATCACACTTAATGCACCTGAAAACGGGTATAATACAACCTCAGCCTCAGTTACATTTAATTTTTCGGTCATAGATAATCTTGATGACCAGTTAATATGCAATCTAACCTTGGATGGTGAGATAAATATTTCAGGAATAACAGCCTATAATAATTCAGAGAATATAAGCTCAATCAGTAATCTTACAGAAGGAACACATTATTGGAATATAACATGTATTGATGAAGCCACTAATATAAATACATCTGAAACCAGGAGTTTTAGTATTTATATTGCCCCTGAGATTACCTTGATTGCTCCTGATGCTAATAACTGGACAAATCAGCAAAATGTCACATTTTACTTCAATGTGAGTGATGATACAGGAATAGAGAACTGCTCAATTTTAATAAATAACCAGGTTAACGATACAAAAGATTCTTCTGAAATTATTAACAATGCTATGAATAATTTTACAGTCAATTATCTGGATGGAATCTACAACTGGAGCATAGAATGCTATGACAATACCTCTCTGCATATGTATACAATGTCTGAAAACAGGACACTCTATGTAGATCTATATGAACCGGAGCCGTATATAGAAACAGAAAACAAGACATGGTTTTATACTGCGACACCTCTGATTTACTTTAATATAACTGATAATATGGATTCATTGCTTAATTATACTTTCTATGTTGATGATAGTTTAAATGTCATAGGAACAGCGGATAATGCAACTTCAACATCTGTAAATCTTGCAACTTTAACAAACGGTTCCCATACAGTTGTTTTAGAGGCAGTTGATAATGCAGGCAACAGGAAAAACTCAACACCTATTGTGATTTATATTGATACTGGTGACCCATGGATTGTATTGAATTATCCTGGAAACGGCAATGAAACCTATTCAAATATGGTCACATTTAATTTTACAGCTTACGATGACATATCCTTGAATTTAACATGCAACCTGACTCTTGACGCGCAGGTTATAGCTGAAAATATTAATGTTACAAACGGTACACCTTACGCCTATACACACCAGATACTGACAACAGGCATACATTACTGGAATGTAACCTGTGTTGACATGGCTTCAAATTTCAATACCAGCGAAACTTGGAATTTTTCCGTGCCCCTGCCAGATTTGACATTAAATTCCTCGCATATCATGTTTAATAATTCCCAGCCGGAACAGGGCGAAAATATTACAATAAACGCAACAATATTTAATTTAGGAGAGAGCAATGCAGAAAATGTAACTGTGCAGTTCTTTATCGGAAACTGGACACTCGATAACCAGATAAACGGTAACAGGACTATTTCAATAAATGCAGGCGAAAATATTACTGTAAATGTTTCATGGATAACATCTATACCTAACAGTTATGATATCTATGTTGTTGTTGATCCGCCAATTGAGACCAATGGTGATATTAATGAAATCAATGAATCAAACAACTATGCTTACAGGACACTGGTTATAGGAAGCTATAATACATTTTACGGGAATTTTTCAGGAGTTTTGAATATTAAGCAGAATCAGACAAACATGACTGTATTTGAATGGTCTCTCCTGAATTTTACCGGAAGCAATATCTATGCAGCGGATTATGATTCTATAGTAGACTGGACAAATCTCCAGGCAATAAGCAGGGATATCTCGGATTTATATGTCCAGGATGATTTTAATGAAATAGATATTGCCCTGCAAATGGAAAATAATACAGATTCAATTAATCTTACATACACTGAAAACCTGCAGCCAAAAGCAACAGCCACTTTCACAGTATATACTTATAATATTGATAATGTGCCTGTTGTGAATTCAACAAACATCTCGAATTTTATAACAGGCATCCTCTGGGATACATCTGACGGCAATACAGAATTTGATGCTTCACAGGATTTGGTTTTTATTACTCAAGTTAATGAAGATGCCCAGGGCATGTTCGGCGTATATGATTTTGAATTTAAAGTGCCTTCAAATTTAAAGCTTTATAGGACACCTGATGCAATTACTGTTGCACTTTACACTGAGATTAAATAAAAATAACTTAAAAAAAAGAGGCGATCTAAATGAAAAAAAGAAAGGGCAAGTATATTTGGTTTGTAAAAAGATTGTTAATTATAGCCTTGTTATTGTCATTTTTATGTATTGTCAGGGCCCAGGAATGTACTCAGGAAACCCAGCCTAAATTAACAATGCCCTTATCATTAAAATTATATGAAGGACAAAATTATTATTATAAGATTCCGGTTAAATCTCAGAATAATTTAATATTTTCATGGGCGCCTGTCAACTCATCTTTAAAGAATTTTAAATTAAATTCCTCAACAGGTGAAATTAATTTTACACCAAAAAAATCTGATGTAGGATTTCATAAACTTATAATTTTAGCTGTGGATGAATCAGAGTGTTTCGACACTAAATTGGTTACCTTAATTGTTTATGACAAGCCGCTAATAACAAGTTATTCCCCTTTATCAGGGGAACCTTCAGTAGATGAGGGTTCTTACATTAAATTTAATATAAATTCATCAACTGAAATTGAAACAGCTAACTCGTACAGATATGAGTGGCATGTTGACGGGAAACTAATCGGGATTGAAAAGGAATTTCTTTACTCACCTACATTTAATGATGCAGGAATGCATAACATTACAGTTATTATCACAGATATCAATAGTATGAGAATATCTCATTATTGGAATGTAAATGTGAAAAATGTTAACAGGCCGCCTTATTTAAAAACACAGTTGCCTGATTTGATAATATCACCAAAAAAAGAAATAACCCTTTATAATTTAAATGACTATTTTAATGACCTTGACAATGACCTGCTGAAATTTGATTATAATTTTATTGTAGATGAAAATACAACAAAGTATTCTGAATTATATGATATTGAAATAGATGAACAGGGTGATGTTACATTTACTTCCAGGATGAATGTTTCATATACAGATTATGTTAGATTTTATGCAACGGACCCTTATGGAAAAACCGGTCCCTCAAATATTTTTAAATTGAGAATTATAACAACAAAGGATAAGTTCGAATTTTTTCAGCCGGTAAATAAAATCTGTGAAGTCCAGGTTGTTTGTTCTGAATGGTCCGAATGTTTGCCTACCGGAGTCAGAATTCGTGAATGTCATGATAAAAATAATTGTAATGAAAAAAATGAAACTACACTGGATATTGAGGAATGTGATTTTAATGCTACATGCTTTGATGGTATTAAGAACCAGGCTGAAACAGGAGTGGATTGCGGCGGTCCGTGTTTACCCTGCCCTACGTGTGAAGATGGCATTAAGAACCAGGGAGAAACTGATGTAGACTGCGGCGGTCCATGTACAGCATGCCCGAGTTGTAATGATTCTATAAAAAACCAGGATGAAACTGATATAGACTGCGGCGGTTCTTTTTGTAGAGTTTGTGAAGATGGAAGATTTTGTAAGTTGCACAGTGATTGTCTGAGTTTCAATTGCATTAATAATACATGCATGAATCCTACTTGCCATGATTTCAGGAAAAACCAGAATGAATCAGGAATAGACTGCGGCGGTCCATGCGAGGCATGCCCTACATGTACAGACGGGATCCTGAACCAGGCTGAATCAGGAATAGACTGCGGCGGCCCTTGTAAAGCCTGTGCAACATGTGATGACGGCATAAAAAACCAGAATGAATTTCTTGCAGATTGCGGCGGTCCGTGCAGGGCATGCACTCTTCAGGTAATTCTTACAAACTGGTATATTGTCTTTTTGGCATTGCTCTTTGTTGCACTTTCCGGTGTGATTTTTTTATACCTGAGAAAAAAATACCTGAATAATGAGGTTGATTATCTGTTTAAGGCAAACCAAAAACTGATGTTTGTTTTCAGGTCACATAATGATGAAAAAAGGCAGATTTCAGACAATGCATTGAATTCATTGCAGAATTTAAAGTCAAGAATCCATACAACCGAAAATGATGAGCAGCTTTCCAATGAATTTCATGATATAATTAAAAATTATTTCAAACAATTGCTTTTATTAGATGATGCATTCACAATTGGAGTGTTAAAAAGAACACTGGATTCAACTATTAAAAACCCCTTCCTGAGAAAAATTATATTGATACTTTATGAAAGGACTTTAACACTGGGGCATTCTGTCTTATTTAAATTAGAGCTGAATGAAAAGACAGATGAGGCAATCTCAATAATTGAAAAACTTAAATTATCATTATGAAAAGCATAACCAAATCAATTATATTATGTACTTTGATATTATTTGTCTTACCAATAATAAAGCCAAGTGAAAACAATCTTGTTTTGTTAGATAAATCAGAATATCATTTAGGAGATACAGTAAATATTAATTTGGAAGATAATAGTTTTGAAGAGTTACAATTGTCTATAATAAATAATAATAATATTTACAAATATCTTGGCATTCCCGAGCCATACCTGATTTTCACGCCAAAAGATGCAGGCGATTACAGAATTGAATTAACGGACATTGCAAAAAACGAGGTTGTTTATGGAATTAATTTCAGTGTTTATGAAAAAACAGATGAGCCGAAAACTAATGAAAACTATTATTACTTAGAAATAGGAAATGCTCCTGATGATACTTTGGTTTATACTGATAAAGAAATTTATCAGAAAAATGAAATTGTAAATATATATATCAATAATATAACTTCCGATTATAATCTGGTTATTAAGTCTGAAAACAACATATATACCTTTTTAGGAGAGCTTGTATCTCCGATGAAATTTATTCCAAAGGATCCTGGGAAGCATGAAATCCAGCTCTTGAACTCGTTAAATGAAATTGTTTATGAGACTGAATTTTACTTGGGTTTTCCAGATGAAGAAGATTTAACTGGTTATAAGAAATATGATGAGATAAAGCTCATTAATAATTCTGATGCTGATTCTCCTTTTTCAGGAGTATATAATCAAAGCTATTTCAATATAAAAGAGGATCTTGCTGACAGAAAATTATGCACTTATTGTGATAATAACACTTTTGAGAGATTAAACGGCCTGAATAAATTTTTTGCATCTAATATTACCAAAAAAACAAGGTTAAAACATGGTGATGTAAGAATAAAGGACAGCAAAGGCAACAATATTAACTCAAGGATTAAATTTGAATCTGAATTCTTTGATGAGCCTTTTGGCTTTGATGATGAACTATATCTTGGAACATATGATATTGAAATAATTCCTGAAAATATCCGCATTAAAAAAATGGAAATCTTAGCATTGAATTTCACAGGTGAGCTTAATCTCAGCATAGAAGATGTCAATAAATCATTCAGGGTTAATAATGAGAATACTGTTTCCTGTTTTGCAATTGATCCAAGCAGTCTTGATTTTGAATCAGGTGAATTTACTTTTACAGCTTCTGGAACAGAATTGTGGAAATGTGCAGAGTGGAATTTCTCAACTCAAACCTGTTATGGAGATTGGATAAAGGTAATGGAGTTAACACCTGGAGAAGAATACAACATACCCTTAACAGTTGATGATCCGGGCTTTGCTGAAATATACATTACAGCAGCAATGCACCTGGATGAAAACAGGAGCTTTATTTCTGACATATATGAAGAGATTAAAGAACTTGATGGTATTTGGTCAGAACCGATCTATGAAGATGAATATGTAAGAGTTACTTTTGAGCAGGAGCTGGATAATTCAAGAGACATAACACTATATCCGAGAATTGTTTCAGGAAATCCAAAAGTGGAAATATATGAGATTGACGGGACTGAAAAAATTGCTGAATTCTCATCAATAATTTCAAATGGATATAACAAAGTGTTTTTAACAAATCTCGTTGGACAACAGGATGTTTTTGATTTAAGGGTTTCAGATGGAGCAATTGAAATTGACCATATCATTGACCCTTCGCCTTCGACAGTTCAGACAACAACAGCAACTGCCGATACAGGGACGCAACTTGCTTTTACCTTTGGTTCACAACCCTCTGTCGGAAACCTGTTGGTCGCTTTTCTAGGAACTTCGGATTATCTGGAAGACAGGGAACCTTCTGCTCCTGACGGAACATGGACTCAAATTGAAATACAGGAAAATGGGAATGCAGAATTGACTGTCTGGTGGAAGATAGTTCAGAGCGGAGACGGAACCTCATACACTTTTACTATAAGCGGCTCTGCTGAAAGGGGTTCAGGAATATTATATGAAATTCAGGATGTAGATTCTGCTGACCCAATACATAAAAGTGATTCTGCACAAGGATCAACAACAACACCCTCTTTAACTCCTGATGTTCTTGGAACTTTAGCGTTAGCTACTCTAGCAACAGATGATACAGAAAGCGTTTCAAGTGTGAGTTCAGGATGGACACTTGATGAATCTGTCCTGCCGACTTATCACGGAACTTATTCAGCTTCAAGAGATGATCCAACAAATGATACAACAACTGCTATTTCAAATACTTTTACTATGGGTGGAACTGTTAATAATCCTTCTACTGCACTTGTTTTGATTCAGGGAATAACCAATACCGCACCTTCGGCACCTACAAACATCCAATGCGATGGTTCAGATAACTGTAATATTACAGTATATACTTCAGTCATACTTAATGCATCAGGTTCAACTGATAATGAGAATGACACTATTACTTATTTTATTGAGGCTACTTTCGAAGGTGTGATAAACTCAGATGATTTAGAAAGCAGCATAATACAGATGACAGCTGAGCCAGGTCCAGCTAGTAATACAACCCTGTTTTCAGACGGAGGCGAAAGACCACCATGGCTAAGTTCAACAGACTGTGACCACGGAGGAGCATGGACAGGCTGCTCTGCATCTAGTTCTGATGTTTGGTCAAGCAATGCCAATCCCCGGCCAGGAGGGAGTTATGCCATTGAATTTGAGGAAGTGGATGCAGGTGAAAATAATTATTTATATAAAGATATTGACGGGACAGGCTATAATGAGGTTTATATTGAATGGTGGTGGGCTGAAGACAATCTTGTTTCAACTGAATGGTGCCGCATGCACATTGACGGGACACAGGCGGCTCAGCATACCGGAGCAGTATATTCTGATAACCAGTATGTTTTTTACTCTGCAAAGGTCTCGGATTATTCTGTAATCAGCAGCAGCATAGAGTTCAGGTTTACTGCGCTTGCAGCAGGCACCAGTGATGAGTGTTTTTTAGATGATGTTGTTATAAAAGGAGCTACAGCAGGTTCAGCCAGCGAGACAAATACAACTCCTGAAACATACGAGAATGCAGGTTCAGATGCCCCGTCAATAAATAATATAACCATTACAATAGAAGTTGATTCTTATAATCCTAGCGCGTCTGTTCAGCAGTCTACAAATGATCCTGATCTTTATCTTGAATTGTATGACGGCTCTTCATGGAGAAATGTGGGTGAATTTGACCTTGACAGCACTTATACAGATCCGGGTCTTGATACCTCAAACCATAATTTCAGCCTGTTAATAACAGATCCTGTAATACTTTCAGCATGGAAAAATGTATCAAACCAGGATCTGAGAATAACAGGCATTTACATGGATTATTATGATTCAGCGACAATTGATGAGATTAATTATACAGGTGTGTGGGTTAGCATTAATGGAAAGGTATGGGTAGAAATAGGAAACCATTCTGATACAGAAACATTTGAATGGGATATTACAGATGTAGGGGAGCAGACTTGTGTTGATTTAAGGGCAAGGGCAATTGATCTTGACGGCACAAATACTTATTCAGGATATTTCACAAAAGGCTGCTGCCTTAATATTATCCCTATGCCTGTTGTTACAATAAATTCTGTGGGAGGAGATGAAACAGAGATTTATTCCTTTACAGATGAAACACCAATTGTAAATGCAACACTTAATATAAATTCAATTTGTTATTTAAGCGAGGCAGATGAAACCTTTGCCCAGATGGTCGCAAACGGAAGGGTTAATTGCGGTCTTTTTTATAGAAAGGTTCCTAATACCTGCGAATATACAAATACATTGCCAATGGGTGCTGGATATCTTTATATGGCATGTAATTCCACTTCAGGAGTTGAGAATAATGATACAAATAATAAAGATATTCAGATAGATGTTCTTTGCGATGCACATACTGACTGTCTGGCAACACAGTACTGTGACCAGAATCAGGATTGTGTTTCTGATGTAATAACAGGTTATTCCTGTTATAATAAGGCTTATGGCAGTGATAATGATGACGAGATTTGCCAGAGCGGTTTTGACGGCTCTCATCCAACTGCAAAATGCATAAATGATTCTACTTATATTGCGACATATCCTGGCTGGTACTGCAGTGCAGATGCTGATGATTGCGTTTACAATGATAATGGAAATTCTTATGATTTAAACTACAGATTATGCAATGCAACCACAAATGATTATAAGCAGTGCTCAGCAGGCAATGAATGGGGTTCTTGGGTAAACTGTGCTGAGCAATATGACCCTGCTAACCAGACAGCAACTGCTTCAACTCATACCGGATGGAACTGCAGTTATTATGCAACAGCTCAGACATGCTCTAGCGGAGATATTGACCTGGGCAGTTACGGCTGCCAGGGTGCATCTACCAGCTGTAATGATTATGTTTACAATGTTTCAGACAATTCATGTGTTAATAATGTATGGGGATGTGATGTTGGCTGTGGTGCAGAATGTGATACTGATAATTCAACCTCTCCTGGAATTATAAATAATGTATGTTATTATGACAAATCCTGCTCAAGCGCATGTGCATGGTCACAAAATACAGAAGAAGCTCCAGAATTCTGTATAGATGACTATGACGGTGGAGCATGTTCACAGACTGAAAGAACAAGACCTGAATATAATGAAACATGCTACTGGAGCCCTGAATGCCAGAACTCGTATGGAGCAAATATGACCCTCTCAGGACTTTTGCTTGAAGATTATTGCGATACATGCGATGCTGCCGGCAATCATAGCGGAGATTATTCACCAGCGCCTACTGAGCCATGCGCACTGAATTGCTCAGATTCAGGTATAATGTATTATGATACAGGAGGCACATGGGATGACAGGAGGGATGATTGTGCAGACGGTACAACAACTATACTTTCTGATACTCTTGCAATGGGAGATGTATGGAACGGCAGCTCTCCTGCTGTCTGCAATGATACGGAATGTGATAATGACTGCGGGGCCTATTTGGATGGTGCCTGCTTATATGGTGAATGCATATGCACAGATAATAATTTACCTATAATTGAATTAATTTCTCCTGTGAATAATGCCTGGCTTAATAATCCAGAAGTTGCATTTAAATTTAATGTAACAGATCTTGGCTCCGGAATTGAAAATTGTTCCCTTATTTTAAATGGAATAATAGTCAATACCTCTTTAAACACAATTGAAACTGTAATATTAAACTTTTCAAGAATTTTACAAAACGGGACATACAACTGGAGCATAGAATGTTATGATAATTCCTCTAATTATAATTACAACAGAAGTGAAAACAGGACTGTTGGTGTTGATACAACTTCACCACAATTAAGCAATCCCGGAATCAGCGGAACAAGCTTTGGGATTAGTGATATAATCTGCCTGAATGTAACTGTTACAGATACTTATTCAGGAATAGATCAAGTGCTTGCAAATATTAATAGACCTGGTTTAAATCCGATTAACCTAACACTTACAGATGATGCTTCATCCTGTGATCCTGGAACAGGTAATAACATATATTCACTTGAATATACACTTCAATTTTCAGGGATATTTAACTGGACTTTTGCATTTGCGTTCGATAATGCCACTAATGAAAATAGTCTGGAAGTAGGGTATGATTGGTATGTTGAAGCAGGGGGGGAACTTGATTTATCAATGAATCAGCCTACTGAAAACATTGAAATTAATGAATCTGAAGGGACATTTAATTATTCATACCTCCAGAATTGTACAGTTATATGTACAAGTTCTGAAATTGATTGCGAGAATGTTACATTATATTCAGAGTATAATCCCGGTTCAGAATACGAAGAGATTATGTCTTCAACAACTGATTTAATAAACCCTGATAACGGTTATTCATGCGGCAACTTGTCTGCATCAGGAACGATTGTTTCTACAAATCTCCAGGCAGAGAGCCATGAAGTCACAATTGCTAGCGGCACTTCCCAGACACAGAGCTTAACTAACACGTACAATATATCAAAAGCCTTTATTACAACCCAGGGAACACAGTATACAGGGGCAAGTGCAGCAGGTAATAATCCCAGCATCAAGTACACAACTGTTGAATGGTCAAACTGTAATAACGGGTTATGTAACCAGGTTATAATTCAGCGTGGCGGAAGCTCTACAACAGAAGCAGTTGCCGGTGTTAATATTATCCAGTCAGACCTCATTGATGTTTATAATTTTTCAGTTTCAATCGGCGCAACTTCAACAAGCAATACAGTCGATATAAGCGGATGGGCAGCAAAACCTGATGGGGTTGATGACAAGTGTTTTATCCAGGCTTCAGGCAGCGTCAGGACAACTGCAACTTCAGGAGACTGCAATAATCCTGTAAAAATTGAATATTATTTTAGCGATGATAATACAGTTACTGCTGCAAGGCCTGATTATGACGGTGACGGGGGCTGTTCTGCAGGGGCAGCATTGACAGCAACAGGGTTTGTGGTTTGTTTTAATGATGATACAACTATATATCCTGTTGATGGAGATGATGTTAATCTGGGTTCAGGAGAATCAGCTGTAAATATTGGCTCTACAATTGACACAACCCAAAGCTTTGTTACCTGTACATGGGCATCTGAGGCATCAGACGGTATTGAAGCAGCTAACCTTTTTTACAGAATATATAATTCAAACCAGATAGGATTGTCAAGATCACAGACAACCACCACAGAAGGCACAATAGATTATACATGTTATATAGCTGATTTTAGTACAGGAAACAACTATAATGCAAAAGTAGACCAGGATAAGATCCCGGATGGAACTATAGGGGATCAGATATCTTTTACTCATGATCTTTCAGATGCAGTAGACCTTAACCAGACTCAGTTAATCTGCTCTGTGGGATTTAGAGATGGAGATGCTACAGCACACGGCAGGGGAGAATGGGCTTATAGTTTCCTTGATTCAGATACAATCCAAATGAAAAGAAGCCAAACAGGGAATACTGATCCCTCACATGATATTGTGTGCCAGGCAATTACTTTCCCAAATGAAACAGTGATATTAAGTGAAGATTTAACAGACAGTACCTGCTCATATATGTTTAATATTACTAGTGGTGTTAACTCGGGAAACAATACATGGCCAATCAGATGCAAGTCAACAAGCGAAAACAGTGCAACAGTATTTTCAGATGCAGTCAACCTTACAATAAATGACCATCCGACAGCGTTATTTTATTACCCATTAAACAGTACATGGCTTGGAAAAACTGTAATAATAAATGCCTCTTCATCATATGATTCAGACGGCACTCTTGTGAATTATTTATTTGAATTAGATGACAGGTTGGCTTTTGATGAGCCGCAGCTTTTATGCGATTCAGCTGATGATTACTGCAGTTTTGATACAACAACCCAGAACCAGTGTAATAACAATTCAATGGAGTGCAATATAAGGGTTACTGTAACAGATGATAACGGCCTGGAAAACAGCACACTTGTTCTTGTCGGGTTTGACACCCAGGGCCCTGATGTAACTCTGTATAACCCTTATAATTTTACAAATATTACTTCAGATTATTCAGTTAATGCTTCTGCAACAGATTATCAGACAAATGTTAATACTGTAATTTTTGAATACAGGGAAAATGATACAGATACCTGGAAATTAATTAATTCCGATACCAGTTCGCCATATAAAGTAACATGGCTGATTTCCTCTCTGGCAGACGGAAATTCATATGAAGTAAGGGCTTATGCAAATGACACCTTTGGTAATATAGGAAATTATGATGTGCATTACAATATCACAATTGACAGAAACGGCCCGGCAATTGTACTGGGAGAGCCTGAAAATGATACATGGACTAAAGATTATAACATTACCTTTTACTATAATGTGTCTGATTTATATTCAGGAGTTGCAAATTGTTCTTTAATACTAAACGGAAAGATTAATTTAACGAATTATACTATTTCTGAAGAAGATGAAAATAATTTCACTTTAATTAATATCCAGGAGAAGATTTATAACTGGAGCATTAACTGCACAGATTTTCTTGGAAATGTAAACAGCTCAATCATAAAAATCTTAAACATTGACAGGACAGGCCCTGTCTCAACTCTAGACAGGCCTCCAAACTATGGGAATATTTCCGGGACAACCTATTCAGTGAATGCAACTATTGTTGATTCAGGCATTGGCGAGGATACTGCAGTTTTCGAATACAGGGAAAATGCAAATGAAACATGGAAGCCTGTTTGTGAAGATGACAGGATTGATGATAATATTGCACTATGCAACTGGAATACTTCATCTCTTGAAGACGGTGATACTTATCAAGTGAGGGTATTGGCAAATGACAGCCTGGGAAATAACGGCACACCAAGCATACATACAAATATAAGAGTGGATAATAATGGTCCTTCAATAACTTTAATTTCCCCTCCAAACGGAAATAAAGATGGAGATGGCAATGTGTTTTTCAAATTTTCTGTTTCAGATACTGTTTCTGGAATTGCAAATTGCTCTCTTTACATTAATAATGAAATTAACCAGTCAATGTATGCTTATATTCCAAAATCTCAGACACTGCAGTTCAATTTAACAAATATGTCTAATGGTAATTATTACTGGAATATAACCTGCTGGGATGATTTTGAATACCCAACTCAAAGCTGGTCTAAGACAAGGCTGGTTATTGTAGATATAAGATATACTATGAATGTTAATATCTCCTCATCTAAGCAGCAATATGAAATAGGAAATCAACTTGCTGATACTGCAAACTTTACAACCAATACAACTGATTATTATAATAATTCAATTGATACATTTGTTACTCTGGATATTATTAAAGGGAATAGTACATATCCCTGGTGGGATCTTTCCTGGCAAAGGAGAAAAATGATTACTATAACAAATATAGGCAATGAAAATTTAACAGATTTTCCTGCATATCTTAATATTAGTTATGATCCCAATATGCAATCTGATTATGATGATTTAAGATTCATTGATTTTTCTACTGGAGAATTCATAGAGTTGGATTATGAGCTAGAGTATTATGATACAGGTCATGCGGATGTCTGGGTAAGGATTCCGACATTATATACAGGAGCAAACTCTATATATATGTATTACAATAATACAGGAGCCGCTTCAGGAGAGAATCCGACAGGAGTATGGGATGATAATTATGTAGGAGTATGGCACATATCAGAGGGAGGAACAGGAACAAGATTTGATTCAACAACAGGGAATGATGGCACACCGCAGAGCTATGAAGGCAATGAA
>JAFGRO010000027.1 GCA_016935095.1 Candidatus Woesearchaeota archaeon
AAAATTAATTATTAAAAAATAAAATTTTAATTCCCTTAATTATGAAAATATAAAATAAATAAATTTATTAAAAAACTAAATCAATTCCCTCAATTATGAATTATATAAAAAGTAAATTTAATTTTTTTTACTAAAATCAATTTGCAAACCGCAACCTATAAAAATAACTTCTTTATTTCATTTAAATTCATTAAAATGCAGTGCGATATATGTAAAAAAAATTACCTGTTTTTACATTTTGTTGGAAAGGATAATGTATGCAATAATTGTATAGCTAAATATACAGTTTTCAAGGAAATAAAGACTACTTCTGAAGCCAGGCTTAAAAAGGCATTACGTGCATTTGACATAAATTCCTTTGAGGACCTTAAAAACATAAAAGAACACCAGCTTGAAAAGTTGGAAAATCAGGCTCTTCCGAAAAAAGCAAAAGTTACATATAAGACAAACAGGCTTCCTAAACGAAATATGCTCTTGTCAGAAGATGCCCAGGATCCGATGAGTGAGATGGACCAGTTTTGGTAAATTCCGGTAAAATCAGTTCTATGAATTAAATTGCTCTTCAATCCTTCAATATTAAGTTGAGTTTCAATGCTTCCCCTTATACCTTCCCCTTCCCTCAACCTTTTCAAATCTTTGAATGATCCCTTCATAATCATTGCTCTTTTCTTTATAACCCTGGAGAACAAGTTTAAATGCTTTTTCATACACCTTATAATGTTTACTCTCTAATGCCTGTTTCAATAAATGCAGGTCAACTGCTTTATCTTCAACTTTATGTGAAAAAAAGCTTAAGCCAAAATCAATAAAATAAACTTTATTGTTATGAAAAATCATGTTTGACGTAGTCAAATCTCCATGGATAATCTCTGCATTATGGAGTATAGCAATCTTTTTTCCAATCTCTTTGCCTAACTCTAATTTATCATCGAGGATATCCCTTACTTTAGGGCCATTTATAAATTCCATCTCAATATTCATCTCTTTGTCGTCCATCTTTAATAGCTTCGGGCCTTTAACTTCCAGAGGCAGCTTTTCAAGAACTTTGGATTCCCTCCTGGTTCTGAATTTACGCAAAGCCACATCAATCTCTTTTAGTCTGTAAGATTTTTTAAACCTGTTTTTAATTATCATGCCATGATCTAAAAATATTTTAGCTTCTGCACCCTGTGCTATTTGTTTCATAGTCCCTGGGAATTTGAAATAGATATTTAAAACTAGCCATGATAACTCATAAAATCAATTAACAGGGAAGAAGTGATAATTCCGACTAGTCTTCCTTTTTTTAAAACAGGGATACTTTCAATTTTATTGATATTCATCTTTTCGCAGACATCCAGTAATGTTTCATCATGCTCACAAAAATAAAGAGGCGAGCACATTATTTCTTCGCATGATACCTTTAAATCAAGTTTACCTTCTTTATTGATATTCATAAGGATGTCTGTTTCAGTAATAATGCCTAATGGCTTAAAGCCTTCAACAACCAGGACATATCCTGATTCTTTTTTTTTAAGTAGCTCTATTACTTTAATTAGTTTGGTATTTTTATTAACAGTAATAGTCTTTTTGTTCATTATATCTTCAGCGCGGTGAGACAGACGGCGTTTTTCATGATGTCTGGGTTCATCAGACTTTTTTTTAGAATTGTCTTCCTGTAATTTATTAATTGCAATCCTGATCATGTCCCCGGACCAGCCGACTTTGACAAGGGTTTCAATTATCTTTTTATCATCAATATCCATAGAAATGCATTTTTTAATGTAATCTTCAAGTTCTTTTACTTTGGCCGTGTCTACTGTTCCTGACATAACTAAATAATATTGAATTCAGAATTTAAAAATTTTTTTGTAATAATTTTATTTATTCTTCTGTGCAAAAACGCAAATCCAGTTTAATTTTCTTTTTAGCTTTGAATTTCTGACATATGCTTCAACAATGTTAAATCCTGCATCTTGAATCAATTTTTTTAGTTGGGTTTCTTCATAAAAGTAAAACACTCTTTTTTTACCTAGTGAAAGTTTTTCTACAACTTCTGTTTTTCCTTTTCCTTTTTTAACACTGATATACAATATCCCCTTGTTTTTTAACACCCTAAAAAATTTTTTTACAGTAAGACTTGCATCGTTATAATTCAAATGAATAATCGAGGCATTTGCCCAGATTCCATCAAAATAATTTTTTGAAAAAGAAAGCTTTCTCATGTCTATTTTTATGAATTTTATCTTGCCTGTTTTTGCATTTGCTAAATTAATTAGTTTCTCACTAAGGTCTATTCCTGTAACTTTGAATCCCTTTTTTTGTAGGATTATTGAATCTCTTCCGGCAGCACAGCCAACATCCAGGACAGCAGAATTCTTAGATAGCATAGAACTAAATTTATCAAGTTCATTTATATTTGGATATGGCTCTATATTCTGTGCATAATCATCAGCAATCTCATTGTATGTTTTAATAGTTTCATCTAGATAATCTTTCATTTCATTAGTTATTATCTTTAAACTTTTCATAATTCTTTTCCAAAGCTTCAATCCCGGGCAATTTCTTTCCGGAAAGCATTTCTAAAGAGGCACCTCCTCCTGTTGAGACATGTGCCATCTTTTCTTCCAGGCCGAATTTGACAACAGCTGCTCCTGAATCTCCGCCGCAAATTACAGACTTACAATTAAGCGAAGCTATAAATTCTCCAACCTGTTTTGTGCCCTGAGCAAATTTATCCCATTCAAATACGCCTATAGGGCCGCCCCATGCAATTGTCTTTGAGTCTTTTAAAATATCTTTGTAAAGTTCAAGTGTTTTTAAGCCGATGTCCATAATAAGCCATTTTTCAGGAATCTCATTTAACTCAACAGCCTTTGATTCAGCATTCTCATTAAAAGATTCTGCAGCAACAGCATCTGTTGGAAGAATAATTTTATCTTTGCCAATATCTAAAATTTCATTGGCTACACTCAAAGCTTCTTCATCATATCTTGAGCCTTTAATGTCAATGCCTTTGGCTTTTAAAAAAGTGTTTGCAAGAATACCTGCTATAATAAGATAATCTACTTTTGGAAGCAGGTTTTTAATCACATCTATTTTATCTGCTTTTGCACCGCCGATAATTGCATTGAATGGCTTTTCAGGATTATCTATAACTGAGCCAAGCACTTCAATTTCCTTTTGCATAAGCAGTCCTGCGCAAGCTGGAATAAATTCTTGGATTCCAGTAACAGATGCATGCGCTCTGTGTGCAGCGCCAAATGCATCTAAAACAAACACATCGGCAAAGCCTGCCAGTTTTCCTGCAAATCCATTGTTATTATCTTCTTCTCCTTTATCAAACCTTAAATTTTCAAGAAGTATAATCCTGTCTTCCGGAAGACTTGAAATTTTCATTACTGGCTTTGATTCAAAATAAATCTCTTTATCCAATAATTCCTTAAGTCTTTCATGAACAGGCTTTAAAGAAAATTCCGGTTTGATTTCACCTTTTGGCTTGCCCAGATGAGAACACAGGATTAGTTGCTTTGCGTTTTTTTCCAATATGCAATTTATTGTAGCTAATGTCTTTTTTATTCTTGAATCATCTGTGATTTTTCCGTTGTTTAAAGGAACATTATAATCGCATCTCATTAAAACTTTCTTATTTTCAAAACTTAAATCATCCAGCTTGAAAAACATTTTATCATCACCTACTTATTCTGAAAATAATTTCTGAATTTTTTATATATATTAAATGCATTCTTAAAAACTTTTGAAAGCAGGGTTTGTTTAATTTTTATTGCATCATGAGGGCATAGTTCCTGGCAGCAAAAGCACCGGATGCATTTTTTATGATTTATCTTTGCTTTTTTATTTATTAACTTAATTGTTTTTGCAGGGCAATTTTTAATACATATACTGCATCCAACACACTTGGACCTGTTGATATGTGGATAGGACATGATATCCTGGGCAAGGAATCTTTTTAAAAAACCAGGTATTAGATTAAATGACCTTGATTGGGGCAGCTTAAAAGAAACTCTGCAACTTTTAATATTTTCACCTAAAATCTCAACATTGTCTCTATTAAATATTCCTCTTTTTTTGGCAAGGGTTAAAGTAGGCACACTCTCTTCAGAGATGCTTGTTACTTTACACATGACTGAATCCATTGCAAGTGCATTGTCTGATGCAAGAATTAATCCGACTTTTTTTAGGTTTCCATTAGAAGGGCCGTTTCCGTCCATTCCAATTATTCCGTCCAGAATATTTAATTGAGGTTTAATATATTCATATAAGTCAAGAAGAAGCTCACTGAATACAATATTATTTGGATATTTAAAATGGAGCTGCATTTTTCTTTCTTCCGGAATGCATCCATATAGGTTTTTTACAGCAGCAGTAATATTAGTAAGGCAATGGGTTTTCATTTTAGGGAGATTAATGATTAGGTCCATGTCAAGAATTGATTTTTCAAGAATCATTTTTTTATATACTTTTGATTTATTATTTTCCACTAATTTTGGATTATTAAATTCAAGCAATCTTACTTTATTTTTTTTACAGATATCATAAATACCGCATTTTTTTGCGGTTTCTAATGTTGAGAATTTAGCTCCGGGTGAATCTCCTACATAAACTTTTCCGCCAGCCTTCTTAACTAATTTAATAACAGCTTCAACTACTCCCGGATGGGTTGTAACATGCTTGTCCGGAGAATTTGCAGAAAGAAGATTTGGCTTTAGAAGAACATTGTCTCCTTTCTTTACAAATTTATCAATTCCGCCAATAAGATCAACAGCTTTTTTAACAGCTGTATCTACTTCTTTCTGTTGATATGATTCACATTTTACAATAGAAACTTTTGCTTTCATTTCTTTATATAATAATAAAATATATTACTATTGAAATTATTAACAAAATATGTGAAAACACCATCCAGTTAAACTCAGGCAGATATTGATACGGATATTTTTCAAAAGTTTTGTATATATTAAATGGATATAATTTTTTAAAGTTTTTGAATAGCAAAAAAGGATTTTTATTAAATTTTTTAAAAGGCCATAACAGAGATATATACTCATGGCCAGGAAGATCAAGAGCCAGATGACTAAATATTCCGATAATAGAGGAATAAAAAACTTTCAATATACTAAATTTTATGCCTAACAGAGGATTAATTGAATATACAATTAAAATTGTTAAAGGCAAGCAAATACCTAATGAACCGATAATTGAATGAAAAATTCCAATACTAAAATGAATTGATTCTTTTAAACTGAATTTTTTTATAAAATAATTATAAGGCAATTTCAGAACACTTTCAAAATCAATTATATAAGCCCCAATTAATAAGGCTAATAAATCAAATTTATCCGGAAAAAGAAAATAAAAAATAAAGACAAAGCCATGAGTTAAAAAACTTGCCATATTATATCAATAGCTTTAGCATATCAACCATTCTTGAAGAATAGCCCCATTCATTATCATACCAGCCGATAATTTTTACCATTCTGCCGTGTGTCATTGTACATGATGAATCAAAGATGCATGAATACTGATTTCCGACAATATCAACCCTGACAAGAGGCTCTTTTGAATATTCAATGATTCCTTTCATATACCCTTCAGCAGCTTCTTTAAAAGCCTGGTTTATTTCTTCATTGCTTACCTCCTTTTTAATCCAAGCAGTTAAATCTGTAATTGAGCCGTCTGGTGTTGGGACTCTTATTGCCATTCCATTGAGCTTTCCGTCCAGCTCAGGAATAACTAATCCAACAGCAATCGCTGCACCAGTTGTTGTAGGGATTATGTTCATTGCAGCAGCTCTTGCCCTTCTGAGATCTTTATGAGGCAGATCTAAAATCCGCTGGTCATTTGTATATGAATGGATTGTTGTCATGAAACCTTTTTCAATACCAAATTTATTATTAAGCACTTTAACCATAGGCGCAAGGCAGTTGGTTGTACATGATGCATTGCTTATAATATGATCTGCTTCTTTATTATAAGTTGTTTCATTCACTCCGAGAACAATTGTCTTAATGCCTTCGCTTTTTCCGGGCGCGCTTAATAATACTTTTTTAGCTCCTGCAGTCAAATGTTTTGAAGCAAGCTCTTTTGTGCGGAAAACACCTGTGCTCTCAATAACAATATCAATATTTTTTTCTTTCCATGGCAGTTTTTCCGGGTCCCGTTCTGCAGAAATCTTAATCTTTTTCCCGTTTACAACTAAATATTCTTCTTCTATATCTATGCTGCCGTCAAATTTTCCGTGAACAGAATCATATTTTAATAAATGCGCCAGAGTCTTAACATCAGTTAAATCATTGATTGCAATAAATTCGATCTCAGGATCATTAATGCCTATTCTCAGAACCTGTCTTCCTATTCTGCCAAAGCCGTTAATCGCTATCCTTACCATAAGAATCACCTTTTTTTTATTAGGATATAAATTAAAGCAACAGGGATTTAAAAACTTTGCTCTGGAAAAAGTATGAAAAGGTGTGAAAAATAGAATAAAATATATGGTGCTTTATTAAAAGAGATAAGAGAAAGGATTAAGAACATGTTGGATAAATGTTAAGAAAATAGGATAAAAATTCTTGTCATACTTGGAAAAAATTAATAAATTAATATGCACTTCTACAATATTGTAGAAAATGAGAATATTACTGGATACAAATCTATTCATTCTAAGAGAAGATTATGCAATTATTGACGATAATATTCAAGAATTATTAAGATTATTGAATAAAGCTGGATGTATAATTTTAATTCACCCAAAATCAGTTGAAGAAATCAAAAAAGATAGAGATGAAGAAAGAAAACAAGTTATATTATCAAAAATTGGGACATATAGCTTATTAAAAAATCCTCCAAATCCAAAAGAGGATGATTATTTTGAGTCAACTTTAGGAAAGGTTTCTAAAATTGAAAATGAACATGACTTAAATGATTTATGTTTAGTATATTCTGTGTACAGAAATGCAGTTCAATTTCTAATATCAGAGGATAAAGGTGTGCATTCCAAAGCTAGTCAACTAGGCATTTCAGATAGAATTTTTAATATTATTGATGCAATTACTTTTTTTAACGATATATTAAAACCACCAAAAAAAGTATATTCTCCTCCTGCAATTGAGAAAAAACCCTTACATAATTTGAAATTAGAAGATTCTTTTTTTGATAGTCTACGTGAAGATTATGGTGAACATATTTTTAATAAATGGTTTAGGAAAAAAGCTCAAGAAGGCAAAGAGGCATATGTGTATTTAAATAATGATAACTCATTGGGAGCTTTTCTTTTATTAAAAGAAGAAGAAGAAATCATAAAAGCTAATCCTATCTTTCTTCAAAAAAAAAGAAGGTTAAAAATTTCAACATTGAAAGTAACAAATGTTGGAAACAAAATAGGTGAACTATTTTTAAGTTTAGCTTTCAATTATGCAATTAGGAATAATATCAATGAATTATACTTAACACATTTTATTAAAGAAAATGATCGTTTGATTCCTTTAATTAAGCCATTTGGATTTGAAAAAAATTCAAATTATATTGAGCATAATCATACTCCAAAAAGAGAATCAATATTTACTAAAAGAATTTTTCCTGATGAAATTGAACCAATTGGGATACTAAGAGAAAAATACTTTCCATGTTTCTATGATGGTGAGTCAGTTAACAAATTTATTGTACCAATTATTCCAGAATATCATGAAAGACTTTTCATTGATATAAAACAACGTCAAACAAAAATTACTGAATTTCTTGGTGATTTTATCACAGAAGGAAATACACTTCAAAAAGCATATTTATGTAATGCTCCTTCAAAACAAATGAGGAAAAATGATATACTTTTATTTTACAGAAGTAGAAAAAATCAGGCTTTGACATCATTAGGAACTATTGATTCTATTTATTATAATTTATCCAAGGTTGATGAAATATTTGCTTATGTAGTCAGAAGAACAGTTTATTCAAAAAAGGAAATTCAAAACTTTAAAAAGCCTCTAACAGTAATTTTATTTAGATTTCATCTACATTTACCAAGAGAAATTTCTTATAACGAACTTATTAATAGAGAACTTCTTAAGATGGCACCAATAACAACAATTAAATTGAATCATAAAAATTACTTAAAAATAAAGAGATTATCAAAAATTGATTTCAAATTTACTCAATGGCAAAACTAAACAAAAGAAGATAATGATTTTTGTGGAATAATATTGGATAAAATATTATATAATTTATTATTAACATTATAATAAGATTGAGGAGGTCTAAAGTTTTTAATTTTTAATCTTAGTTCATTAAGACTAATAGAATTTAAAAGCTCTTTAACTTTTTTTAACAAAATTGCTGTCCCCTCTTTACATCCTTCAAAATAATTGAAAAATTCTTTTTTAGAAATTCCTGCAATTTTTTTTGTTTTTTCCCAAAGTTTTTGAAGAGGTAATCTAATCTTATTTTTTACAATAAAAAAACCCGTAATTTTTTTTATTGGTGAACTTGTATAAATTAAACATACTTCTCCTGTCCTTACATTTACATTTTGTCTTCTAAATTCAGCTAATTTTTCTTTTTTATAAATCCTATTAGAATATTTTTCATTGATTGAAAATAATTTAGCCATTGACTGTACCTCTTTTTTATCAATTTAATTTGGAGTTTATAAATACTGTGTGAATATGTCCAGTGCCTAAATAACTCTATTTAATCCCGAGTTCTTCTTCCTTTTGCTTTATCGCCAGTGTTGTTTTTATTACTGTATCAGGGTTTAATGACATTGAATGAATCCCGCATTCTACTAAGAAAGTAGCGAACTCTTCATAATCTGAAGGTGCCTGACCGCAGATTCCAATGTATTTCCCCTTTTTATTTGCAACTTCAATCACTTTTTTGACTAGTGCTTTCACAGCTTCATTTCTCTCATCATAAACAGAGGCAACCAACTCTGAATCTCTGTCTAAGCCAAGTGTTAACTGAGTTAAGTCATTTGTCCCGATGCTAAAGCCGTCAAAAATATCCAGGAATTCTTCAGCCAGGAGCACATTAGAAGGGATCTCGCACATTGCATAAACCCTTAATCCGTTTTCTCCTCTCTTAAGCCCGTTTTCATTCATTATATTTAAAACATTTATCCCTTCCTTGATTGTCCTGCAGAAAGGAATCATTATAACAACATTCGTAAGTCCCATTTCATCCCTGACTTTTTTTAAAGCACTGCATTCAAGAGCAAATCCCTCTTTGTATTTTTCAGCATAATAACGGGAAGCCCCTCTCCACCCTATCATAGGGTTGTCTTCTTCAGGCTCAAAATCCCTGCCTCCAATCAAATTAGCGTATTCATTGCTCTTGAAATCACTTAGCCTTACAATAACATCTTTCGGATAAAATGCAGCAGCAATGGTTGCAATCCCCTGCGCAAGTTTATCAATATAATATTCTGCCTTGTTTTCATAGCCGCTTGTTAATTTAAGTATCTTGTTCCTGATTTTTGTGTCTTTGATTTCATCAAATTTCAATAAGGCAAGCGGATGTATCTTTATATATGAATTGATAATAAATTCTTCTCTTGCAAGACCTACCCCTTCATTTGGCAGAAAGCTTAATTCAAATGCCTGCTCAGGATTGCCGAGGTTCATCATTATTTTGGTTTTCGGCTTTTGAAGATTTTTCAGGTCATGCTCTTCAATTTCAAATTCAAGTAACCCTTCATAAATATATCCTTTGCTTCCCTGGGAGCAGTCAACTGTTACTTCTTTCCCCTGTTTGATTTTTTCTGTTGCATTTAATGTCCCGACAATACACGGAATGCCAAGTTCCCTTGATACTATTGCGGCATGGCATGTCCTTCCTCCTCTATTGGTTACAATTGCAGAGGCAATTTTCATTATAGGTTCCCAGTCAGGGTCAGTCATCTCTGTCACAAGAACCTCTCCTTTCTGGAATTTATTAATCTGGTGGACATCTTTAATAATATTAGCTTTTCCCTGGCCGATTTTTTCGCCTACAGAATTACCGGTCATAATTACCTCTCCTTTTTTCTTCAGGTGGTATTTTTTTAATACAGTCCTGTCTTCCTGGGAATGAACTGTTTCCGGCCTTGCCTGGACAATAAATAACTCATTGGAAACACCGTCTTTTGCCCATTCAAGGTCCATTGGCTTAAAATGCCCTGATTTTTCACTGTAATGGTCTTCGATGATACAGGCCCATCTTGCCAACTGCAGTATTTCATCATCATTCAGGGCAAACTGCTTTCTGCTGGTATAATCCACAAGAACATTTTTAGTTACTTTATTGCCTTCATTGCAATAAATCATTTTTTTCTCTTTGGTTCCAATCTTTTTGCTTAATATTGGTTTGTAGCCCTGTTTTAAAGTTGGTTTAAACACATAATATTCATCGGGATTGACTGCCCCCTGAACAATATTCTCTCCAAGACCATATGAAGCGGTTATAAATACTGCGTTCTGGAATCCTGATTCTGTATCTATAGAGAACATTACACCAGAACATGCCTTATCTGACCTTACCATCTTTTGTATGCCTATGCTTAAACCAACTGAAAAATGGTCAAATCCCTTATCTTCTCGATATGAGATAGCCCTGTTTGTAAATAAAGATGCAAAACAGTTTTTACATGCCTCTATTAATTGTTTTTCTCCGGTTATGTTAAGATAAGTTTCCTGTTGTCCTGCAAAACTGGCATCGGGCAGGTCTTCTGCAGTTGCAGAGCTTCTTACAGCAACATCCACATTTTCCATGTTATAGGCATTGCACAGATTATGATATTGCTCAATTATCTGGGCACTTAAATCAGGTGGAAGCTCAGTCTCCCTTATGAGTTTCCTTACTGCATGGCCTTTTTCAGAAAGGTTTTTCATATTGCTGGTATCAAGGTCTTTTAGGATATCCTTGATTTTCTGTTTAATTCCAGCTCTTTTTAATAAATAAAAATAAGCATGTGCTGTAATCGCAAATCCATTCGGGATTCTTACTCCTTTCGGGGTTAAAGTCCTGTACATCTCACCAAGGGAAGCATTTTTCCCTCCTACAATTGCCACATCTTCTATGCCGAGCTGGTCGAACCATAATATGGATGGCTCTGATTTTTTCAGCCCGTTAAGATATTCTTCTCTTGAAGCGTAATTTTCAGGCAGGATAATCTGTTTTGTTTTATTCATAAATACACCTCTTAATCCAGTTTCAATAAATATATTCAATTAAGCTTATAAAAAGGTTTGTTGTAATTAATTGGTGAGAAAAACATTTATAACTCTAAGCTCTTCACAAACTTCCAGCACCCCACTTTGATTCTCTGGATTTTCTTTTTATGGAATTTCATTGTCTGCTTTAACGGAAAATCAAACTCAAAAAAATTCATGATTCTGAAGCCGGAATCTTTAGAAATGGCTTCAATAAACCTTTTGCTTTCAATCTTATGGAAACTGTAAATTACATCGGCAACAGAAAAGGCTTTTTCTAAAAACACTCTATCAGCGTGCTTTTGTTTTACGCCGAAAGGCGGATTCTGTATAACAAGATAGACTTTTTTATTGAATTCGGAAATATCCTTGTTTAGTATCCTGAATCTATTTTCAATTCCTGAATTAACCAAATTTTCCTTTAATATATTAATGGCATTTTCTTCCTTATCAACAAAAAAGACCTTTTTTGCATTTAAGAGAAGGCAGCCTATGCCGAGAATGCCTGTGCCGCAGCCAAGATCTGCAATTAACTTATTTTCAATTTCACCCTGCAGATAGGCGGACCATATTACCTCTGCGGCAATTTCCGGATCAGTTGAATATTGCTCTGATTTAACAGAGGGCAGATTAAAACATTTTAATTTAGACAAAACAACAGCTAATTGCTTTTTTGAGCTGCACATTTAAAACAATCCTATCAGACTTTGCAAAAGACTACCAAGACCTGGACCAATAAACAAAAATAAAATTAGAAGTATAATAGACCAGAATATTATCACACCAACAGAAAACCCTATTGCAAACCATAAGCCAAAGCCAAAAGCATTTTTTAATATTACATTGTACTGCTTTTTATTTTCAATTTTATATAGTCTTCTGATTTTTTTTTTATGCTCTTTAATGTATGAATCTTCAAGTTCCTTTGAGTTTTTTTTAGTTTCTTTATACTCCTTAATAATGTCTTCTTTATTCATTCTAACTCTTTTTCAAAATATTGAATTATTTATTTTTTTTCTAATTTGTATCTTTGACTATATAAAACTATTTAAATAACTTTTCCTAAACTAATGTTCTCGGGTGATTTACATAAAAAAGTTATTCAGGATATTAAATAGGCACAAAAAGGGAAAAGCCCTTAGTGTTACAGAAAACCTAAAAACATCTTTTGACAGGATTAAGGATGAATTCCAGGACCACCTTGATTCTATTAATGAGAACACTAATGAGATATCAGCAAATTATGAATACCTCCTGCAGCTTGATAATAAAATTGAAAAATTAAATGAGAAACTGGATGAAGTGATGATGTTTATCTCCCAGCTGCAGGGCAAGTCAATTAATAAGGAAATTTTCAAAAATATAATATTGAATTCTCGGGAACAGGAAATATTTTTGCTTTTATACGCAAGGAACGGCGATTTGATTGATGCAAAGGAGATTGCAAAACTGATTGGGCTGACAGAAGAAAAGGTCCGGAAATATATCTCTAATCTAAATATGAAAGGCATTCCAATAATTAAGAAATACATGGATTCCATGATATATTATATCCTGGATTATGATTTCAGAAACCTGCAGGCAAAAGAAAATATAATCAAACTAAATGAATCTATTGCAAGGGATTTGCATAATAAGAAAGTTATATAAACTATCTCTTTTTAAAAAATTCTATGGACATATTAGGTTATACTGTAGAAGTAACCAACACATGGGGATTCCTTAGTTTTCTTAGCTTATTCATATTACTTTTACTGTATTTTTTAAAGCCAAAGCCTTTTAAAAAAATCATACCAAGCTTAATTTTTGTTGAGAGTAAAAAGAAAAAGCAGCATTTCACTTCTTTTTTCAATAAATTTGTCAAGGACTGGCTTTTTATAATCCAGCTGATAATTATTATATTGCTCTGTTTAGCTACACTGAAATTGTTTACATATCTGAACATAACAGTAAGGAGCCATGAAGTGGTATGTGTCATTGATGCTTCAGCAAGTTCTCAGGTAAAAGAAGCCACAGGGACACGGTTTAAAAACTCTGTTAATATCTGCAAAGACAATCTGGGAGTAAGGAATTCCATTATATTAATCAAAGACACGCCGCATCTTGTCTCAAAACAAACCAACAACCTAAATGCAAAACGCATCTTAAATTCATTAAAGCCTTCTGATTCAGGAAGCAATATATGGGATTCAATGATAATGGCGGCGGATATAGCGTCTTCTTCCCAGGCAAAAGTGCTTGTTATAAGTGATTTTGTTGATATGGAAAACAAGGACTTACTTATTGCAAGGGATATACTATCTTCAAAGGGTTTTGATGTGGTTCTGGTTAATACTGCATCCCAGAAAAGCAACATAGGGATAATTAATTATAAGAGGGTAGATGATTTAAAAATACAGGTTGATATAAAGAATTTTAACAATAATGAAGAGAAAGTCAAATTTAAAAATCTTAACCAGGAAATTACAATAGCGCCTAATGCCATTGAATCTGTTGAACTATCTGTGAAAGAGGGTGTAAACAAAATCCAGCTTGATGTTGAGGATGATTTTGAAACTGATAATCTTCTTTATGTAAATATTCCGGAAAACCAGGAAACCCGTGTCCTTATAATCACAAACAAAAAAGGAACTTATGTGCAGAACGCATTAAACTCAATTAAAAAATTAGACATATCTATTGCAGAGCCTCCGATTGTTCCGAAAATTGATCATGATATTGTTGTTTTTGATAATGTGAATTCCAGAAGCATAATTACAGGGCTGATGAGCCAGCTCAAAGAAAAGGTATCTCAGGGAGACTCTTTAATAATAATTGCTCAGGATGATTTATTTAAAATTGATTTTGAAGGGCTTTTGCCGGTTGAGCTTAACAAAATTGAAGAATCAAGTGTTCCTCTTGTAAATACAGAAAAACTGGAACAGGCAAAGGATATAAATTTCGGCCAGTCACAAAAATATTTCGATGCAAAAATAATAAATAATAATTCACTTGTTGTTGTTGAGACAGTTGCAGATATACCTGTTATTACATTAACAAAGCTCGGCCAGGGCAATGTATTGTATTACGGGATATTCGATGAATTCAATTCTTTTAAACTTTCAACAGACTACCCTGTGTTCTGGTATGAATTAATAAAAAGGCTGTCAAAACAAAATACCTTTGCAGAGATTAACAGGAAAATAGGAGATATTATCTATGCAGAAGACCAGGTTATTATTAATCCTGAGGGTGAAAAATTCCAGAATTATGTGAAGGCAGACAAGATAGGAATTTACAGAATAGACTCAAAACAAATAACTGTTAATCTTTTGAACTCAAGAGAATCACAGATATCTCAAAATAAGGAGAAGCAAAACATTTTCATGGAGAATCTTCAAAAACAAAAATCCCTTGAAAGAGTGAGCCTATTGCCGGCTCTTGTTGCTTTGATTATTGTATTTATGTTACTTGAGGTGTTATATATTAAAAAAAGAGGAGATCTATAAATGGTTTTAAATTATGGTTCGATTTTACTGGAGCAGCCGGAATTCCTTTTGCTGATTTTTCCTTTGCTTTTAATTTTATTCTTTTTAATAAGATATAAATTTTTCAGTGAGAGCCTGCACAAGAAAAAAACATACAAGAGACTATTGTTTTTATCTAAATCAGTAACATTTATACTCCTGTTAATTGCCATTAGTTCTCCGTTGATTGAGCAAAAAGAGAGTATTGACCAGATGCCTTCAGTGAGGATCATAATTGATAACACATCATCAATGAACCTTTATGATAAAGAGTCTTTTTATGAATTAATCAGAGAGTTGCAGTCAAAGGCGATACTCGTAGAGAAGTATTCAATTAACACAAATGATATATCTGACATTGGAAATGAGCTCCTGAAAAGAATAGAACCCTCTAAGAATATTCTTCTAATTTCAGACGGATATTCAAATTCTGGATCTGCTTTGGAGGATATAGCATTGATATCAGCTAATATGAATTCAAAAATATATGCTTTGAATCTAAAACCAGAAGAGAAAGATATTTCAATTCGGATATCCGGGCCCAGCAAGGTTATTTCGACTGTTGAAAACACCTATGATTTTATTATAACCAGGACAGGAAATAAAAATGAAGTGAGATTGAAAATCAGTGTTGACGGTGAAACTGTTTTTGACCAGGAAACAAGTGAAGATATTATTCAGCAGGAGTTTAGTTTTTACCAGGGAGAGCATACTATAATTGCAGAAATTGATGAAGAAGACTTATTTCCCCAGAATAATATTTTTTACAAAACAATATATGTTGTAGATAAGCCGGGTTTGCTCTTTATTTCAAAAAAATATTCTCAATTAGCAAAAATCTATGAGGGCTTATATGATGTTGACACAGTTACTTATATCCCTGAAGACCTGGATAAATATTATGCAGTCATTCTTAATGACATTAATGCAAAGGACCTGTCTGACAATGATATCCAGAAACTTGAGGATTTTTTAGACAGGGAAAACGGCTTGCTTGTTGTTGGCGGTAAAAACTCATATGATTATGGGGATTACAACAAGTCTTTGCTGACAGGACTATTGCCTGTCGGCATAGGCAAGCCGAAAAAGAAAAAGGATATCTCAAATATTATAATTGCAATTGATACAGGCGGATGGGGAAGGGAATATGTTAACCCTTTGACTGATGAGACAACCTGGTTCAGGGATGTTCAAAAGGCACTAATAATAGATTTAATTGATGATATACCAGATACATATAAAGTAGGGGTTATAGAATTATTCAAGGATATGACCGGGAGCGGGCCCTCCATTGTTTCTCCGCTTGGGGAAATATATTCTAAAAGAGAGATATTAAAGGATCAAATTTCCAAATTGAACAGGAAGCCAGTAAGCAAGCTTAGCGAAGGCATGATATTAGCCCAGCAGTTATTGAGACTGGAAAGGGGCGGCAAAGACCTGATAATCTTTACAGACGGGCTTGCGACTAACCTTGAAGGAGAGGAAACAATTTATACATATGACCAGATGCAGACCCTGAAAAGTGCAGAGAAATTAAGTGCAGAGGGAATTAAGACGCATGTGGTTTCCGTAGGTGATAAAGCAAATACTAATTTTTTAGAAAAAATAACTTTGCTTGGGTCAGGCCATTATTTTCCGGCTGACCAGAACAGCAGGCTTAATATCTTTTTCGGGGATCCTGAAAATGCACTTGATGAAGATGAGCTGGGCTTGTTTTTATATGATACCAATCACTTTATTACACAGAAAATCAATATTGATGTTGAGATTCTTGGCCTGAATTCTGTTTATCCTAAATCCAATTCAAGGCTGCTGGTAACTACTACTGGAGGCGACCCTATCTTAACAGTATGGAGATATGGTCTGGGCAGGGTAGCCAGCCTGACAACAGATCCTGAGATATGGGCTTCCAGGTTACTGAGCAAAGCAAATTCCGGATTAATAATTAGGACCACGAACTGGTTAATAGAGGATCCTGAAAGAAAAAGAGAGATTATAATTGATTTTCCTGAAATGTACGCAAACAAGAGTAAAACAATAGTGGTAAGGTCTTCAAAAATCCCTGAAGATGATGTGCTGAATTTTTATGAAGAGCAGAACAACATCTATAAATCTTATTATTTTCCCCAGACAACCGGGTTTATTAAATTATTGAACAGGACAGTTTCTGTAAATTACAATGATGAATACCTTAATCTTGGCATTAACCCGGAGCTTTCTAATGTATTGAGCATTACCGGCGGCAAATTCCTTAATAATAATGCAGATGAAATAATCCAGGAATTAAAATCTTCGACAAGCGCAGAAACCATACATAATATAGATTTGTCATGGATATTTGTTATACTGGCTGTTATTCTTTACTTAATTGAGATTATTGCAAGGAAAGTCCATGAGATAAGGCTTAGCAGGGAGACGTAATGAATTTAATGATTGTTTTAACAACTCTGCAAAAATAAAAAACTTTTTAATACTTCTTATTAATTAAATCTATATATGGGCTATATAAGAAAAACATCTACTCTGTTTTTAATGCTTTTATTAGTTCTTACTTTATTGTTTTTCGGAGGCTCCACTTTATATTATTATCAGTCAATGCAAAGGCTGACCAATGCTATTTCCGATAAAAACCAGATGATAAAGGGGTTGGAATCTAATTTAAACAGTCTATCAGTGAATTACACAAACCTGCGCCAGAACTATGACCTGAAAATCCAGAGGGAGCAGGAGCTTAGTGAGCAGTATCTTGATATTAAATCAGAAAAGCAGGACATTGAGACAGAGAAACAGACAATATCAGGCAGCCTGAACCAGACAAAAGCCGATTTAAATCAGGCATTGCTGAACTTGTCTTCTTTTCAGATCCAGGTATTTAATTTAAATGCACAGGTTACAGAACTAAATTCTGAAGTTGATAATTTAACAGACGAGCTGGATGATATAAGTGAGGATATTGAAAGTATCTGTGATGAAATATCGGGAACAATGAATTTGTCAGAATGCGAGGATTATTCATAAAATGAATTTAGTCAAAAGTGTGTTTAATGAAATTGTCCTGTCTTCTCTCTTTGTAATATTTTTTGATTCTATGTTTACAGGAATCCTGTTTTTTGGCGTTTCTTGTTTAATCCTGAGTTTTTTGAATCTGAGTCTCATATATTCAGTAATTCCCGGTCTTTTGTTTTTTATATTGAGTTTTTTCAGGAAATTAAGAATAAACAAACTTCTCAAGCTGGAGCAGAAATATCCTGAGTTAAAGGAAAAATTAAGGACATCCAATGATTATAAAGAAAAAAATAATCCCGTGGTTTTGGCTTTGCATACAGAAGTAATAAATCTTGTTACAAATGTGGATATAAATGCATTAGTCAGCAGGAAAAATATCTCATTAAAGGTTATTTGCATATCTTTATTGTTTTTTTTTACAATATTTATTTCATCTTTGAATTTTAATATCAATAACATAACCCGGTCAGTTGCTATTGCTCCGGTGGATTTCACAGATATAAAAAACAGGGCAAATGATTTTATAAAAAATACCATAAATTTCCAGTTGACCCAGGACTACCTTGAAAATGGTTCTGTAGCTGAGCTGGGAGATCAGGAGCTGAATTTGAGCATAGAGACTTACAGTACAGACATTGATGTTTCACAGATAGAAAACCCGGAAAAAAAAGAGTTTGGTGAAACATATCCTGAGGAGATTGAAGGTTATGCACAGGAAGTTTATGAGGATAAAATAACAGAAGAGCACAAAGATGTTATTAAAACTTATTTTGATCAACTAAAAGAAGGGTGATTAATTTGAAAGAAGTGAAAGAAAAAATAGATCAGATTTTTCAGGAAATAAAAAAGATAATTGTCGGCCAGGATGAAGTAATAAAACAGATTCTGGTTGCAATCCTATCGGATTCCAATGTTCTCCTGGAAGGATACCCCGGCCTGGGTAAAACAACAATGATAAAGACTCTTGCTGATTTAATGGACCTTCAGTTTTCCAGGATCCAGTCTACACCTGACTTAATGCCTTCAGACATTACAGGCACATATGTCCTTGAAGAAACTGACGGCAAGAGAATTTTTAAATTTCACAAGGGACCTATATTCGGCAATATCATCCTTATAGATGAGATTAACAGGGCAACTCCGAAGACGCAGTCAGCTTTGCTTGAAGCAATGCAGGAGCGCCAGGTCACTGTGGGCAATAATACTTTTTCATTGGATACGCCTTTTTTTGTTCTGGCAACACAGAATCCAATAGAACAGGAAGGGACATATCCCCTGCCTGAAGCGCAGACTGACAGATTCCTCATGAAGATCAATGTCAAGTACCCTAATTTTGAAGAAGAAGAAAAAATTGTTGACATTTACACAAACATTTTATCCAAGGTTGAAATAAAAAAAATGTTTGAAAAATCCCTTGTTTTCAGGTTCCAGAAATATGCCAGGCAGGTCCCGATTGCCCGCGACCTGAAAAGGAGAGTTTTAAAAATTGTCAATAAAACCAGGGAAATGCAGGACTTAATAGAATACGGGGCATCACCCAGGGCAAGCATAGGCCTGATTATAGCGAGCAAAGCAAATGCTCTTATCGACGGAAGGAATTATGTGAGCAAGCAGGACATTGAAAAACTTGCATATCCTGTGCTAAGGCACAGGATTGTATTGAATTTTGAAGCAGAACGTAAAGGAATGACAAAAGATGATGCTATAACTGAAATACTGAGGAAAGCCTGAAAATAGCCTGAAAATGATAGATATAGATTTTTTGTCACAGCTTAAAAAATTCAGTTTGATAATAAATAAAAAAGTCACTTCCAGCTTCATAGGCACAAAAAGGTCTTCTCATCTCGGCACAGGCCTTATCTATAATGATTTTCGTCAATATGTGCCGGGAGATGATTTCCGAACAATAGACTGGAAAATATATGCAAGGACAGATGATTTTTATATAAAAAGATATGAAGAAGAAAAATCATTGACAGTCCATGTGCTGATTGATGTTTCAAAGAGCATGGACTTTACAACTTCTAAATATACAAAATTTGAATATGCGGCAATGCTCGGCTTAGGGTTTGCTTATCTTGCTGCCCGTGCTAATGAACGATTTCAGTTATCAACTTTTTCACGTTATTTTGTCACGTTCAGGGCACAGCGCGGCATGTCTCAAATAATGAGTTTCCTGCAGCACCTTAATAAAATAAAATGCACTGGCCTTGTGGAATTTGAGGACCTGATGAAAAAATATAAAAAATCAATCACCTCTCGTTCATTAGTTGTTGTAATCTCTGATTTTCTTTTTGATATTGATCAGGTAAGAAACTCTCTGCCCTTGTATTCACAGCATGAATTAAAGGTTATTCAGATACTGGACAAATCAGAAACAAATTTCAAGATTTATGGGGATGTTATATTAAAAGATGCAGAGTCAAGCAAGGAAATCCATACTTATATCAGTGAATCAAAAAGAAAAGCATACAGGGAACAGCTGTATAACCATATCATTGCAATTGAAAATGAGACAAAGAGCTGCGGCGGTAAATTCTTTTTATTTTCAACAGAAGAGCCGTTATTTGATGCTTTTTACAAGATTGTCAATATTTAATTGATTAATTGGAATAAAAGAAAGAAGAAAAATATATTTAATGCACTTGAACAAGTTTATTGAGTTCTGTATAGACACTTTTCAGGTCTAATCTTTGGTTTTTCATACAATCTGCTCCATAACATCCATTTCCTGGTTGTGTGATAGCCATTGTGCGTATAACTTGGTTTACTGGCTTAGTAGTATGATCTCTTGTGTTGCCAATCATAGTTCCAAGGTTATCAAGGCCACTCCATCTATTTAGATCTGAGACAGTTAGGATATATGGGGTGTCACGCAGTCCTGAGTTCACTATAAAATCTCCATATTGATCTAAATTTGATAAAGTATTCCAGTATATTAGGCCTACTTGTGGACCTTTCCCCTTATCTCTTATCCTGTCTACAGCATCTATTGCACTGCATAGAGCCTGAGCAGTTGTTGCAACAACATAGCCACATCCTTTTCCTGCTGTCCTAATAGTATCAGGTGTGCCATCATATTCATACTTATCATCGTAGAATATGGAACCATCTTCTTTAAGGATTTCTGGTGTGTCTCCTCTTGGAGATGCAGTAAAGGTCATTCCCATTTCATCATACCTATTAATGAAACCATCCAGTGTGTAATCCGCCATTTTCTCTGCTTGATGTACATCGCCTGGTAATTGTACTTGAGTTTTTTTACTATATGCTTTAATTCCAGAACCAAGCAGTGCAACATCGCCTCCAAAATGGCAAGGCCCATCAGCCATATCCATTGTTCCATCATGAGAGTCCCATACCCACAGTTTTCCACCAGACAGCTCTTCCATCTCTTTTGCTGATAAAATCATGGGAATAAATCCACTAAACATTAGATATATTGGAATTATCTGTTTTCCCCCTTTCCATTGCTCTGCTGCAGCTAAGAAATTGCACATTTCTGATATTCTGCCATATGTTTGTATGTCAATACCTTCTTTCTTTAGTTGATCAAGAAGTTGAGTTCCTCCAGATGAGCCTGGTACATCATTATGATATAATACTACACGTTCTTGTATTTCATCAGCAGGAAGTAGATCTATTAATCTTTCTGCAACATAAGTCCCTAAATGTTTTCTTATGGCAGTGAAATTATCTGAGCATCCGCGGAATTCTTGTTTTTGTTTTACAGGTTTTGGAAGGTTTCCCAGAATGTCTGCTAACCTATCAGCACCAGTCTCTCTTAAGTATGCTATTGCCCCAGACAATATTATTCCATCATGTTTTCCTGCAGGTACAGTCAAGACACTATCATGTGCACCATAATCCTTGACAATAAGAAACCTGGGACCTTTGCCTGGTCTGAGAGCTCTTTTCATGGCATTAACTAAGTTGCCAGTATCTTCAATATCTTCACATACTTCCGCAGAATAAATTGGACCTCCTTTATTCTTATTTTCAATCCAGCATCTTAGAGGTTCAAAAATTTTTCTTGCCAGTGACCAATCCTGATTAAATTTTCGTGCATTACTTCTGAGTAACATTGATTCAAGATCATGATATGGATCAATGTCAAATCTGCGTCCAGCAATTGTCATGCTGTTATCATAAACAATAATAGTCATATTTTCTTGTTCAGCAATAATCTGCTCTATAGCCTCTAATGTTCCTCCTTCATAAATATCTCCGTCAGTTATAATTACAACGTGTCTATCATCAATTCCTCTTGCATAACCAAGTTGCTGTCCAAGACCGTGCCCAAGTCTTCCTTTTGCAGAAGGCATGGTTCCAATTATATTTTTTTCAGGATGTTCTAAATTTGGTTCATGATGGCCCAATGCTCTCGTGCCTTTTTGTCTATATGTAATTATTTCAGCAGAATGAATATTACCTCTGACCATTGCATCAGCTATTTGTCCCATATTTCCATGGCCCCCAGTATCACCCACAAGTTCATCAATACCAGGAGTTCCATTTATAATGTCTGTAGCGACTTCTCTTATTTTTGAAGTCCCAAAACCATGTGCTGTATGGGCACCTCTTCCTTCATATTGTGCTATTGCAGTTGCAGCGACTACAGCCTGCCTTCGAATTAAAGTATTTTTATCAATAATATCTATAACTTCTTGAGAAATTCTATTTGCTTCTGTAATATCAATTGCAATACCTTGATATTGTTCTCTGAAATGAAAATCGTCTGCTGTTATATCTAATTTAGTAAGATCGCTTAATCGGGCAAGCTCGTTTTCAATAAGTTGCCAAATTTCTTTAGGTATCTCTTCCTGTTCAACTTCTGGAATATCAAATATAGCAACTCCGGGATATAATTCAGTTTTATTTAGCATTTTTAATCCTCCCTTAAAATTTAATCTTTTTTAGTATCAAATCCTGTGTTGCATGACTTAGACGAGAAAGATTTATAATTCTAAAAGAACCAGTTCAGAGGTATAAAATTTTTCAGGTGATACCTCAT
>JAFGRO010000028.1 GCA_016935095.1 Candidatus Woesearchaeota archaeon
AGGTATCACCTGAAAAATTTTATACCTCTGAACTGGTTCTTTTAGAATTATAAATCTTTCTCGTCTAAGTCATGCAACACAGGACTAATATTTAAATCTTTTTGTTCATTATCACTTTTTAGTAATTAAATAAACAAGTGTCAAAAAAACATCTAAGAATAAGAAAAATTATTTTAATTAATTTCAATCCTTCACCATCTCAATAATATTTATCTTTCCGACATTGTCAAACCTTTCTTTTTCTGCCAGGAATTTTTTTATCTTTTTCCTGTTTGTCTCTAATTCAGGTATAATTAAGTTCTTCAATGCATTTAATTTTCTCCTGATAAGATTGAGTTCATGGGTTATTTTTTTTTCAGCTTCAATATATCTTGAGAGGTCAATTATATTTTCCATGAATTTCATTGTTGCATTGTAAAGATCATCTATTTCAAAGCTTGTGATAGAAAGGGCATAAGGCACAGCATTGCCTTTGACAATCTCCGGGAAAAAATATTTTATGCCTGCAATGAACTCATACTTGAGGTTGATTTTAAAGGACCTTTTTGTAAAATGAGATATCCTTTTTAAGCCGAGATAACCATATTTCTTTAACACATCTTCTGATTTGTCCTCAAGCTCTGCTTTGTATTTTTCCAGGTTTAGCTTTTTTGTTCTTATTATATCCTCTAATTTCAGTTTTTCCTGGGTAAGCAATTTCACGCGCTCATCTATGAGTTCCATGAATTGCCTGATTGTCTTTATCTCGTTGTTTGTTTTAATTAACTCAGCTTTGCTTGGCCTGATGAAGTATTCCATTTTAATTCATGTATTTCATAAATTTTTCAGGGATTTTTATCCTTTCAAAATCAGGCAATAATTTAATTGCCTGCCATGCAATGTCAAAAGATTCTTCCATCAGTCTTTTCTTATCCTGGTTCAGGAAATTCCATTCAAAAAATTCACCGAACTCAAGATATTTCCTGTCAGCTTTGCTCAGTGAATCTATTCCTGAAATTAATTTGAGTTTTTTTGCCTTAAGGTATTTTGAATAAGAACTGTATAATAAATCTCCAACAAATTTGAAATCTTCTCGAACAAGGCCTTTGCTTCCATGATACATCAGCCTTGAAAGTGACGGAATAATATCTATTGGAGGGAAAATGCCCTCTTTATCAAGTGTCCTTGACAGGATAATCTGGCCTTCGGTTATATAGCCTGTAAGGTCAGGAATAGGATGCGTGATATCATCATTCGGCATTGTTAATACGGGAATCTGTGTCAAAGAACCTTTTTTCCCTGAAATAATGCCTGAGCGCTCAAATAAAGATGCTAGGTCTGTGTAAAGATAAGGCGGATAACCCATCCTGCCTGGATATTCGCCTCTCATGGATGAGATTTCTCTTAATCCGTCTGCATAATTGGAAATATCATATAATATAACTATTACATTCTGCTCTTTTTCAAATGCAAAATATTCTGCAGTTGTAAGTGCAACCCTTGGCAGGATTATCCTTTCAACCACCGGGTCAATTGCCCTATTGAGAAAAAAGATTGCTTTTCTTAATATTCCTGTTTCCTGTAATAAAGAGGATATATAAATATAATCATTGTATGCAAGCCCGATACCTCCAAAAATAATCAGCATGTCTTCCTGGGATATATTTTTAAGGATTTCACCTATTAACCTGAGATGGGACAGGCCTGATCCTGAAAATATAGGAAGCTTCTGCCCTTTAATTAAAGTATTCAGTAAATCAATTGAGTTAATGCCTGTTTTTATGATTCCCTTTGGAATAACTCTTCTGGAAGGCCTTATTATCCTGCCCTCAATATTCTGCTCTTTTCCGTAAATTAACGGGCCGTTGTCAATTGGTTTTCCATAGCCGTTTAATATTCTTCCTTTCAGCTCTTCAGAAACACCAAACTTAAGCAGCTCTCCTGAAAATTCAACACTGATATCTGATTTCCGCGCACCTGCCAGAGTCTGGAAAGACTGCAACAAAGTTACTTCTTTTGAAGTTTCAAGAACCTGCCCTGTAATCACTTTATTTTTGAGGTTCAATTTAACAATCTCCCCGAGTTTAGGTTTAAACCCTCCTTTTATAATTAGAATAGGTCCTTTGATTTCATCAATACAGTAATGCTCAATCATTTTTCTTGACAAATATAAGTTCATTAATTAATTCATCAATCTGTTCAATGTATTTGTTCTTTCTTAAAGTCTTTAGCTTTATTAATTTTGAATGAATCTCTTTATTTGAGATTTCTTCAAGGGAAATTCCTTTTTTCAGTGCGTCCTTACCGCGATGATAATAGGTGAGCAATAACTCCGCCATTTTTACCTGTTCTATTGGGTCTCGATGAGCGTCTTCAATTACCAGAGCGCTCTGTTTTAAGAACAGTTCTGTAAAAAGCTCATTGAACTCAAGTAAAAACTGGTCATCTTCAGCCAGCATATCTTTTCCCATTACGGATGTTAATTTCTCCAATTCATCAATCTTTCCAAAAAGATTTAAAAATTCATGATAATATTCATACCAGTTGCCGTATTTTTCCCAGTATTTCCTTAAAAATAAAATATGTTTAGAATAACTTACATTTCTATTAATTGCAGGATAATGCCTGACATAAGCTAAATTAGGATCTAATGCCCATAAGCAGCTTGCTACTTTCATTGAAGCCTGCGCAACAGGATCAGAAAAATCACTTCCATATAATGAGATACTCCCTATTGTGGTTATGCTTCCTTTATTTCCTGATAAAGTAACTACATTTCCTGCTCTTTCAAAAAAATTACCTATTTCAGAAGAAAGATAAGTGGGGTAGCCTTCCTCACCAGGAAAATCACCTATCCTGTTAGAGATTTCACGCATTGCTTCTGCCCATCTTGTAATAGAATCCGCTAAAATCGCAACCTTTTTTCCCTGGTCACGGAAATACTCTGCTATTGTTATTCCTGAGAAGATTCCGGAAGTACGTGCGGCAACAGGCATATTTGATGTATTAATAATATAAATTGTCCTTTCATCCAGGAGTTCTCCTTTAATTACTAAATGAGAAATCTCTTCAAGAACAGTAATAACCTCATTCCCGCGTTCTCCGCAACCTATATAAATGAGTACATCAGCATCAGACCATTTAATCAGGTTAAAAATAAGCTGTGTTTTTCCTGTGCCGAATCCTCCTGGAATTGCAATTGTGCCGCCTTGGGCTGCAGGAAAGAAAAAATCAATAACCCTTAGCCCTGTCCTTAACGGAATTTCAGGCCTGGTTTTCAGGTTGTAGGGCCTGGGTACGCGGACAGGCCACTTGTGATATAATTTAATATCCTCTATTTTAGTTCTTGTTTTAATTCTTGCAACAACTTTATCAACATTGTAAGATCCTTGCTTTTCAAAAAAAACAAGCTCTCCTTTTATATCAGGAGGCACGAGAATTTTATGGTCAGTTGTATTTGTTTCCTGTATCATCCCAATAATTTCCCCTCCTTTGAGAATATCCCCTTTTTTTATTTTTTTACTTGGCTGGAAATCCCATTTTTTTTCCCTGTCCAATGAATGAAATAAAAAGCCGTGCTCTAAAAATATGCTGTTCCCTTCCAGTGGTCTTTGAATGCCGTCAAATACATTTTTTAACATTCCAGGCCCAAGCTCTACCTGGAACATCTCTCCGGTTTGAGTGATATTATCCCCGGGTTTTAATCCTTCTGTAGGTTCATATACCTGGATCATTGCCTTGTTCTGGAATATCCTGATTATTTCTCCAAAGAGGTTTTTCTTTCCTATTTTGACAATTTCATTCAGCATTGGCCTGTCTAAGTTATCTCCTATTACCAATGGTCCGGACACTTTATAGATATCTCCCATGATTTATACACCAATAATTATTTTTTCAGGATATTTCTTTCGAAATTTTTCTTCTAATCCTCTGGGCAATATGATCAGTTTTATTTCATCTTCAATTGAATTTAATAATAGTTCATGTTTTTCAACAGGATAAATATAATCTGTGCCAATAAGTGAAAATGCCTCTTTCAGCGGTGTATCTAAAATAACCATTGATTTCATCTTACAGTCCATAATGACCTTGCATAGCTAATTTCTCTTTTAATCTTTTCAAATAAATTAAAAGAAGATAAAATGCTAAAAGGCGTTTTAAGTGTTTCGCTTGAACTCTCTTTAATAATATTATTTTGGAAATGATAATCAAGTATCTTTGAAATTTCAATTCCAGAAACCAATTTCTTTCTGAACTCCTTGTCTTTTTCTGAAATCTCTTTTATTAATATATTTATATCTCTCTTTACAAATGTCAGCTCTTTATTGTTATTTAATTTCATAATCTCAATTATTGTTTTTTCTTTAAAGCCGAGCTCTTTTAGGCGCAAAACCTGTTTAAACAGATAATTTGATCTTATAATCTTATACAGCCTGAATAATGTTTTGTGCTTTGAATTTTTTTTTAACAATTTGAAATAATAATAGTCAAGTGCGTATTCTATGCCAAGAAGCCCGTATTTATTATAAATAAAAAAATCAAGGAAATTAAATTTATTTATTTTTATCAGGTGATTTATAACTTCGTCAACATGACTGTATTTCAACAATTCAACATATTTCGCGGACCTGAGCAGTTTCTTCAGTTCCTCTCTGTTCCTGTTATTTTCAACACAGTAAAGTATAAGTTTTAAGTCATAGAGTTCATTGAACATGACATAATATATTTTTAAAAAAGGCTGAATCTCTTTTGATGAGAGGTTAAAAATCTTTTTGTATTCCATCTTAATTAAGGATTCGAGTTTCTTTTCATATTCCTCCCTGTTCTGGCTGAATTGCAGGATTTGCCAGTACCTGCTTTTCTGAAGTTTAGGTATCATTTTAGGGTCTAACAGATTTTCAAGCTCATCCTGCTTGAATAACTTTCCGGATGTTCCTCTGATTCTTGCATTGGAATAAGCTTGTTTTCCTTTTTTAATTGCCCATAAAACAAGAGGAACACCCAGGATTCCCGAGCTGCCAATTCCGGTTAAAAACCATCCGACTGAATTCATTTTGATAGTCTCTTAAAAAGATTTTCGCTGAAATATTTTTTTTTTGATTCCAATAACCTGTCTAATGTAAGGTCTACTTTCTGGGATTTGTTCTTGTCTTCAATGATTATCCCTATAATAATTTCATTGTCTGATTTAACATTGATTTTTTTATCAATTTTCCTTAGAAGATTAATATCTTTTTCATTACACCACACTGTAATTGACTTAAACTTCTTTTTGAAATAGTTAATCTGTTTTTTCAGCAATATTGAGTATTTTCTGTCTTTCCTGAACTCAATGAGTTCATTATAGATCAATTCCATAAAATTATCAAATAATTCCCTCTTTAAGTTCAGTAATTTTCTTTTGTTGTCCAATTCATTTTTTTCTGAAATATATGAAATCTCTTCCGTTATCCTGATTTTGCCTTCCCTTACCCGTTTATTGTATTCTTTTTTTAGTTCCTGTTTCAGCTGATTTTTTTCCTCTTTAATCTGCTTATCTAATTCATTGAACATTTCCTTTTTGGATTTTATAATATCTTTTTCTATATCCTTGATTACATTAGATAAACTTCCGGAGTCATGCTTCATTTTAATTAAAGTGTGATAAGTCCGAATGCGAATGCTATCAATATCATTGCAATAATAAATCCGTAGATTGCCTGGGTTTCAGGGAGTACTGCAAACGTAAGCTCTTTTACATACAGTGATTCATCTTCTGCAACAGCCCCTGCTGCAGCTGATGCAGCTAATCCCTGTCCAATAGCTGAGCCTAATGCAGAGACCCCGATTGCAATTCCTGCTCCGAGAGCGATTATATTTACATCCACTTCATTCACCTCTTAAAGAGTATATTTTTTTTCTAATGAAAATAAGTTCATTGCATGGCCTTTACCCTGGTAAAACTGGCCTAAAAATTCCACATAATGAAGCCTCATTGCCTGCAAAAATGAGCCAAAAGTATTAAATGCAAAATTAAATAAATGACCTACGATAAGAACAGCAATTCCTATATATATCCCTTTTGGGAACTGTTTTACAAGCCTGTAAATTAAATTGATTGCAAACGAAATCCATGTAGTTGACATGGCTAATGCAGAAATCCTTACAAAGGATATCATTGTAGAGAAAAATTTCGAAAAGTCAAGTATGTTTAATATGCCTTTAGAGAATATCCTTACAATTATTGGTCCGATTATAAAAATAATATGCAGCGGCAGCGTAGTATATCCTCTGAATAATTTAGGGTAAATCAAAAAGATTATACCAAACTCAAAAATTAACCATATTAAAATTTCATGTAACAGGAAATTCCAGTCCTTTTTTATTAAAGACTGGACCAGGCCTATGATTAGTGAGAGATTTACATAAAAGACACCTATACCAAGTGAGATTATAATTAATTCTATTGGCTTTTTTAGAGGATTAAGCTGCGGCTCTATAAATGTAAAACCAAACCAGCTTCCAAAATAAAACCCGATAGCTATAGTTGCAATTGCGCAGATAATAAGCATCTGGGCAAAATCTTTAAATGATTTTTTTTTAACTAACAAAAATAAGGATAATATCAGGAGCAGGAGTCCGTAGCCAACATCAGAAAGCATTATGCCGAAAAAAAGCGGAAAGAATAATGCAATGATAAATGTCGGGTCAATATCCCTGTATCCGGGAAGAGAAAATCCCTGGAGAAGCATTTCAAACGGCTTGAATATTAAAGAATTTGACAGTTTTGTGGGAGGGTTGTCCTTGATTTTAGGATACTGGTTGTAAATTACAAAATTATTGTTTGTTACTTTTTTTACACATTCTTTAAATTTTTTAAAATCATTCTTAGTGATCCATAGATTTAACAGAGAAGTGAATTCTGAATAAAGGAATTTTCTCTTATTTTCCATAATAGTGAGCTCAAGCTGGATCTGTTCCCTTAATGAATAAATCTCATCAGCATATTTTTTGGGAAGATGCTCTAATTGCCTTTTACTGGTTCTTATCTTTTCTCTGATAGAATCTAATACAGTCTTTATTTGTGCTTCAATATCTTTTATTGTACCTTTATGGGAATGGATTTTAAATGAGTTCAATAGTTTACTTAATTTGGTCTCATTAGTCTGTTTAATGGATATCAGCCTTAAAACTTTGTCACCTGAAATTCTCCTTTTAAGCATGGAAAAGCTGATATTGTCTTTTTTAATCTTTTTCAGAAGGTCATTCCATACACTGTCTTCAGTCTCTATAAGAAAGAACAGGTTTTCTTCTTTGAGCTTGATTTTTTTAATTGATTTAAGGAATTCAACAGAAAGGTCCAGCTCATCAAATACTGACTGGTTCTCATTAATGCTTTTTTCGATTTTATTGTACCTGATTTCGATTTTATCGACAAGTTCATTTGCTTCATTTATCGGTGTCTTAGATGCCTTGGCAGGCTTTCCTTCAGATATTTTCAGTTTATCTATAATATGGTCTAATTTCATTAGGGCCTTTACAGCTTCATTAGTCCTGATTTCAGGGAAATCCACAGAGGGGATCTGGTGAAATCTTTCATCAAATTCCTTGAACTGGACTATCTTTTCATTTCCTAAAGATAAAAGAAGCTTATCAGTATATTTCTGGGGAATTATCAGAACAACTTCATACAGTTGTTTTGGTATAAACATCTTTCACCTCCTTTTTTAAAATTTTTCAGCATCTTTTATCAATTCACTGAAAAATTCTGACACAAGCTTTTTTTTGTTTTTTTTAAATGAATTATTTAACTGCTCTATCTCTTTATCAAACTCTTTATTTTCCGTGTTTACCTTCTTCTGGGCTGTTTTAAGCTCTTCGAGCTTGATTTTTTCCAAAGCGTTTTTTGCGCCTTCTTTATTATTGGCTAAAAGTTTTTCTTTTGTTAATTCCAGTTTTTTTAACCTTGTTAAATACTCATTTTCATAGGATATTTTGTCTTTATGCAAGTCAAGTTCAATTGACAATAATTTATTTATTTCTTCTATTATCATTTTTAAAAGCAGACAACTTTATTTAAACAAAATTTTCATTCTTTAAACTATTTTATATATTAGTATACATTTTAGTATA
>JAFGRO010000029.1 GCA_016935095.1 Candidatus Woesearchaeota archaeon
ATGAACCTCCTCACACTAAAGTGTGAGGTATCCTGTTAAGAAAAAGCAGCGATTTTTCGCTGATGATAGTAAGCAGGAAGCTTATTATCTGGTATACTCCAAGAACCTTGGCTCGAGGCAATATAGTTTTGGATAACATCCCAACTTACATTTCCAACACTGCGAAAAAATTTGCCTCTGCTCCAAAGCCTCTTCATATCTCTTAGATATGAAAAATTTCTTCTTAAAATACGAGAAGAAATTCCCTTGAAAAGTTGCAATGCTTTTGCAAGAGCTATTGTTGAAGGACATTCAACAAATAAGTGAATATGGTCAAAAAGAACTTGGAGTTCATAAATTTCAAAACCATATTGACTTGCTATTAACTCGAGTGCTCCAAAACATACTTTCCTGAAATGAAGGTTTTTGAACAATGGTTTTGCCTTGTATGGCTTCCATACAAGATGATACGCATTCTGTCCAACAGAATGGGAACAATGTTTCAAATTTAATTTCATTTTTGTTGCCTCCGCTCAACAAAAATTTATAGCTCACGCTGACTAAATTGAAAAATTCGCGTGCGCCAATTTCGTTGCGCACGTTTTTTTAAGTTAAAATGGTAGAAAAATATTATGGAGGAAAGGTTACAACTTGAGCTAAAGCGCAAGGTATCCTTTGTATGTAATGATTAATAAGTCATATGTGGAACTAAGCCCGTGTTTTAGGGCGCATGTTCCACTTCGGTGTAAATGGACGAAACCATTTATTGAGTTTGATTATTCTCTACAGAGAGTTGTTATAAAGTAAAATATTTAAAAACAAAATAAATTAATTACAATAAATGAATAAAAAATTAATAACTGTATGCGCATCATTTGTTATTTTTTCAATAGTTCTTTCTTTGATTTTTGTCAATACAAAAAGTGCAGAACCTGATAATCCAGAAGAGAAAACGAACTTGCTTACTGAAGATAAAGAAATAATTAAAGATGATAATAATATAAACCTAAACAAGGAAGCAGTAGAGTTTGAGGAAGAAGATGCAAATCAATATTCCACAAATCCTGAATCCTATATGAGTTCCTGGGCACCATTAGACACAGAAGAATATCAGGAAAGCTTTCTTCCAATTATACAAAAAGGCGAAGATAAAATAAATTATCTTCTAGAACAAAGACAAAAAGCAAGTGATTCTCTTATTGAAGAGATTGAGTTAAGGATTAATGAGTTAAGGATAGCTGTAGAAGTATTAAATAAATTTCAGGTTGATAGTAATTATATAGATAAGGACAATGATGGCTCATTATCATATAGTGAATTTTTAAATGAACCGTTTGAGGTTAATCAGGCAATATACAGCATTTCAAGAACAGAATTTATAGGAGAAGAAGATCCAAGTTATGATGTTGAAGAATCTGATTTAGATGTTGATGAAGATGACCTAGGAATTCAAGAAATAACAGGACAGGCAAGAGCAGTCTATGTTGATAAAGATGAATCCACTACTGAAAAAAAGAGTATTTCCTCGAAATTGGCAGATTGTGTAGAAGAACATCCTGAAAGACCAATAATTGCTACTATATATGAAGAAGGAATATATAATGGTATAAAAGAACAATATACAATATTAAAAGAAGACCTTGAAAAACAAGGTTATTGTGTTGTTTCTTATAAATCTCTTAACGGGTATACAATTGAAACTATTAAAGACGGCATGCTTAAAGTGCAGTATGATAATTATGGAGAAAGGTTTAAAGGAGCAATATTAATTGGAAATCTTCCAAGCGCCTGGTTTGAAGCACAATGTCCTAGAGAGGGAGAATTACACACAGACTTATTTCCAACAGACCTTTATTTCATGGATTTAGATGGAGAATGGGATGGTGATTGCGCAGGAGTAATCGATGGTTGTGATGGATCTAAGGAAAGACCTTTTAAAGACCATAAAGGGAATACTGATCCTGAAATCTTTGTTGGAAGGATTATCCCTTCTCCGGGCACTAAAAAGATTACCTTAATCAATGCATATTTAGACAGAGTCCACAAATACAAAACTCAACAATTAAGCCTAGCACAACGAGCAGTTGTTTTTATAGATGACACCTGGGGGGATTTTTCTTCCCTAGACATAGGTATTGAGGAAACTGATAAATTTATTTTAGATCTAATAACAGGAGTCACTGCTCAAGTTGGAAAATTATACACTCCTGTTCATTCACATCATGATGATGCTAATACAAAAAAAGAACATTTTGTTGAAAAACTTATACAGGATTATGAATTTATTTATTTAAGAATTCATTCCTCTAATTTTGCTCATACTATTTGTAATGAACATCATTATGAAAAAAATGAATTTGAAGAAGAGGAATTTGTTTGTGATATTGAAGAAATTTTTTCAATTCCAGATATAATAACTCCAGACATAGATGATGAAACTAAAAAAGTAAAGAAAATGTTTTATGATCTCCATGCTTGTAGTTCATCACTCTATATTAAGGAAAATCTGGCTAGTACTTATGTCTTTCAGACACCCTATGGTCTACTTGCAATTGGCAATACAAAACCAGGAAGCAGAGAGTTTGAGGAATTATTCTATGGACCTTTAAATAATGGAGCCTCTTTTGGAGGGGCACTAGTTGAGTGGTTTAAAAATTATAAATCTAAAGTACCTAATGAATGGGAATGGACTGAGAATGATATGATATGTTATAATTATGGTCATAATATAATAGGTGATCCTACTCTTAAACCAAGTAAAAGGATGGAATGGATATCTGAATCTGATGATGACGATGATAATGGAGGTGGTGGGACAGGATGTTCTATGTTTACAAATCCAAACGGACCTTTTGATGGTGGATTTCAAGTATTCATGCTGGTATTATTATTATGTCTATTATTCAGAAAAACAATGAAATATCTAAAACCAAATAAAAATCCAAAACTAAATTAAATAATGAAAAAACATCTTAATTCCTTGAAACACCCGAATATTATCAGCCTGGACTAAATAAAAAAGATAAACCTGATATTAATGAATTCAAGCTAGTATCTGATTTATTATTTAAAAAACATTTTGCAGAAAAATATGTGTTAAAGTTAATAACAGGATGAGTTACTCAAAATTAATTGTCTTGAATAAAAGAGTTGTTATAAAGTGAATAAAAAGATTATTCCTATTCTAATACTTGTTTGTCTGCTTGTCTTAAGTTCATGTAATCAGGGTACTGTTGAAGAAGGAATAGGAGGAAAGCCGCTTCTTTCTACTGTCAGGCAGCAACCAGAAAAAGAAATTCCGATAAGCAAGTGGATAGACATTCCGGTCGAAAAATATCAACAGAACCTTAATTCTGTTTTAAAGGTCTCCTATGACAGGAGACAGGCAATTGAAGCAGAAGAACAAAAAAACGAATCAGAACTTGATTCTTTGCAGGAATCAGAACAAAAAATAAACAATATTTTCAATAAGGACAAAGCAGAATATATTGACATTGATGCAAACGGAATGATTGATTATTCTGAATTCAATGCAAGAACAGCCGAGATTTCCAAGGCTGTATATAATATCAGGCATCAGTCGTATGAAGGAAAAAAATCCGAGCTTAAAAAAAAAGGATTATTAAAAATCCAGAATACATTTAATGCCAATGAAGGATTGCAATCGCCCACAGGGAATGCACATGTGGTTGCCCCAACCAAGAAAGCAGGAGAAGAAAACAATTTGCATGCATCAGATAATAAATTTATTATTATTGCTGAAGGAGGAATCTATGACTATATCCTTGATTCATTAACACAATACGAGGCAGATATAGAAGAAAGTTCTGAATATAGCTGCCAGGTTTATCTATGCAATGATTGTACACACCTTGAAATCAAACAGGAACTAATTGACAATGAAGAAGAGCTGGGCGGTGTTGTGTTTATAGGAGATATTCCAAGCGCATGGTTTGAAGTTGATTGCGGAGGAACAAATCCAGACTTATTCCCAAGTGACTTGTACTTCATGGATCTGGACGGAAACTGGGGAGGCATATGTGAAGAAACTCCATGTAATGGCTCATTTGAAAAACCTTTTAAAGAGCATTCAGGTGAAAAATACCCCGAAATATTCATGGGAAGGCTTACTTCACCTGACGAAGCTAATGAAACTAAATTAATTAGAAATTATTTTGATAAAAACCACAGATACAGAACAGGAGAAAATTCATTGCCTCTGCGCTCACTAGTATATGTGGATGATAACTGGGCAGATTCAAATACATGGAGTAATGAAGTTGCTTTTGCCTATACAAATCAGACAGTTGAGCTTGACAGGGAGACAACAACAGCACCTGATTTCATGAGCAGATGGGATGATAAATTTGAGCATGTATTATTAGGAGCACACAGCGGCTATGAATCCCATGGGTTTTTCAATTTCGGAGAATTTAACTCTTCTGTAAATTGGTATGATGTAAGAGATAATAAACCAAAGTTTCATTTTTATAATCTGTTCTCCTGCTCTGCTTTAAGATTCAGTGAACCGAATCATATTGGTGGGTGGTATGCTTTCCAGGAAAGTGATTACGGCTTAGCTGTTATTGGTTCAACAAAGACAGGGGCAATGTCCAGTTTTCTTTATTTTTATGAGCCATTGTCCAAAAGCTATAATTTCGGTTTATCTTTCAGAGAATGGTTCAATAACCATGAAAATTCTCTAAGCCAATGCGAGTTTTATGGCTTGACATTAATAGGAGATCCTACTCTGGAATTAAGGAATTCAGATGAGGATTTATTTGTTGATTCAAAAGACAATTGTCCATATGTAGATAACCCTTCTCAAATTGAAAGTGAAATAACAGAATATTCTCTCTCAACATTTAGTGTAATAGAACATAGTAAAATTGATATCGGTGCAATTCAGAATATATTTGATAAAAATTTAAACTCTATTGCAAGAAGCGCGGGAATTAACCCTTTCAATATAACACTGGATTTTGGTGCTCCTGTGCCTTTCAGGAAATTCAGGGGCCATTTCGGAAACCCTACAAAATGGGAAATCATGGCAGGAGATGACCTGAACAACATGAATCTAATTATTTCCCAGGATGAGATAATACCTAATGAATGGGTTGAGCTCATTTTACCGGAAACATCTGAGTTTAGATTTATTGAATTTATTGTTTACAGGACAGAAGGTGACAATTTTGTTCATATTAATGAGATTGAAGTCTTTTCGTCATTAAATGAACCTGACCCGGAAGGTAAAGACGGCTTCGGGGATTCATGTGACAACTGCCCGTTTGATTATAATCCTGAACAGGAATGCGATGAATGCACATCCCAGTTTGATACAGAGAACCAGTATGATTCTTTTTGTATTGACACTTTTGACAATGACTGTGACGGGCTTATTGATTGCGATGATGAAGATTGTGTTTCTCATCCCTACTGTGTACACAATTATTATTTTCCTATTATTATGAATTAAGATTAAACTGAACTGAAAAATACCGATTAAAATTTAAATAATGATAAAATAACAGATAATATGAAAAAACGTGCAATGGAATCAGTTGAAGTATGGATGTGGCTCATTGCAGGCTTAATTATAGGCAGCCTGATCTTTGTTTCAGGATACACGTTGCTTTCCAACTGGATCCGTAATAATGAAGTCAATGATGCAATGAACAGTTACTCCCTATTGAAATCTTCAATCATCAATGTATGCTCCCTTGGAATTGAAAGACAGGAGATTGAAAGCTATATCTTCCCGAGAATTGTAAATAACATTACAATTGAAAATGAAACAGATTACGGAGAAGGCCATGTTTTTTGTATTGACATAAGCGGAGAGCCATTGTATTGCGAGGAAATTGATGAAGAGCCGAATTCCTGTAAACACATAATTATAATGGATACTGTTTCTTTTGATAATGAAAAAAGCCTTTTTTCAGTTGTGCAGAAAGCCCTTGGCGAGAATAAAGCTGTAAAACTGAAGTTTAATATAAACAAGAGATTCAATGATGATCAAAACAGAACTGAGATTGATATTTCCTGGAAAGAGGAATTTATAAAATAAATTAAAAAAAACTAATGAAATTTATTCTGGCGGAACACATACAAAACTCGGATCAGATGCTATGGTTGCAGGTGTATTAAAGCAGAATCTCTGTTTCCAGTTATATTTAGATGTTTCTTCTATTGGCAAATCAGGATCCCAGTACGGCAAATCACAGCCATCCTGGATTGCAAGCAGATTTTCATCTGCATCTATAGTTCCATCGCCATTAGTATCAGGTGTCAATCCTTCAGCATCATTTAAAAATCTTACATATAAATCAGACCTATATTCTGCCAGCACCTGCCTGCACCTGTTCCCGTCATACCTGTTTTTGCAATTGGGTACAAGAACAAAACAAGGGATTTTTTTCTCGCAGAACCACCATCTTCCTTGAGATGCTTTTCCTTCTACAGGACCGTCTTCATTCCAATCAACCTGGTAAAGAGTGCTGCAGAAATCAAGCAATGAATCTTCATCAGCAATACTGTCACATAATGCTTCACAGTTACTTATTGCCGCTTCTTTGCTTGCTTCTTTAGCCCATTTTTCAAGTTCACCTGATGTTTTTGTAGTTCCCTGTTTTACAAACTTGAAGAACATACTTAACACCACAAGAGAAATTATCAGTAACATAAATAATCCAAAAATCATCTGTAAGGATTTTTCACCTCTCTTTTGCATTAATATCACCCGGATTTTTTAATTAATTAATTCTGATATAAGTAATGAAATTTATAAACTTTACTATTTGTAATAATAAATAACAGTTAAATTTATATAAAAACAAGAATATAATTTATACAATGGATTACCAAAGATTATCTTCTAAAATTAAAAAAGAGGTCGACTCAAGTTTTAAGGAAAACCTGGGCAGAAAAACACTGTCTGAATCAAATAAGAATACTGATTCTTTATCTTATAAAACTTTTAAAAAAGAACAAAAAGAAGAATTTTCTTTAAATTCTTTTTATGAAAAATATTGCTCTTTTTCTGAAAAGATATTCGGGTTTATAAGTTTCGGGGAAAAAACAGAAGAACGGATAAAAGAGGAAATTGAAATCTCAGGAATAAATGTCACTTCAAGGGGGGTGGTTGCATCATTATTCATGACACAGATTATTTTTTTTATTATAGCAATACCTTCTTTATTTCTGGGCGAGCTTAATTTTACATTTTTTGTTGTCTGTACCGGAGCATTTCTCGGAGCGGTTTCATATACTTACACAGGCTACAGTGCTGAGATTACAAAAATAAAGGCTGAGCAGGAATCAATACTCGCAATACTTTACATGACAATCTATATGAGAGTCAACCCTATACTGGAGAACGCAATGTATTTTGCATCCGAGCACCTGAACGGCCCTCTTGGCAAAGATTTAAAACAATGTCTATGGCTTGTTGATAATGAAAAGGTAGGTTCTTTAGAGGATTCTATACAATATTTTATTCCTTTATGGATTAAAAGGAACAAGGATTTTGTTAAATCTATTTTAATACTGCACTCAGCACTAGAGCAGCCAAGCAAAGAAGACCAGGCAAGGATACTTGACAAATCACTGGATATGATTCTTGATTCCACATATGAAAAAATGAAGCATTATGCCCATGACTTACAGACTCCTGTCACGATATTACATACTTTCGGCATGATGCTTCCTCTAATCGGCCTGATTGCATTTCCAATGCTAAGCGTATTTATGTTCCAGTCAATAAAAATCTCCCATCTGTTTTTTGGTTATATTATAATAATGCCGATGCTGTTGCTCTTTTTTACAAGAAGGATTATTGCCAAGCGCCCGGGTGCTTTTTCTTATCCGGACATTACTCATAACCCGTATGTTCCTCCAGATGGCACGTATCGCTTTAAGATAAAAGACAAGAGTTATTTACTCCCTGCGCTAACTGTAGCTTTATTAATAGGGTTCCTTGTAATTGTTCCAGGGGTATATCATGTTGTGTTTTATACTGCCCCTGCAATGATTGAAAACCAAAAAAAACTGATGACAGGAAGCAAACAAATCCCGAAGAACCTTGAAAATGAATATGAGTTAACAAGCATATTAATGACTCTCACAATACCCCTGGGAATAGGTCTTGCAATTGCATTGTATTTCTATCTCAAAAGCATACAAAAACTAAAGATAAGGAATGAAGTTATTGAAATTGAAGATGATTTAGGGGGAGCATTATTCCAGTTTTCCAACCAGTTTACTGAAAGAATACCAATTGAAGAAGCTGTCCAGAACTTTGTAAATGAGTATAATCTTTTAAACCTTAAACAAAGGAGCATCTTTCAGTTTTTTTCAAGTGTGCTGGACAGGATGCAACAGGAAGGTGTAACATTTTACCAGTCAATTTTCCAGCCAAAACTGGGAATAATTATCAGGTATCCCTCTATTTTATTAAAAGAGATTACATGGATTATAAGCGAAGGCGCTAAAAAGGGTTCTTCCATATTATACAATATTCTTATTAAAATATCAACTTATCTTGACAATACAAAAAAAATCAAAGAATTAATTTATGACCTGCTGACTGAGACTGTAGCATCTGTCAATACGCAGGCAAAAATATTAAGCCCTTTTATTGCAGCAATAGTCGGCTCTTTGACAGCAGTTATCATAAGAGCATTATGGATTATGTCACAAAGATTAGAAGAGATTATGAAATCACTGCAGATGGGTATGGCGGGTGTCCAGGATTCAACATCTTTTTTCGGAGATTTTGTTGATTTTACAAGAATTGTGCCTCCAACTGTTTTCCAGATTTTAGTCGGTATTTACATGGTTGAAACAGTTGTGTTGTTGTCCTTATTGGCTAACGGCGTTGAAAACGGGTTTGATAAAGTCTCTAGAGATGTAACTATTGCAAGGAACATGTTTATAGCGATTACTGTTTATACAATTGTAACGATTATAGGCTCATATGCTTTAAATTCATTAATCCAGACAGGAACAGCATTGTAAAGATGGAAAATATATTTTTCAAATACGGGATTGTACTGGTGGGCGTGGTTGTAATCATGCTGTTAATCAGCTTTGCATTCTCAGCTTTAGATAACACTGTTAAAATCCCTGAAAAAGAAGCTGAGAAGATTTCAGGTGAAAAACAAAGTGTAATCATCGAAATAGAAAAACTATGCGATAACTGCGTAAAAGAAAAAATTAACCAGGACTGCTATATTAAAGAAATTGAAACTGATTCAGAAATAATACAAAATGATTTCAGTGAGGGTGTTGCGCTTCCTGAAAACTTATCCCGGGGAAAAAATATTATAAAGGTAAAATCAGAGGATAATGTTTGCAAAGTTATTAAGATGGAGTAAATTATTCTGAACTTTTTTTATTAAATTAATTAAAAAGAAAAGAATATTTAAATTTCAGGATTAGTTTTGTTATTCTGTATCAGTGGAATGAGAATGGTTTGTAAATCCGATGGTTTTTAGATATCAGGGGTTTTCTAATTTAAAGAAAAGGGGAGTTCCGCATACTATTGTATCTGAATGGCTTTCTACTTATCTATATTTTGAATCCAATCTGTCTTTCATATGAATTCAAAAGTTCACATTTGGCTGCTGACCAAAGGCCAAAAACATTTGCTCCCTTTTCTTCCATAAGAATATATATGCTTACAGTAGTCATCTCTTCAACATCTAATTTTGAATAAGTTTTATCTATGGATTTGCTTTTCACTTTATTACCTTTTTCAGTTTGCTTTTGATGAAACATGTTTTTGTCAAATTTGTTTTTTTAATCACTTGTTTTTAAGCCATATTTTTAATTTATAATTCAGATTTCCAAAAATTGCTTTTATTAGATCAATAAAAGATACAAAAAACTCAGAGGCCAGGATAAAAAAGTCTTTCTTATTAGTCTTAGGACAAGTATAATCTATCCTACCATAATAGTTAGCTGATGACATTTTTAATCACTTTTTAACTCCAATTAGTATTATCAATATCTTTCTGTGTATGATGGATTATCATAATTATGCTTTTTATTCCTTCCATACATATAAGATATCTTTATCCTAGTCTAAGTTAGTCAGACCAGCATAAAAAATTCCAAAATACTGGGTTTCTCATCAGATGTTTTCTGATGTTTTTGAAAATTGTTTTTTTCATTTTTTTACACTGATTATTAACATATTCTCCTTGATTGTTGTTGAGAGGTTCTCTAGTTTAATAGGAGTATCTAATTTAATGAATATTGTTTTCTTATTTGATTGCACAAGTATATATTTCATTGTAGGGATAATTTTCAGATTCTCTATTGATATTTCGGATAAAGGTATCCTGAATACAAATCCTTCACTAGTTTCAGTAGTTTCTGTTGAATTTGTGTACTCAAATTTTTTTCGATGGGAAGACCAATTCCTTTCATAGTCATTACCCCTATAATTTCCGGTTTTATGGAAGTCTCTCTTATAATTACTCATCCTCCCTTCTTCAAATAGTGATTCTGCTCCGTTCATTTTTCTCCCTTTTGATATTAGATAATTCATTGTTGAGACCTATAGTTGATTATAAGTGAAAATCAGCCAATTATTTGGGCTGATGCTGTGAAAAACACAGCTGATACAGATTATGCATCCCACTCCCTATAAAATACAATTCTATACGCATTACTTTTTGTATATGTCATCTCTATCAACTCCTTTAATTTCCTACACTTGTGGTTTTTTGCAGTAAGGACAGGTAATTATAAGCCCCATAACAACAAAATTATTTTTGATATTCTTTCCGCAAAACCTGCATTTTGTTATTATATCCTTATCTTCTTCCACAATATAATTAAGACTCAGAACTATATAAGTGTGTTATAGTTGGTTACAAGATAATATTTCTAAACACTTGTAGAATACGCAAATAGCTTCTAAAATAATTTTTCAAATGAGTATTCCTTTTCACTAATTGATTCGTACAACAGGCTTAAAGGGTCAAGTGTAATAATATTCTCAACAGAGAAATTGTATGACCATTTTATTTCCATCTGGTCAATAAATAGGGTCTCCAATTTTTTCAGAAACCTGTCTTTTTGATGGATGTCCCTAAATCCAAGCGTAATCATATAAGTTATATCATAGCCAGTTATTCTATAAGCGTGAAACACATATGGAATTTTTTTAAGTTGTGATGCAATATCAGACTCCTTCTTTGTCTTCCAGACAATTGGATTGAGTTTTACACCTAATACCTGAATGAGATTAATTCCTATTTTCTTAAAATTAATATTTGGATAGTATCCTTCAATTATTCCTAGATCTTCAAGTTTCCTTCTTATACGAAAGACACCTTGTTGAGAAATATTCATAGATTTTGCCATTTCTGTATCTGCTATTCTTCCTTCTAGAATTATCTTCATAAGAACTTTCTTTTCGTTGTTAGTAAGTTTTAATTTTTTATTGTTTGCAGATTTTTTCATGTTTGAAAAGAGATTCAATTTTGTTTTGGTATTATATTCTTTTTTAATAGTTATTCATGTCCCTCTAAAAAGTGATAAGTGAGTTAAGGTTATAAATGTTCTTAAAAAAGTAATTTCAAAATTAAATAGAAGCCCATTAATTTATTGTATCAATATGTTTCTCTCAAACTCTGCTCTGAACTCCCCCTTTATTCTTTTTATTCATATAATTTTTCTGCACTTCTTGCTTTTGCAGTTGCATTTCATTTTAAGTTGAGGCGGTGAGTTTATTGAATAGTCTGTGGTAAGCTCTTCTCCCTTTTTAATATCCCTAATAGCTATATCGCAGAGGTTACCTTCTTTTGTGTTTGGCTCACAAGAATGATTCAAATACTTTTCAGGATATTGTGCCATAATGTATTTACCCTTAAAAAATACCAGATATTTTTTATATCTTGCCGGGATTTTTTTAGCCTCTTTTTCAGTTAAAATCATTGAAGCATCCCATTTCATGACAATATCTCCTTTCTTAAAATCCTTATCTGCAAAAACTCCCCTGCCCTGTATCTTTGAATCCTTGACAATTACAGAAGACATATATAGAAAGGATATTGCCTACTTAATCAATTTATTGGTTTAGCGGTGACATGTATCAATAAATGTTAGGTTTGTTATAAACAATGTTGCGGAAAAAAAGAGGGAAGATAAAAAAATGCAAAAAATTGATAAAAGTTATCCCGAAAAGAGCAATAAAAACGAAAAAAATAAATATTTTATAATCACAGAGAAAGATAATAAATTTATCAATTCCTTTAGTTCTTCTTTGCTAATTTACGCTATAGTTGAAGTTTCAAGTAGGGTTTTTAAAAAGAAAAATATTTGAATAAGGATAATTTAGAATTATAGTATGAGTAAAGTTAAAATTGGAAAAAGGAACGAGTTTGTTATGTGGGCTTTATTATTACAAAATGGAATAGATGTATATCCCTCTTTGGTTGATGATAAGGGAATAGATGGTATAGTTGGGTATAATGGAAAGCTTTTTGAAGTACAAATAAAATCTGCAGAAAATTGGTATAATCATCGAGGAATTGCGTATGAAACCTGCAAACAAAATCCAGATAGAATTTTTATTATTTATAACTATTCAAAAAAAGAACTTAGGTTTGTGACTGGAAAGCAAATCATTAAGGAACCTGAGTGGCAGAAAACAATTAGATATCAAATTTCTCAATTGAAATGGAATAAAAAAATGCTAGATAAATATAAAGATCAGGATTTGAAAGGATTGATTTCATATATAAAGGATCCTAAATCTCCCATATTCTGCTCAAGATAATCTAAAAAATCATTGTAATTAAAGCCAAGTTCATCATTCAATTCATTAATCCATTCCTGCTGGGCTTTAATATGCTCCTTGACTGTAGGGTTATCTATTAAACCTCATCCTAACACATACTCATCTCTTAGTTTGCTTGATTTCAATCCTTCTTAAGTTCTATTAAAACTGCTTTGATTGCAGCATTGATGAAAAAAAGGATCTTATTTCAATCCTTCTTAAGTTCTATTAAAACATCTCCCTCAAGCCTTATTATCTCTGGCTTTCCAACATTTCAATCCTTCTTAAGTTCTATTAAAACAAAACAGACAATATTGCAGCCTGTGAATTCAAATATATTTCAATCCTTCTTAAGTTCTATTAAAACGCCTTCCTTTATCTCAGGAGGCGTGCTGCAATCGTAAATTTCAATCCTTCTTAAGTTCTATTAAAACCATATGCCTGGCATCATGCCCTTAGGTAAGAGGTATATTTCAATCCTTCTTAAGTTCTATTAAAACTAAAACCCGACGGAGGATTGATTAGAATGTTTGGCAATTTCAATCCTTCTTAAGTTCTATTAAAACAGTCCCTGAATGCAGCGACAACATCAAGATATGGCTATTTCAATCCTTCTTAAGTTCTATTAAAACTTCAGATATTATAACGGAATAAAGGGAAATGCACTAATTTCAATCCTTCTTAAGTTCTATTAAAACGTTCATATATAAGCAGAGTATATGCTGATAAATTCATTTCAATCCTTCTTAAGTTCTATTAAAACTTCTTTGCATTGTATAAAGGTTCAATAGACTTTAACATTTCAATCCTTCTTAAGTTCTATTAAAACCCGCTCATTTGAGCATATTTTAGCTAAAAGAAAGCATATTTTTATTATTTTCCTTATTTGCCCAATCATTGAAAGCTTGTTTATTTATAAGGTCTGGGCAACATCACACAATATTTGTAACTGGGCTTCTTTCAGTTCCTATTGTTTCTTTATCAAAAGAATATTTATTCCTGAATTTAAAAATCAATATAGAATCATTGTCTTTGTCTATCATAGACTTAAGGCTTTTTTTGACTTTTACATAATCAGAATTAGAAAGTTCTCCTTCAAAAACAGAATTCTGTATCCAATTCATATATTGTTTCAGGAATTTATTGATTTTGCTAACTTTGCATACATCAACATCATAGACTATAAGACAATACATTACCACCACATCCTGAATGCTTCATACTGCTTTTCGCCAAGAAGGTGCTTTATCAGCTTATAACATTCAATCCTTATCAATCTTCTGTGCGAAACACGTCTTTTTAATTCAGGATGCTCTATTGTGAGCCTTAACCTGTTGTCAAATTCCTTTATTACAAGTCTTCTTCCATTTTCATTGAGCAGGCAGCCCTTAAGTTCTTTCCTGAAATGATGCCCTTTTATCTCTTTTTTATTTACCAGCTTTAGGATTGCTCTCTGTACAATCAGCGGCTTAAACATCTCACTGAGATCAAGGGCTAATGAAAATCGCCGTTCAAACGGCTCATGAAGGTAGCTTATTGTTGGGTTGAGTTGTGTATGATAGATTTCACTTAGTACTGATGTATAAAGCATTGAGTTAAGAAAGCTAATCAAACAGTTTATCTCATTTTCAGGCGGCCTTTTTGTTCTTTTATCAAATTCAAAATCATTGGTGACTATTTCCCTGAATGTTTTGTAATATTCCTGCCAAGCCATCCCTTCAAGGTTCATTATCTCCACTATAGTATTTATGTTATCCAGCCTTAATGCGAATTTTTCGATTTTCTCCATAGTTTCTTTAACATTTTTGGAATGCTTCCTGTAATGCTCAAGCAGCCTTACAAGATTGAAAAGAGAGGCCTTGATGAACTGTTTTGCAATAAATGTTCTTTTTTCATTGTCTATATAGTACTTTACCTGATTAACCAAAAGCGAGCCTGAAACAAGGCTTTCTTTTGGATAGAAAGAGCCTGTATAGTAGCCATAATAGTTGAAGAAGTGAATTATTATGCCTTGTTTGGATAGGTAAGTCAGCAGTTTAGTGTTTATTGTAGTTTCTCCCATGCAGTATAATGTATCAATGTTATTTATTGGAAGAGCCTTTTTTTCTTTCTCGTTCTCAAACCAGACAGTATTGTTTTTCCTTTTCAATGTTCCTGACTGGTTTATGTAAAAGCTTTGGCGTTGCATTTTGTCTCATAACTTATGAAAAGCACAACTCATAATAGCTGCAATTCTTGCAGTATCTTATCCTTTTTGCTTCCGGAGGCTTGTCTTCTCTGCAAAGCAATTCTATGTTTTTTAATACCTCTAAAAGCTCTTTCTCAAGTTCTTCTGACAGCATCACTTCCTGAAGCCTGTTGTTTTCCTTGTATTTGATTATGCCTGTTGTATTTGTGCCATGATTCTTAAGCACATAAAGATAATATAATACCTGGAATTCTGCTGCCTTAGGAGCTGTGTTTTTCTTCTTAAGCTCAAACACCTTGCCATCCCTTAGAGCATCTATCTTTATATTGTCTATCTCTATTTTTTCCTTATCGTAATCCTCATGGTAAATCTTTCCTATCTTAACAAAATCAGATTCATGCTCGCACTTAATATTGTGGGAAAAAAGCCACAGCTTTCTTTTGCATGTGAAGTAATAATTGATGTGAGTGGCGGTTGGGTTCATTTGGATTCAAAGTCGCCTTTCTCAAGATCATTGAAATACTCTTCCCTGAGCTTGTTTATTTCGTTCATTATAGGAATAACGAGGTTTCTGTTCTCAAGAAGGTCTAGCCTTTCGCCGATATAGGTAATCCATACTCTCTGCTCAGATGTTCTGATTTGGCTTTTAATTTCTGCAAGCATTACATCCCAATCAATACCTTTTTCTGCCAATAGCAAGCAATCATCAATATCTCCTGGCCTTTCTGTAAATGTCTTGAACATAAAAATGTCTGTTGTTGAGCATAATGAAATTGAAAGATTCTTCAGTGTCCTTATTGTTTCTGCCCTTTTCATCATGCTCTTTGAGAGAATGAATCCCTTGCAGACAGTTCTTTGAAAAAGATCAATCCTATAGTCATTTCTTATAAACATCTGATTAAGGTCAATTTTCTTGTATTCTGTAGTTGGTATTTTTGATTCAAAGCCAATATTTTTTAGAAGTTTTTCCACTGTCCTGAATTCATCAGTAGAATCAACTACAATATCAACATCTTTGGTTGCAGTCTTCATCCCATGATAGAGCATTACTGCTCCGCCTATAACATAGAAATGCACTTTTTCCTTCAGAGTTTCATCTATTTCTTTGAAGAGTTTGTCAAGGTCATTAAAGCTTAATATCATACATCTCAGCTCTGTCCCTTATTTCAGACAATGTCGGATAACCCTCTATTTTGTTATTTTGAATTACTTTATTAATATTGTCCAGTATCTCATGATGGATTTTTGAAAGCTCTTTTTTATACTTTACATAAAACAATGCAAGAAGGATCAGGTTTTGTATGGTTTTTTCCTTTTCACAGCGGTAAAGAGAGTGGACAAAAACTTCTTTCTTCGATAGTCTCTTTTTGGGCAGGTAATAGTTATTGTCAACTGGATAAATCTTTATTCCATAAATTCCGTAAGCAGAAAAGCCTGTTAATGCTGCATTATATTCTGCTTTTGTCGAAAAAACAATCTCCTCTTTGGTTTTGTAATAAATTACTGAACCAGGAGGGATTCTCTTATCATATGCCTTTTCATATTTTTTAAGTTCTGCAAAAAATTCTTTTAAGCCTTTCCATAACTCCCCGTTGAACAGGTATTTGCCATCAATTGTTTTTATGAAGCTCTTTCTTCTGGCAATCCTTATCTTGTAGAATATTGTGTTTGGCCTGATGCCTGTAGCCTTAGTTATTTCTTCTATGCTTCTTGGAGTGTCTAATATGTAAAGATAAAGCGTTAAGCCGCAGCCTGAGATATCATCAATAAAGCTTGATTGCCTGCTTAACTCTCGAAGAAGCAGCTGCACATGCAGTAATTCTGATGGCTCAATTGCCTTGTTTTTCAGGCTAAGAAAGCCTTTTTGCTCTAAGGATTTGATTATCCTGTATATTTGGCTTTTATCCTTGTTTAGAGCTTGAGCTATTTCTAAGACCTGTTTTTTTCCCAGGGCAACCTGCTCAAGCAATTGTAATTCTGTCTTTGAAAAGCGCATAACTTTAATAAAATGCAACTTATTTATAAATATTTGGTATTTTTTTGAAGTGAAATAGTTTTCTAGCAAAATCTAGAATCAAAATCATCTTCATCTATGTAATTAGAATCAATTTCTTTTGGATTGATTCCTTCTTTAATTGTATAGCCCTTCTTGAGAAAGAGTATTTTTTCTCTTTCAGGCAGATTTAATTTCCTGGATAACTCTCCATAATCCTGGATTGAGAAAGTGAACTTAACAAAACAGAATTTATTGGTTCAAACCATTATCAATTTCTTCCTCTTCAGTTAAACCAAGCTTGTTATCATACTTTTTATTGATAAAATTTCCATCTATTCCATTCTTCCAATATATTGGGACTTTTGTAAGATATCCTGTCTTTTCTCTAACATATTGGCGGTATGAAATTTTTTTTTCTTTAAACTCTTCTTCTAGCTTGGCAACTTCTGTACGAAATTTAGCAGGAAACATACTTACTGACATCAATCCGTCTCTGGTTCGAACCATGTTTCTTAGTTCTTCTTCTTTCAAATCGATAGCATAGATAAAGCTATTTTTCTGCCAAATTTGTCTAATAGTTTTTGTATTCTCTTCAATTTTATTGACAAGCTTATCTTTTATTATGTCATAATACACATTATTCACCTTAAGTAAATCATTTTCATTAGTAATTTTTCTTGTTTGAAGCAATTCTGAAGTTAAAGAAACAAATTCAGGATTATAGGGATACTTTTCTTCATATCTAAAAACTTTAACAAGCGCAGGTTTCCCAACACTAATATTATTAGGTCCATTATATGAAATTTTTCTGTTTACTCTACCAAACCTTTGGACTAACGAGTCAAAATGTGCACAGTCAGTATAAAGAACATCAAAATCAATGTCAAGTGAAATTTCCACAATTTGTGTTGATACAAAAATAAAGGGTCCTTTTTTATCTTTTAATTCTTTAAGTTCTTTTTCTCTATCACATCTATCATTAAGGATAAATCTGCTATGAAGAAGTAATTTTTTTGGAAACTTAATAAGAACCTGGAAGAGTTTTTGTGCTCTCTCAACAGTATTGAGCACTATAAGAATTTTTTCTCCTTTTTTGTACTTTTTTCTCAATTCGTCAATCAAGGATTCATAGTCAAAGATATCCGAATCTTTGTATTCAATCTTAACTCTCTGAATATGTGAATAAATAGAGTTTACATATTTTGTTTTTAGAACTTCAACAAATCCGTTCTCCTGAAATAATTTTCTAAGATAATCTGGAAAAGTTGCACTCATTATCAAGAAACGACTTCCATATTTCTTACTTAAATAATCAACAGCAAATTTTAGTAGGCCTAAATTCCGCTCGTCAGTAGCATGTACTTCATCAATAATGACTGAGCTATTTGAAAATACGACTTCTTTTAACCCATATTTTTTATAGTTCATTAGTGATAAAATTATTTGGTCAAACGTTGTTACATTGAGTGCGGGAAAGAAACTCTTTAACAAAGTTTTTTTGGAAAATTCATTTTCATCTGAAAAAACTTCAAAATAGGAATGGTAAAATCCAATTTCCTCTTCTTTAAATACTTTTTTCAAACGATCATAGATTCCGTTTATACTTGCAGTTGTAGGAAGAACATAAAAATTCTTAAAATTGCTATTCTCTTTAAGCCACAGAATAGCTGATTCTGTTTTTCCAAAGCCCGTTGGTAGTTGAAGAAACCCGTTTCCTTTAAACTTGAATATTTTCTCCTGATAATCTCTTAGAGAATATCCTTTATGCTTTAGAATAATATCTTCAGGATTTGTCTCTAGCTTTTGTATATTCTCCCTTGAACTAGACAAGTAGTCACTATAGATTATAACTCCGGAAATAAATACATAAATTGCTCTTAGCTCCTCACATGGTACATCAACAATATCCCATTTAATTCTATTATAAATTCTTTTTGCCAAATAAGTAGTGTTAGGCTTTTTATTTACTAATTCCAGTATATTTTCTGGGATTTCAATGTCAAAATTTTTTTGAAATAGTTGTATTTCCTCAAGAACACCACATAAACCAATATCAAAGGTACTTTGTGGGTCACTTCTATCAAATAATGATTTTTTTAGTGGTGAATGATGAGAAGCAACTGCCAGCATCATGATGTTCTTCAGCAACTTATCTTCGTCTTTCGAAGCATTGATTATATTATCAATAACAGTAAGAGATAGTAAAGCATGTGAAACCTTCTTTTTTTCACCTGACTTCAGTTGCTTTTGAAAATAAGTATCTGCTTTACCTATATCATGAAGCAAGGCACCTATTTGTGCAAATTTGTATATTTGGGTTTCAAGTCCTAAAAAGGATTTATATTTAGGTAACCTAAATAGCTGAACTAACTCATTTGCTCTTTCATATGTTTCAATAAGATGAGTCCCAAGCAAAACTTTCTTTTCTTTGGGAGATAAAGGAGAGGGATATTTAGCATAAATTTTAGAGTAAGACACAATGCTCATCTCCAAATTTAAATTGCGCTACAGGTTCATAAAAATTCAGATTGACATTATAGAACATAAGTACTTCTCTCTGCTCTTCCAGCGTTCTTCTGCTTCCTTTATAAGAGAAAGAGTGCGCACACTTGCATACCTGTGGGCTTATGAAAAATCCAGTTCCAATCTGAATATTATATTTCTCTTTTGTTTCAATGAAAGAATCTACCTTACTGTCTTCCGTGTTTGCTATTTCATACAGAGAAGAAACGTTCTCAACTACAGCAAGAAAATCAGAGTGTCCTAAGTAGAGGACCCTAGAAGGAGAGATAATTGAATCATAAATTTCTCTAATCAATTTTTCATTTTCAGTAGCTATAAAAATTTTAAAGCTTGGTCTGTTCAGAAGCTTCCTAGATGTAATAGTACTATCTGACTGCTTTTTTTTATCGGTTTTTAAGTTCTTTAATTTCCATAAGTCATTAATAAAACCAGAAATGTTAATGATTTTGACCCCTATAAACAATTTTGCATACAGTTCATTCATTTCATCATACTGCAAACCCATAGCGTTGCCTATCATCCCAACAATATGAGTCTTTTGTGGGCCGATCAGGCTATCAAAAAAAGAAAGAGTAAAGGGATTTCTAAAGAAAGCCATGTCTCCTCTCAAAATAAAATGAAATCCTTTCATGATAAATCTAGTTGTTCAAGTTTTGTCTTCAAGTCTTTCAGACTCAGAATTTCTACTTTTTTATTACTTTCAAAAGCTTTCTCCAATTCGCTAGCATTAGATATAAAATAATCTAGATATCCAATTATTACTGTTTCAAGCTGCTCATCATACAATTCAATAACCTGCTTTAACCTGCTAACATCAATATTTTTGTTTTCATCCATCCATAGTCTGTCGAAGATTGTCAATGCTTTATCTCTCCTAATTACAGCAATCATAAATTCTGGCGAGGTCTTTGTCAGAAAATTAGTTTGTTTTCCCCCACCCCATGAATTGAAGACTGCTTCAATTAGTTCTCTAAAATGCTTTTTTTTATATTTATCATCAATCTCTTTATCGTCGCTCTCGTCAACACCAATCCTATCTAGTTCAATCGCGAAATTTCCTCGCATGAGATTACTGGAAACCTCAATATCATAGAGACTATGATTTGTTCCCTTTGGATCATATCTCACACCACGATTGATATCGCCTTTATATTCATAAAGAGAAATAAGGCCATTTGTTTTTACGGGAGCTACTCTTGTCTTCTTCAGATTTGTATTCATATAGCCAAATAAATCATCATCAATGAAACTTATATCACAAGAAGAAGAAACTTGGCTTGCTTCCTCTTTTTCTTTTTCAGTTGCTTTAGCATCTTTTTTTGATAAGACATCTGAAATTGGGACGCCTTTTGATTTCCAGTATTCTTTAAAGGCGTATTTCAGTGAAACACCTGACACATATACTCTTTGTTTGCCGTCAAAATCTTCTGTTTTCTTCAGTGTAGCTATGTTGCCTTCAGTAGAATTGCTATTAATATTGGCATTTTCAATTCTTGTTAGATATGCTAGTTCTAGTAATTTCATTTTTATCCCTCCACATTATTTGATTCTTTTTTCTCTTTTAAGAAGACTGCATTTGTTAGTCCAATAAGGAAAAAGGTCTTTAGTTGTGCAAAATCATCCATATGTTCTATGAATATGTCACCTCTAATGCCAGTCCCTATTTTCAATTGGAGCCGGTTCAGTAGATTCATGAACTCTTCTTGATTTCTTGCTCTTCTCATATCATAAATCTCTTTAATGATAACATTTTGCCTTGATTCATTCCTTTTGAATTGCATCCCTATTGAGAAGGCATGTTTATATACCTCGTTAAACAATTCTTTTTTATCCATTTCAAACACCTCAAAGTAAGATTTTAATACAGTTCTGCTGAAACTTATTAGCTGAACCTGCTTAAGCTGTTCAGCTTTACTCTTTTTTTTATACTCATCAAGCTTAAGAAATAATATTTCCTCAAGAATTCTCCAATTGAGTCTATTATTTCTACACAGGGAGAGCATAAGAGCATTTCTATTAATAAGTTGAGCTTCATCTTTAGGATTTACAATTAGTGAATTCAAGAAAGAGCTAAAAGGTCGAATCAATGTCCCTTTAGCATTTCTCTTTATAGATTGGTTGGTTTTGTTTAGAAAGGTAATAATTAGATTTAAATTATTTAGATTGTCGAATTCTCTATAGATTTTTTTACTTTTGGATAAGTCTGCTGACAGAACAAGCGCACCAACATCAAGCTGATCTTCTTTAGCAAGTTCTTTTTGCTCGTTAAGAAGTTGTGTTATATAATCAAGAAATGAAATTAATAAATAGTATGCCCCATAAATATAGTACGAGCCGGTAATGTTGACATTTTTAAAGTAATTATTTGTTGAAGCGTCCATGTTCATCCTATGAGTCATTAAATGATTTACATGTTTGGGGTTTCCATAGAGGATAATTATTGAGGTAAGATTTTTCTCTGTTATAAAACATACATTTCGATATGCTGCAAATAGTATGTTCTTACATTTGTGACAGGCTACAAATTCAGATGTGCCACCATAAAGATTTGGAAACTTTTGCTTAGTAATGATGAACGGGAAATAGAAAGAAGTAATTGTTCCTGCCCCTTTTGATTCACAAATTATACATTTCTTTTGATTTTTTTCTTCTTTTTGAAGAAGTTCTTTCATATATTCGAAATCTGTTCTGCTTCCTTTTGATTGAAGTTGAGCGCCGAGGAAGCTGTTGGCAAATATAGTTCTTGTTAGCTTATTATCTTTGCTTGTGTAAAGATTGTTAATGATGATACCCTCATCAAGTCCCTTCTTTGGAATTAAATCAATGTCAATACTCTCCTCTCTTGTTTTAGAAAAAAGTCCTTTCCTAGATTTCTGAAAGTAACTTAATGTTGCCAATCCTGAACTATACCATTCTTTTATCATTTATTCCCCCAACCCCTCCATCACTTCCTCCATCGTCTCCTTATGTCCCCAGCCCTCGCAGCTTCTTTCAACTATTGAAATTAACCTATCCTTAAACAAAGGTATTAAATCCGTATTATCATTTAAGTTTTTAATAATCTGCTCAAACATCGATTCCATGCTTGAGTAGAAGGCTTCATACATATCCCCATATTCTTCTCCAATTCTTACGCCTGTCTCAACATAGAACACCATCAGCTCCAGAAGATGCTCCGGCTGCTTTGATATTCTTTTAAAGTCTGTTATTGCTTTTCTTGCTTCTCTAAGGTTAATCCGTTCATTCCAGAGAATGCTTTTGAGCTTTTTCTTAAAGTACTCAAGGGCATCTTCCGGCTTATTCTCGAGCTTCAGCCTCAAAAAATCAGCGTTTTCTTTATTCAGGCTTGATAGCTCTAAAAGGAGTGAGTATAGTTCTTCTTTCTCCAATTGTTTAAGCACATTATTCATTTTTTTTCAATCGTTTCTTTTTCTCTGCTTCTGTCTCTAACAGATAGTTTTCCTGCGAAACAACCTTTGATCCTGATTCAAGCTCAAGATTTTTTCTTGCATCACCAGCTATTTTTCCGCCTTTTTGTGCGGCTGACCTGTTTTCAGTGAAGCCTTGTGAATCCCGGCTCCTTGTTATTTTTGTGGTTGAAGCTTCACCCAGCATTGTAAATATGAGTTCTAAGTCGTCCATATGGTCTCTTAAATTTTCCCGAGTTAAACTCTTGAAATTCTTATACTCTTCAACAGTCTTGCCAAAAGTTGCTTTGCTTATTTCATTGGTAAGAATTGCGTATTCTTTTTGTTGCTTAACTCCTCTTTTATCCCACTCATCTGTGAGTTCCTGCCTGACTGCTATCCCTCTCACTCTTTTCTCTATCCAATCATCTGAGTATCCTTTTGCTTTGTAAAGCTCCTTCATTCGTGCCTGGACCAGCTCAGGATTCTCTATCTCCTGCACTCTCTCATATCCAACCTGAGCCAGCCACCGCTTGAAGGGTTCTGCTTTGGGTGACGGGATTGATTGAATAATACGAAACATGTTTCTGGTGTTTGCGCAGTCTGTTGCCCTGAATTTTCCATCTTCTGCAGGCAGTTTTAACTGTACGATTTTATCGTACGGTTCAAATCCTTCATCAGAAAGCTTAGATTTTAAGTCAGACCAATATCTCTTTGGTAGTGAGCTTGCTTCTAAAGCGTTAACCACATCTATGATAGAAAAATACCATTCATTATTATGCCAAATCCTCCGGATATTTTTGTCTTGAAATACAACCAAAGCATTGTGTTCGATCATATTCTAACCATCCCTTTCCTGTCTTTTCCTGCAAATTCCATTTATCTCATTCCCATCATTCTGCACAACGGACAATCATCATGTCTCCAGCTAAACCTTGCATTCTTCCATTCATCATCCGATAATGTGCATATCGTCCTGTCAGTCCTGAGCATGTTCAAAAAATCCCTGTGTGTCATCTCAGTTCCTTCAAGCTTTCTTGCCAGCTCGTCCAGTTTTGGCCAATGCTCATTGTGCAATTCTTCCCGTTCATAGCATTTCCTTGTACAGTAATTCCCGTGAAACCAATTTACCAAATGCCTGATTTTAACTGGTCTTTTCACGTCTTCACCACATTCATAAACCCAAATCCAGAGCTATTCAACTCTCCAAACCCTGACTCTAAACCAAGCCATAACACTCTCCTTTTCAATTCATCTAAGTGTGAAAACCGGAATTCCCACAAACTGCCAATTGTGGGTATCTCATTTCCTTCTTCTATCCTGTGAACACATACAGATTTCTTGAACTTGAATATCTCAAATAAATCAATAGTTTTCATTTCGGAGCTATAATACTGGTTGTATTTCTTAACAAGATTATCAGAAATCTGTTTTAGGAAAGCATTAAAGTCATATTCAGGGCGCCAGTACTCATAAGGCCTTTTACTTTTAATACCATATATATGATAATTTTGTTTTGGTATCCTCATTACAATTGGTGTTCCTGTAATAAGGCTTGCTTTCTCAGTAATAAAAGGCTTCAGGTAGCTTATCTCATCAATGCTAAACATTGATTCTCCTATTAATACAGGCTTATTGAATTGCTTTATCTCTGCAATCCTTCCGTAAAGAAACCTTATAAAATCACTATCTGGCGAAGAAATAATAAAATGACGTTCTTCTCCTGTTTTAACATCCTCTACAGGAAATATGTTTGAATAGCAGAAAAACTTATAATATCCCTTATCATGCTTATTGAAATACTTTGATTCCTTCATAAGGCCATAGACAAATCCCCTTAGCTTAGAATAATACTTCTCATCATAAGAAAAATCTTTCAGGGCTTTGAATTTTAATATTATACGCATGAAAAAATCCCCCTTTAATCATAAATAGATGTTTAAATATAAACTTTTCTTCAAAATCAGGATAAAAATCCTCATTTTTTTTCATCCCTCTCACTCCACCACCCATCCTGGCTTATTATCAGGTTATCTAAAACAGGTATCTGCAACAATCTCCAGCTTCTTTAAGATGATCCCAGACCCTTAAGTCTTCATTGGAAGGATTAAGGTTTCCTGAAGGGTGGTTGTGCACAGTTATTATCTTGTTTGCACTCTGGAGCAATTCACAAACAAACTATTTATAGTCCCCTTCATTTCCCTTAATATGTATGAAAATAAAACTCACAATAGAACTTGTACCTTCTACAGTCTGGTTTTCTTCTCTTTATAATATTTTTAAGAACAGCAGCCAGCAGGCTTTATGGAGAGATATTAAAAATATGATATTTAAAAAAGAAGGCAGAAAATGCTGGGTGTGCGGCAGAACAGATAGAAGGCTGGAGGCACATGAGTTCTGGGATTATGATGATAAAAACAAAATTCAAAAATTGGTAGCAATTCACCATTTATGTGATTTGTGCCACAAAGTAAAGCATATAGGATTATGGTTGCATACAGATAAAGGGGCAAGGCTTCTAGATCAACAAGGATTAGATAGTTTTGATGTTGTTAATCATTTTTGTGCGGTCAACAACTGCGATCAAGATGTCTTTGATAAATGCGAAGAAGAAGCCTTTAAAGTATTTGCTGAGAGAAGCAAATATCAGTGGAAGCAGGATTTTGATGCTTATGAGAAAATAATAAGACCATTAATTAAAAATGAGTATTAAATATATAAAAATTCCTGATAAATAATTCTCCTAATCATAAGCCAATGCAGGACTTGGTTTTGTGATATTCGGAACAGACAACACAGGAGAGATTTCTTTTTTATCGCTGATTAAGAAAATCTTAATTATCAAAAGGTTGTTTTTTTATATTGTTTCAACTTTACATTCTTTTAGATGCTCTAGTATTGGCTTAATCTCTAATTCTCCTGAAATATCTTTAAGAAGCCTAGAGGCTTTCAATATAATGCCCTCCCCACACAACTCTTATCTTTAAACTTCTTCTTCAATAAAAAATATAAACTCAAAGCAATTAAATAAAAATAATTTGAAAAAAGCAGATTTAGCCATTAATACTGTCTTTGTAATACTTGTTACGATAATCAGCATTATCCTTATCCTTGGAATTTTCTCTACAAAACTGCCTGGGTTTGCAAAAGGCATTTACTGCAAGACCTTTTTTTATATTCATTCTGCAGCTTTTATCCCAAAAGGGTTGAGAGCAGACCAGAACTACTGCATCTCTGAAAATGCATTGGCCCCTGCTGAAATAATAAATGACCCAGAAACACTAAACATCACTGTTCTCGGTTATGTTATAGCTTGCTGGAAAGAGATGGATTATGGAAGGTATTCTGATAATTTTCTTTGTTTTGAATTAACAGCTGGACCGAGGATTACTGATCCTGTTCCTATATCTGAGGAAGAAATAACCCATATATTAATTGATGAAAAGATGTGTGATGTTCTTGCAAATAATGATTCAATATCAGACTGCGGGGATGAAAACAATATTCAATGGAATCTAGATGCAATATATCCCCGGCAGAATATACTGATTGAATATAATGCTGAGAATAAGGAAGTGATTGTGAGTTAGTTCCACAAAAGAATGTTATTCCTTCCTGTTTAACTTCCGCTTCTTTATCTCCTGTTCAAACCACTGCTCCCACTCAAAATAAATTTTCTTATGGTCTAAAATGCCTGTTTCTTCTTTTACTTTATCTGCCATTAAATGGAATACGTCATTGCACAAAATCACAAATCCTGCTTCCATCATTTCATCATCTTTCAGCTTTAAAGCTGTATCTGCCAGTTTCTGCCTGCACTGGGCTCTTGTCTCTATATTTTCCCAGACTGCATCCCAGTTTGCTGCAAAATCAGGTATATTCCCTGCAATGATCTTTAAAATTTCAGATTCGCCGTTAATTAATTCAGGAGTAGGAATAAGCTCATCTTTTTTTGAATCATATTTCATCAGATCAAGGAATGCCCCCTCTAAAAGAGGATCATTTTCCCATGTTTTTCTCACTTCTGTTATCTGAGTGATCCTCCTGAACCTGTGCAGGCCGTCTGCAGATTTAATTGGCGTGGCAATTATACATATATCCGTTGCCTTGAAGCTTGTTTTTGGAACGCCTATATCATTTACAACGCGGTCATAAATCCCGTAAGGAGAATCTCCGTGAATCGTGCCGGCAACGACATTTGCAGCAGCACCAACGCGCATTGCCTCATAGAGTGAAATTGCTTCTTTGCTGCGGACTTCCCCTACAATCAAAGATGAATCCCCTAACCTTAAAGTAGCCCTGATGCCGTCAGAAGCGCTTACTTCTGCTGTGCCATGTGATAATGCTGATGCAACTTTCAGCTGCTGGATATTGAAACCAAGATTCCTTAATTGTCTCACAGGGAGCTCTAAAGTATCTTCAATTGTAATTACCCTGTACCTGCGCATTATCTCAACAATTAAAGCAGAAAGAAATGAAGATTTCCCTGAACTGCGTGTACCGCAGATAAGCATTGTCCTCGTACCATCAATAAGAAAACTCAATAGCCCCGCTGCAAGAGAATTAATCATCTTGAATTTCATAAATAATGGAAGTGTCCATGGCTTGTCACGATGTCTTCTGAATGAAAAAGCCAACCCGGTCGGATTTAAAGGAGCTGTTATTGCCGAAACCCTGGTATTCGCTCCCGGCAAATCAAGCTCTGTATCCAATATAGGATTCGCTTCATCCAATGGTCTTCCGGAAATCATTCTAAGCTTGGATGCCCATGATTCTGCTTCAGTTGTCGTAGGAATAATATTTGTAACACAGTCATCAAACTTCCCATGTACAATAAATATAGGAATATGGCCCATAGGACTATTTATTGAGATATCCTGAATCTCTTCATCCTGCAGTAAAACCTCTATTAAACCAAAGCCGACAGTATACCTGACTAAAATTGCTGTCAATTCAATAATTTCCTTTTCCCTCAGCTTCATATTCCTGTATGAGCCAAGCTCTTCAATAAGGTCCCTGCCAACATTAAAAAAGACTTCCCTCATCCTCTGGGGGTCTACAAATTCAGATTTTTTCGGCTTATGCTCCGCCATTATCTTTTTTGCAACATCCAATAACTCATATTTTTCTTCGCTTAATTTAAATTCAGGAGGCATCATATGATAAAATATCTGGACATTTTCCTGAAGTTTAAATACAGTTATTTCAGTATCTTCTGCAATTGTATAATTGGCAATTTCTTCACCCCCTTTTGGATATGCTGACATTAATTTAGTGTACATAAAATCAGGCTTAATCATCGGCTTAAAAATTCTCCTGTAAACAGACCTGTCTCCGATTTCATATCCTGCTAAATATGGCTTTGCAATTATTATAAATCGGGTTTGTTCCAATTGTACGATGATCTGGTTTAATAATCCTATGAACTTATTGTAACAATAATTTGATAAATTATCAATTGATTTCTCAAGTAAAATCTGTTCCTGTCTTTTTAGCCGTTTTAATTCTACATATGCACTAAACGGGTCTTTAATCATCAGGTCAAATATTATATGTTGAAGTTCATTATACCAGGCATCTACAAATCTCCTGCATCTCCCGAAAGATAATGCCTGGTAGCTGAATGTTGTTTTGTCTTTAGAATAATAAAGAAAAAGTTTTGCTATTTCATTTAACATCATGGTCTGTTCATAATCATACTCATATTCCCGTTTTTGAAAAAAGATTATTTTTGTTATGCCATGGGTCTGTGCCAGCTTTTCAACTGTTTTTGCCATGCACCTTGGATTGTCTTCAATTGAGGGCAATTGTAAACTTTTAGAGTAATCTCCCCTCAGGATATTATCCTCACCCTCCCTGTCTACAGAAAAAACAATCTTATCATTAATTTCAGTTTTAGGCATTTTTTTCAGAAACCTGTCTTAGATATAACTGATGTATTTATTGTTTAAATAAGTTGCTGTTTTTTGTCAAAAAACAAAACTTTTTAAATTTCAGTAATTAATACATTATTATGTTCAGCAAAGAATCTCATCCGGATAATTCTGCTCATGAAAAAATTCCGAAGGCTCTGCCTGTAAAACATGAAAAGATCAGTCCGGAAGCTCAAAAAATTTCCATCAATATTAATGAGATTATGCGCAGATTGCGCATTTTAGAGGAACGTTATTCCAATCTGAGGAAAAAAAACCAGCTGACAGACCAGAATATGTTAGAAGACACTAAAAAATTATCCGATACAATTAAGGTTATTCAATCTACAATAAACGAACTTAAAAAAGAGGTTTTAGAAGTAAACTCAAAAATAAAGATGCTCAGTGAAGAAGTTTCCCAGAGTGTTGAAAAAAGGGATTTTAAATTATTAAGCAAATATCTTGATTTCTGGCAACCGTTGGATTTTATAAGAAAAGGAGAAGCTAAACTGATTATTGAAGATATTCTTAAAGAGGAAAAAAACAAACCAAAAGTTATTTAAACTATTAAGTCACATATTATGATTAAAATGCCATCAGAATCTCCAATCAACATTATAAGACAAATGAAGCAACAGGGTTTTTCTAACAATGATATTGTCCAAAACCTGACAAGAGAAGGTTATTCTAATACACAGATTTTTGATGCAATGAACCACATTGAAACTAAAAATGCCGTTGAAAACAGCCAGGATGACCTTATCCAAATGCCACCAGATGAAGAATTTCAAACGTTTAACAATAATTCACAAGCTACAGGTACTGCAGACATTCCAGACAATGATATAAATTATCAGGCACAGGAAAATGAGCATTTTGACCCTAAAACAGAAGAACTCATTGAAACAATAATTGATGAAAAATGGGAAGATTTATTGAAAGATGTCAATAAAATCATTGAATGGAAAAACCGGTCTGAACAAAGATTGCAGGATATTGAACTAAAAGTCCAGAATTTAAAAGAGAGTTTTAATGAACTTCATAAAGCTGTTATCGGCAAAGTCGCTGAATATGATAAACATATCCTGGATGTCGGAACAGAGATTAAGGCCATGGAAAAAGTTTTTTCCAAGGTTTTGCCGAATTTTACTGAAAATGTACATGAACTGGCCAGAATTACAGATACCATTAAAAAAGAAAAAAACAGGTAACTTCTAATAAAATTCTAATATTTTATAAGGGCATAAGTTTTATTGGATAAGTTATAAAAAGCACTGTAAACAATGCAACTATAAGTATTAGTACCAATCCAAGGACTTTAGGATGAAATAATGTTGCACCCAGATTATCCTGAAAACTTCCTGTGGAAACACTGCCATCTCCGCGTGCAGCTGCAGCTGCTTCTGTCAGTGAACTTGTATTTTCACCCAAGTATGGTCCTGCCTTTTGTCCGGCTACACCTGACCAGGCAAAAACAAATATTATAATCGCAATAATTAAAATCCAGGTACTGAAGCTTGTAACTGTTGTTGCCGGAAAACTGGAGCCAAATGCCTCAACACCAATAACAACAAACGTCACAACAATTATCATAATCGTCCACCAGGGCACCGCAGCCTTAATAATCAGGATAGCATCTTCTGAAAGAATAAAGATTATTGCTATGGCAAAGGAAATTAATGCATTAACTCCTTTATTTTCTCCTATTGGTTTTTTAAATGTCAGCACTGCATAAACAGCGGTAAATACAAAAATAACTACAAAAACACTTGAAAAGTGCGTCAAAAAGCCAATATCCAGGAATGTTGCCATTTTTTTATTTATTGTTTATTTTCCTTTACCATAAATTCCCTGAAAAAAGTCTTTAAGGGGTTTTCTTTTGTCTTCTGGTCTCTCTTCCCTTGTAATAAACCAGATTATCAAGCCAAAGACCAATATAATTATTATCAGTGAAGTTGTCTCTTCATCAAAAAGCCAGCCTAACCACGAAGGTGGAGTACCGATCCAGCCTGCTGAATTTGCAAAAATAACAGCCACAGCTATTATCGAAAAAATCACAACCACACTTATTAAATCTGTTTCGCCGATGTTCACGTCTTTGCCAAAGACCCCTATCAACAGCAGAGCCATCATGCATGCCACCATAATTAAAGAAACATTTGGCAGGGAATTGTTCATCACTTCAACAACATCAATCATTCCATTTGTTAAAATCGCATCTGTTTTGCTGGCTGTGCCCATTAATACATGCGGAATCACAACTGCCATAGCCATTACAAAAGCCACTATCTTGTTAAAGGGCCGTTTATTATCGCCAAGAATATTGGATTTCTGCAAAACAGCAAAGCTTATTGTAAAGACCAATAAAAATGGCAGTAAAACATCTAATAAACCATAACTTTCCAAGGTCTGAATCATTTCAACAAAATTCATTTTTCATCCTCCTTTTTGCTCTCTTCCTTACCAGGAGCACGTGTTATATAAAACATCATACCAATTACAAATAAAGTCAAAATAAGCGCGCCAAAAGAACCTGAATCCCAGTGAGCCATGACCCACTCCCAACCATAAACAAGCCAAGGCGTACCTTCTTTGGTTTTAACAGCATGCAAAAATATCAATGCTATACCTACAAACATGATAATTGAAAAAATCGTAACATATCTTTTTTCAAGTTTAAATTCGTCTTTGCCTGTATGAAATGTCCCGACTAACAAAAGAAAACACACTGCAAGTAAAAGCAGCAGGGTAATGTTTGCAACTGCCTCGTTTATTGCAGCTACTATCTGCGTGCTTGCAACTACAAGAAATGCTGTTACAAACGCAAACATGCTGTTAAGATTCTTCCTAGATAGTTCAACATCATTCACTACATCTACACCAAAAATCTTTGATTTTTCAAGGATCGCATATACTGTAGTAAAAACCAGCAGAAAAGGAAGTACAACATCATAAATTCCCATCCTGTCCAAAAAAACTATTGCATCCCTGAATGTTGAAGCCATAATAATTTTAAAGAGAATATGCGGTATTTAAATCTTTTGCTTAACTTAACCTATACTTTTATTTTTAACAATATTTTTAAATGAAATACTCTTTTTGCAGATTATGATTAATAAAAAGGATTTTTTGATAATTAAAAAAAACATGGAAGAAAATGAAGTTATTAGAGAAAAAACAATCCAAAAATCAAGGGAAGTCATCCAGCTTTCTAAAAAACTAATCTATGCATTGCACAGGAAAGATAATAAAAAAGCACAGAAGTTGTTTAAAGACATTAATAGAGAAATTAGTGAATTGGAAAAAATCGGGAACAAATGCCAAAAGTTTATTTCTTTCGGGATGTATAATACCGCAATCCAGGAATTTGTCGAAGCAGCCTGCTATTATGAATTTATTGTTAATAAAAAGATTCCTGGCTTTAATGAGTTAAAGGTTGAATACGAATCTTATTTGCTAGGTTTATGTGATTTAACAGGAGAGCTTGAAAGAAAAGCAGTATACTCTACTATTGACGGTGACTACAAAAAGGTTGCAGAGATTAGGGAACTTGTAAATGAAATCTACGAGCAGTTTTTACAATTTGATTTAAGGAATTCTGAACTCAGAAAAAAATCTGATTCCATTAAATGGAACCTGAAGAGAATTGATGAAATTCTCTATGATCTGAAATTAAAGGACAAGATATAGAATGGACTTTTTAGAGGCATTGGAAAAGCTTAAGCAAAGCACTGTTTTTAAGGAATTTTCTAAAGAGCATAAAGACAGCTATTTAACGCATGGATTTATTATGCTCGATGCTAATATAAAAAAAGAATGGCAAATAGGATATTACAGCCCCAAGAAAGACAATATCATTACTTTTTGTGTAAACGGAGATATCATGCAAAACCCTGAAGAAAAGGTCTTTAAAAAAGAAAAAAAAGTCCTGAAATTAGACACCAGTAAGATTAAAGTGCCTTTTTCCGAGGCAATAATCAAAGCAAATGAAATACAGAAAAAAAAACATCCGAAGCATGAGCCAATAAAAAAGATATACATTATCCAGCATTTAAGCGAGGGCCAGATATGGAATGTGACTTATGTTACTCAGACTTTTAATACATTGAACATAAAGATTGATTCTGAAACTGGTAAAATAGTCAGTGATAATTTGGTTAGTTTGTTCAGGGTTGAGAAATAATTAGTGTGCTTTATTTTTCCATATATCTATTTCTCTTATTATTTGGCCAGTTCTATGGGCTGTACTGTCAATTAGAAAAGTAAAGGTAAGGCTATAATCTCCTGAAAGAGGATCATTATAACGATGTAATGCTTCTTCGCATCTTGTTTGAAAATCTACTTCTTTTCCTTTCAGGTTGACTGAGTCTGCATATAGTGCAATTTTTTTCATAGGTGTATTTGGAAGTGAATATGATTGCAAGAAAATAATAACTTCCCTATCATTTATCTCTTCTTCATTAATACCTGTAAGTTCACTTACTATAGTCTTTGCTTTTGATTTCAATGTTTGATATTCATTTGAATATACTTTAAAAGAATGTAATCGTAAATTTTTCGAGTATCTGGATTCAATCATTGGATAAATTGATGAATCTGAAAGTGACAAATTTGCCATAATTCTTAGTGCATCTTTGCGGTCTTTAGGGCATCCTCCTCTTACTAATCCCCATTCCTCTCCTTTTGTTAAAATAAGATACGCTGTTTCAATTTCATGTAAAGGTACGCCTAATGTAACTTTTCCAATGTCATGAAGATATCCATAAGTCCTAACAAGTTCAGGAACAACTGCAGCTTCAAAATAAGGTGATGCTTTTACTAATTTACAAGCAGAATTCCATGCAATATCCCCTGTTGTGAGATTGTGTTCAATAAAACCGTTTTCATCATATATATTCCCCATTTCAACATGCTTTTGAATCCATTTCTTATAAAGAGCAAGTATTTCTTCTTTGGAAATATAAGTTAATGATTTTAATCAGGGATCTACTGTATGCGATGAATGATGAATAGCTTCTTCCAAATTAACTTTTTTAATATTAAGAGGATATTTTAGTTCTCTTAACTTTGAAATGACTTTTTCTGCACTTTCTGATTGTATTATTATAGAAGGAGAGGGTCGTAAGTTAGAATCATCAAAGGGATCTATCCAATTACAAAAATCAGGAAAAACATCATCTAATCCTTTCAAAAACTGATTGTTAGCAAAAGTACATAGAGGCTGGACTGCAATCAATAAACTACTTACTTTTATATAAGAATACTCACAAATTGTCCAGTTATTATTATTATGTTCATCAATAACCCAACATCTTTGCCTGTCTTCAAATTTAAAACAATTTTCAGCAAGATCTCCCAAAGGGCTTCCAATTCCATATTCTCCATAATAAGTATATTCAGATAAAAAAGGAGCATCTATAACAATAACTTCTAACATATTCCCCTGTTTCATTTTTTCATAAAAAAAAGAAGTTATTTAAAAATATTAATTCTTTTCCATAATGCAACTAATTTAATTCATTCCCAAACAATGAATCCATTTATAAATTTTATTTTGTTGAAAACTATATTTTGAATTTTCAATGTATTTATAAACCAAAAAATATTGTTTATTTTTGTTCTAAGTTAATAGAATTTTACAACAAATTTATTTAGCTTAAGGAATAAAAATGGTAGATGTCAGAATATTAAAATTACAGGAAGACATGACGCTTCCTGGATATGCCCATCCGGGTGATGCTGGCATTGACTTAAGGTCCGCTGAAGAGCTTACCTTAAAACCCGGAGAGTTCAAAATCGTTAAAACAGGAACTAAAATGGCAATTCCTCAGGGCTATGTGGGTTTAGTCTGGGACAAGAGCGGTTATGCTGCAAAGCACGGAATCCATACCCTTGCAGGAGTAATTGATTCAGGTTATCGTGGAGAGATAGGCATTGTCATGAAAAATCTCGGTGAAGAGGAATTCCATATTGCCAAGGATATGAAGATAGCACAGCTCCTTATCCAGCCGGTTGTTACTGCAAACCTGATTGAATCAGATAATCTAGATGAGACTTCAAGAAATGAAGGCGGTTTTGGCAGCACAGGAAAACATTGAAAAGAGGTGTAATTAAAGTGGTAATAAAAAAGCAAGCAGAAATCCAAAAAACAAATGACATAAGCTATGAAGCAATGATCAAGAATAAAAAGCTGGACTCTTTCTTTGATACAGAAGAATAATTTTTTTAATTCTGCTCTATTTCTCATCACACATGGAATTTTATTGCAGAGGAGTAAAAAATATTTTTATAAAAGATTCAATTTATTCCTGTGTAATTTTCTGCGGGTGCGACTTCAGGTGTGCCTACTGCTATAACCAATCCATACTTAATTTTAAAAACGAGTTTTTAACAAGAATAATTGATATTAAAAAAATAATTAAACAAAGCCAGAACCTGGGTGTGATTTTTGCCGGTGCTGAGCCCTGCCTGCAAAGACAGGCATTATTGAATTTAGCCCGATTCTGCAAAAAACTAAGGAAAAAAACAATATTGCATACAAACGGCTCAAAGCCGGAAACAATTAATTCACTTTTAAGAGAAAATTTAATTGATAAACTCCACTTGGATATTAAATCGCCATTTAATAATTCCTTTCAAAAGATTACAAAATCCGCTACTTATTTCAAATCATCAGAAGAGATAATAAAAAGCATAAGGAAAACAATTACACTATTGAAAAACAGTAAGTCGGAGATTACTGTAAGGACAACAATTGTTCCAAAGCTGATTTACAGAAAAGAGGATATTTTAAAAATTGCAGAAATTGTCGAAGACATAAACTGTGAGTGGGAACTGCGGCAATTTATTCCAGGAGATACCCTAGATAAAAAACTCAAAGGAGTTAAACCCTTATCAGATAATTTTTTAGAGACATTGAAGAAGATTTGTGAAAAAGAGCACTCTGATTTAAAAATAACTACTTGTTAGTAATTAAGACAAAAAGATTTATAAATATAAAAGGATTATTATATAAAATGCCACTTGATATTGGATATCTAAATGAAAAAATCAGTAAATGCCCCCATATTGTAGATGTATTTTGTCCTATGGCCAACAGGATAATTGAGAACCAGCTAGATAAGATGGCACATTGCGCTAACTGCACTATTTTTAAGTTAGAGGGAGAATAAGAGGGTTGAATTCTTGAATAATTTTCATAGTCATATAATTTTAGTAAAATAATCTAGTGATTGAATATATTTTATTCAGTAGAATAATCTTTAAACATCTCTATTCTTGGATCAGGAATACTCTCAAGAAGTTCAGGGTCTAAAACAATATTCCTAAATTCTTCATAAGTAATAAAGTCATATACTTCCTCAAACTCTCCAACTATTCTTGTTTCATAATGTACATAATAATATCCCTTTTCATGGTATTGATGCCACATGGTCTGCAAACCATTTTTTGTAAAAACTATGTCATGTGCACCTTTTATTCTTCTTAATTCATCTGTTAACTGTTCTAGCAATACATTTGATAGGTCTAGGTGCTCTCCACGATAATCTTCATTAATTTCAATATAAGACTTATAAATTCTTGTAGTTGAACCTGTATGTAGCCATTGATCACATGTACCCTCATCCCACATAGAATAAAAGCCTACATATTCATTACCATTATTATTAATATCATAAAGTAATATATGTTCCTGATATATATCCATAGTAGAATCACGGATAATTAATACAACATACTCCCTCCTATTATACATTACAGATTTAGTCTCAAATTCAATATCATCACCCTTAAGATCTATTTTTACTTCTCCTCCTACATAAGTTCTTTTAGTAACTATTCCTCCTTCAATATTATTAAATTCATTTAATCCATCAATACCAATGCTTTTAGCAGTATATTCTCCACCCCTGACAATTCCTGCTTCAAGTTCAACTTCAGCTCCATAAAATGATAAATCTGATCCTTCTTGTGCTAATACAACATCCCTGATTCTATATTCATTTCTTTCTGAGATAAAGTCAACTTCTGATCTTTCCCGCAATTTGGAAAAACTAGTAATATCACTTACTTCAAATACATTTACTATTGAACCATCCGGTGTTTCAAATACGCGTAAATTAGCATGTCTTAGCTGATATTGCATTGCTTCAACATTTGTATCTACATTTACCTCAATATCAAAACCAGAGATACCTCCTCCCATGCTATTTACAATTGTAGCGAATGAACCAAGCAATGGATGAACACTAGATAGAATTTCTTCACCAACTTCTTCAAGAGCTTCTTGGGCAACTGTACTTACAACTTCAACAACAAGTCTTCCCCCAGAAGTCTTTAAAAGAAATCTACCTACAGCATTGCCCATTAATCTTGGTCCAAGAACTCTACTTGGCAATGTAACAATATCATGTATTAATAATACTACTGCATTTCCTGATTGTGCTGCCTTACTAATAAGATAACTTCCAAGAGAAGGCAGTAGTTTTGTGTATATTGGATTGAATAAAGATGCAATAATTTTAGGAATTTCATATCTTTGAAATTCATCAGATTGCCAGAAAAATTTTCCATTCATTGCTTCTAAAACTTGTTCTACTGTTTGGCCTTCTTTATATCTTTTAAAAGTAGAAATATCCCCATTATATGTAAGTCCTGCTTTTCCATCTGCCATTAATCCACTTAATAAACTTGAAGATAAAGTATACTCGTCTGTTTCTCTTAATAATAATGCAGCTTTGAACATTTCCTGACTAGCCTGACTAGGGTCTTTAGGATCTTCAACATTAAGATATAAATTAAATAAAGGATTTTTTTTTAAATAAACTAAATAACTAAATCCTATAGAAGGATTTAAATTTTCATCAAATTCTGCTTCCATGTAATCAGTAAATTCACCTTTTAGTAGCCCACTCTCATATCCATTTGAATTAAATACTTTCTCACCATAAAGTACAACAACACCTCCATCAGCATTTCCATGTTTTGATCCATAAACAACCAGTGGAGTCCTTCCAGGTGAATTAAATTCCTCTGTTTTCTCAACTGTATTTGGTGGCTCTCTATTATAAACGATGATTCCACCCCATTCACGTATGATAATATTTCTTATTGGCTCAAGACCATTTACATAATACAAATCAACAATACCTCCATTAAGTGTAATTTGACCTGTATAAAGTCCTGAAACTTCATCTTCTCTTAATTTTTCATCTCCAATTAATGAATATTTTACATATGTTTTATCATTATGTATTTCAACATAATCATTGCGCATTAATGTTATTGGTTGATTGTCTCTAATTTGAGTTTTTAAAAACTCTACTCTTCCAAGAAGTTTATTATCTGTTTCTTTCTCTAATTCCTGAACCACTCCAGTAAGAGTAAGTTCTGGATAACGATTAGTAATCTCTTTTAATTTTAATGCCGCATTTGTTTTTGCTGTATAATAATATTCCAACCACTGTTGTGGAGTTGTACTAATATCAGCATACATAAAAATTGGATTTGCTGAATTAATCCCCAGCTGAAGAAAACTAACTATGTCCATTAAAGGACCTCCTTCAAACATAGGTTTAATATCTTTGCCAGAAGCAAGTGCCCAAAAACTATCTGGCGTAAGTCTAGCTTTAGTTTCATGATAACTAATACTTGCTCCAATAAGTGTCTTTTCAAGTGCATCATTAACAAGAAGATTTCCTTGTGAATAATCAAAACCATATTCACTGATAAGCCAATGTTTTCTATGAGCATATTGGAGTTCTTCGACTGCTCTCCAATAAGCCATAATTGCTTCTTTGTATTCTGAAGTTTTAATATTATCATTAGGATCAAAAATATCTGAATCTCCTGATAAAAGTGAATAAGCAGCATGTGTGTATACTTCAGCAAGTGCTGTATTCTCCTCTAGCTCCCATAAAAGAATCACTATTTCTTGTACATCCAAATCTGAAAGATCACCAACCACTTGCCATTTATTATCTATATAATCAATTCTTGGATCATTTTTCAGTTCTTGAAATTTATCCTTAGCAGCTTGTTCAGCCTCTTTTGATTTTCTATAGTTTTTTATAAAAGAACTTCCTTCAGTAAGTAATTCATTTTTGTTAATAAACAAAACATGTAAAGAGTCAAAATGACAAGTAATTTGAGCAAGCAATCCTGGGGATTCACCACCTCCTTCAATACTTTGTGATAAATACATAAGTGCTGAATATGCATCATCAATGTCTTCTTCAGCTTTATGATTGTTACTTGGATCACCGTCAACTACATATTCTGCTGCACGATCCATATAAAAAAACACTTCCATTAATTTTCTTGTCTGAATTTCAGTCAAATCAAATGAAATACACTTTCCACACGCTCCTCGATAACGAATCAAATTTTCATAAGAATTAATTAGGTGTCTAACCTGGCAGTCTTCAACCAAACAAAGATCTTTATCACTAATATCCTTTAAAAGCTCACCATCACATTCCTCAGCAGACAGTGTTTCCTCAGGTTGAACTCCTGGACAACATCCAGTCAACAAAACAATCAGTACAATAATACACATAATTATTAATATCTTAGAATTTTTTTTATTCATCTAATTCTATTAATTTTTATTATACAATATAAATTTTACCTTTTCCCAGACTTTCTCAGCAATCTTTTCTTTATCTAATATTTCATCATTTTCAAAGCAATCTATTCTTATCCAATTATTAGTTTTAACTAACTCAAGATAAGCTGATTCAACCTTTTTTAAATAGGTTCTATCTTTTTCATGGATGTCTTTTTTCTTGCCATCAAGATATTCACGACTTTCCTTAGTCTTAATCCATTTTTGTGTTATCTCCAGAGGCACATGGAGATATATCACTAAATCAGGCTTAGGTATTTTATTTATTTTATATTCAAGCTCATCTATCCAGTCCAAAAATAAATTTTTTTTTTCTTCAGAGCTAAATTTTGCTGAGCCGTATGCCTTGTTAGATGGCACATACCTGTTTGAAACAATGATTTTTCCCTGCTTAAGCCATCTCTCGATATTTGGCTTTGCCTCTGCCCTGTCCTGGGCATATAATAAAGAAGAGAGATAAGGCGAAATCTGGTTTATCCTGCCGAATTCCCCTCTTAGGTAGCGTGCAATTAACTTGCCAAAAAAACCAGTATAATACTGGGGAAAGTCAGCCTGCTCTACTTCATAGCCCTTTTCACTAAGCTGTTTTATAAGCAAATCCGCCTGGGTCCTCTTCCCTGAAGAATCATTTCCCTCAATTACAATAAGTTTGCCCTGCATATATTAAAAAAAAATAAGTTAATATATAAGATTTATCAAAAAAGTATATAAAAAGACTTGTTTTCTATATTTACCATGGGGGTAATCATTGCTGTTGTCGGCATGTGCGGTTCTGGGAAGTCTGTTCTGACAGAATATTTAATAGAGAAAGGTTTTTCTAAACTAAGGTTCGGCCAGATTACAATGGACAAATTAAAAGAGAATAACCTCGAAATTAATGAAAAAAACGAGCGCTTAACTAGGGAAAAGCTAAGAGAGCAGTATGGAATGGCAGCATACGCAATCCTCAATATCCCAAAAATCAAAGAATTAATTAAAAGCAATGAAAGGATTGTTCTGGACGGATTATATTCCTGGGAGGAATATCTGGTTTTAAAAAAAGAATTTCCCGGAATGATTGTTATTGCAGTTTATGCTTCTCCTGAAACAAGATACAAAAGACTAAATTCAAGAAAGGTAAGACCTTTAAGCAATGAAGAATCTTGTTCACGTGATAAATCAGAAATAGAAAATGTGCATAAAGCAGGGCCGATTGCAATGGCTGACTTTACTCTGGTTAATGAATCTTCATTAGAAAACTTAAAAAATAACTTAGAATTATTATTTAAAAAAACTGAAAATGAAAAAAAGACCAAGTAAGGATGAATATTATATAGACATTGCACGAGAAGTGAGCAGAAGGTCTACCTGCTTAAGGAGAAGGTATGGAGCTGTTATAGTTTCAGAAAGTGATAAAATCATATCTACAGGATATAATGGTGCTATCAGAAAAGCTATTGACTGCCTTGAAATAGGAAAATGCATGAGAAAAGAATTAAATATCAATCATGGGGAAAGGTATGAGTTATGCAAGGCATTTCATGCAGAGCAGAATGCTATTCTGAGTGCAAATCCAATGGAAAGAAAAGGCGCTACTCTTTACCTGTACGGTGAAAATTCCAATGGCAAAGTTGAGGACGCAAACCCATGCATGATGTGCCGGAGAATGATTGTACAAGGAGAGCTTAAATTGGTAAAGGCACTGCAGGCAGATGGTTCTATTAAAGTATTAGATGTAAAGGATTTTGTTTATGCTGAGGATAAAGGAGATAACTTTCCGGAAGAGATTATAAAAACAAAAGAATTTAAAAGATATATTAAATATTTTAAGAAATTAAATCTGTAATCTCTATGATTTTTTGTTTTGATTTAAATCCTGAAACAATCCTCACATTTTTTTTGGTTAACCTGGAAAAAAACTTAATAATTGCAATATTGGCTTTGTTGTCTTCTGCTTTTTCTTTGATATTTATTCTTAGTGCCTGCTTATTTTCATCCCAGTTAATAATTTCATTTTTAGGGGAATTCGGCTTTACAATAATCTGTAATCTGTTATTTTGGATATATTCATCAATGTTCATTTTATCAAATTCTGTATCCTTTCAATACCATTAAAAAATAATCTTTGTTTAAATCCATATTTCAGTTCAGTTCCTGTACAATAATTTTTCTTTTTTTTTATATTATCTAAAAACTCATCAAGATTGTCTGCTTTTGAATAAGTAATGCTTTTCCCTATTTCAAAGGTTGAGTGGCTGTCGCTTCCGGCTGTAAATGATTTCTGGTTTTTTTCAGCGTATTTTATTGCAGAGAGATTTCTTTGTCTTGTGCTTCCTGAATTAATTACTTCAATGCAGTCAGTTAGTTCAGATTCAGCAGGATTCTTATATTTTCCAGGATGTGCAAAACTTGATATACAATTATATCTTTTTGAAGATTCAATAATCTCTCTATGGTCTTTTAAAATCCTTGACATAAATCTATTGCCTTTTTTATGTTTAATGAGTTCTTTAATGAAAAACTCTTTAAGTTCTGAGGCATTGTAAAAATAAAACAAGACATCAATTCCATTTTTATCTTTGACTTCTATGCCAGCAATAATATTTTCATGTTGTAAAACCAAAGCTCCTTTTACTTCATTATGGTCTGTTATTGCAACTCCTATTTTCAATTGATCTAATCTTTTTTTTAAAGTAGAAAGTTTAGTGGAACCATCACTATACATTGTATGGTAGTGCATGTCAATGCATTTATAGCCATTAGAAATAAGCTTAGGAAGATTTGGCTTAGAAAACTTTATATTTTCGGAATAATCCATGTTATCTAACCATAGTCACGCCAGATATGCTTGCATTTCTCGCATTTAAGGAATTTTGTCTCTGGCTCGTCTCCTGCACGGGTCTGCACAAGCCAGAAATATGCTTTCCTGTGATGGCACTTGGGGCACTCTGTTTCTGTAATGGGAAGAGCCTCGATTTCCTCATCAACAGGCTCAATATTTTTTTCAGGCTTTTTTATTACTTCTTTTATCTCTATATTCTCAGGCTTTTTATTAGTATAGCCGCATGAACAGCTGAGGACATTCTTCTTATTTTCTTTTTTTGGTATCAGCAATGAACCGCATTTCGGGCAAAACATCATTTTTTTTCACTTAAATTGGAACATATTTGTAAATTCCGATAAATTTTAAAATATCAACAAACCATATCTTGATATATCCCAGCAAAGGAATCCTGAATACTGCTTTTCCTATAAGCCTTTCTTCAGTTATACTTGATTCAGATATATCTGAATCAGAGTTATGGTCTCCTTTTGTCTGGAAATAGTATTTGCCGTCAGAGTCCCATTTTTTAACAACCCTGTGTATAATTGGATCGGGCCTGTTGCCTCTGAATACAATAACATCCCCTGTTTTTACCTTTTCTGGTTTTCTGCCAAACAGAACAATAATATCACCTGTGTTAAAGCCGTTTTTAAAGTTATATGTTTTAAAATCATCTTTTGTTATATTATAATTTTCATACCATGAACCGCAGATATCCCAGAAATCATCAAAATTCCTGAAATTTTTAAAATTAAAAAAAGATTTGTCTTTATAGTGCTCTTCTGTACAGAAATAATATATCAGTTTACCGTCCTGGTTCAGGATATAATTCCCCGTATAAGGGTTAACTCTCGGAGCATACGCGTGCTCCATGCTTCCTGAGACAACAGCCACTACAGGATGTGTTGTCCCGAATAAAAAACCCAACCCGGGATAAACAATAAATTTAATTAAAACAAATGCAAGTACAATATTGACCAGCCATGACCATATACTGTCCTCTTCCCATATAAATCTCCAAATTCTTCCTAAAAGTGTCTTTTTTTTGTTTTTAGACATATTCTATACTAAGCAAAAAGCAAATTATTAAAAATTTTTGGGTTTTTTATCTGTAAAGTATGATAAATCCATTTAAATCAAGAAATCCAGAAATTCATGAATCCTGTTATATTGCAGATTCAGCACAGATTATAGGGAATGTCAAGATAGGCAGTAATTCAAGCGTATGGCCTAATGCCGTTTTAAGGGGGGATATGAACTCTATTGGAATTGGAAAAAACACTAATATTCAGGATAATACAACAGTGCATATTGGTCCAAAGAATTCTGTTAAAATAGGTAATAATATAACAATAGGCCATAATTGTATAATACACGGCTGTATAATTGAAGATAATTGCCTAATAGGGATGGGCTCTGTGATAATGAACGGCTCTGTAATAGAAAAAAATTCAATAATCGGAGCAGGTGCAGTTGTAACAGAAGGAAAAAATATCCCTGAAAATTCCCTTGTATTAGGTATTCCAGGAAAGGTTATAAGAAAACTGACTAAAAAAGATATTGAAAGGATTAATTTAAATTGTAAGGAATATCTGGAATTAGCAGAAGAGTATAAAAAAAATAAATAACATGTCAAAAAACAAAGCAGGTAATAATATCAAAGGATTCATCTATGTTTTTTTGTTTTCAATCTCATGGGCAATTGACGCAATAATAGCAAAACTTGCATATAAAAAAGGAGCAGACCCTTTTGTATTTTCATATCAGACTTTGCTTCTGGCAAGTTTTCTGATGATTGGATATACATTTATCTTAAAAAACAAATCCTCTCTAAAACTCACTAAAAAAGACATCCCTTTAATGATTTTTCTCGGGTTTCTTGCAAACGGGGTTGGCACAGCTTTTGAGCAGGTTGGATTAAAACTTTCATTTGCCACAAATTACGGGTTTATTATAAAAACAGCTACGTTTTTTGTTGTTATTTTTGCATTTTTAATATTAAAAGAAAAGATTTCATTCAAAAAAATGATTTTATTATTTTGTCTTTTACTGGGCTCTTACTTTATATCAACAAAAGGGGAATCATTAATTCCTGCTTTAGGAGATATTTTCATTATATCAGCAGCTTTATGTTTTGCTTTAGTTGCAGTTTTATCCAAAAAAATTATTAATAGAAATTCAGCTGAGTTTCTTTCATTTTTCAGATTATTTTCCGGAGGATTTACTTTATTTACTATTTCTTTGATTTTAGGGAAGAATATTCTAAATACTTTGTACTTTTTCTATATGCTGATTGATAGTGTTTTCAGATTTTTACTTATTTTATTCCTGTATAAGACTATTGAAATAAAATCAGCATCATACATGACAATGATGTCAATGATGTTTTCTGTGTTTGTTGCAGTATTTAGTTATTTTATCTTTGGGGAGACAATGAACCTGGTTCAGATACTTGGCGCTATAATGATCATTGGTTCTGTTGTTTTAATTCAGAAATCAGAAATATAATCCATACTTTTTTAAATTCTTAATAACTTATTAATTATATGAAATTCTGCCCAAGCTGCGGAAAAAGCATAAAAAAAGGAACATTCTGCAAAGAGTGCGAGCCTTTGCCTGAGATTAAAGTAAAGGAAATAAAACTCAGATTGTGCTCTGGATGCAGCAGGTATTTCCATAAAAATAAATGGAACAGGTTCAATAAAATTGAACATGTAATTGAAAAAGTTGCCAGAGAGCAGTTAATTAAGCAATTAGAAGAATTCCAGGTTAAAGTAAAGCTCCCAAAATATACTAATAATGCCGGTGTAAATGTCAAATTCGAGATTGAAATCATAAAAGGGAATAATTGCTTTGTCCTGCCCGGGAGCTTAGACATAACTTATTGCAGTATCTGCTCCAAAAAAGACACAGAATATTTTGAAGGGAATCTTCAATTAAGAAACCCTACTCAGTATATTCTTGATTTTATTGACAATTATTTTACAAACCAGAATAAAAGGGTTTTAATCACAAAGAAGATAAAACAAAAAAACGGGATTGACATAAAAATCACATCAAAAAAACATCTCCAGGATCTGGGCAATAAATTGCAGGATAATTTTGGGGGCACTCTTAAAATAAGCCCACACCTACAGACATTTGACCACCAGACAAGCAAACATGTTTACAGGCTGAATGTCTATTTTAAAGCGCTTGATTTCAATGTGAATGATGTAATCAAATCAGACAATAAACTAATTAAGATAAGCAAACTCGGAAAGATTGTCTACGGAAAAGACATAAAGAACAACAAGTCTGTTTCAATAGACCTGAAAAATAAAGAATATACTGTGCTGGAGAAGCACATAACTTCTGTTTCAAAAATCCATCCTTACACAGAGATTCTGCACCCCAAGACCTACCAATCAGTTAGGATTGAAAATAAGAAAAAAGTCCAGATTGGGGAAAGGGTAAAAGTTGTGATTGACGGGGGAGAGAGTTATATTGTATAGTTTTATTCAGAATATCTCTCTTTTCTGTACTCCTCGACAATATTCTTTAATAAATCTTCATCATATCTCTTCTTATTTGATTCTTTTTTAAGAATTGAGTCAAATTCATTCTTATTTACAAAAGCGAAATCCCCTATCTCGTTTAATTTAAAATTATTTTTGTTAATTAAAATAAAATTATTATTTAGAAGCCTGCCGGGGTTTTTATTATACATAAGGATATTAATTTTTCTATTAATTAGCTCAGCAATTATTTTAGAAGAGACAATGCTTATATCCTCTACCAATAATATATCCTTTTCTTTGATTTTCAATAATTTACTTTTCTTATTGAATTCTTCCCTGCTCAGGTCATCCAGTTTTTTAATCAAAACATAATCATTTGCAGAAGTAATCAGATTATTCAGGTTCTGGATTTTATCTTCAAATTCTTTAATTTTCCTGTTCTGGTTTTCAATTAATTTTTCAAAAAACAGTATCTTCTGCTCCTTAAATGAAAGAAGCTTCCTGGTTTCTTTGTCCAAATCAATTTTTTTGTTTTCCTGTTTTCTCAGCTCATTATTCTGTTTATTCAGCTCCTGCGAAAGCTTCAGATTCTGTGATTTCAGTAATAGAATCTGTTTTTGTTCTTTTGAAAGTTTTTTTTGGGGTGTAGATTGTCTCATTCTTTTTTTCTTGATTTTTTTAATTATCTCATCGCCCTGCTTTTCAATTAAATTAAGGGCTTTGCTTATGCTTATTTCCTCAAGAATTACAATCTGTATGATTTTTTCTTTTAGATTTAGTTTGTTCTGTTTTTTCAGGCTGTTGTTAATCTTTTTTATCAGCTGCCTGTATTCATTATATGCAAAGATTGCGCTTGCCAATGCGTCTGTCTCGTGCGCATTCCTTGTGAATTTGTACAGCTTATTATCCTGGACAATCCTCTTCTTCTCGCCTTTTTTCATGTCATATCTAGGAGCAAGTATCTTTGCGCCTATTTTATTTGAGACTGATTTTATAAATGAGGGAATCTCTTTTTTATCTGTCCCGATAATAACCGGATCCCCTAGATATATGATTGAAGAAATCATCTCTGATAATGAGAATTCTTTTTTTGAGCTTATTGCAATAAGATTAAAATCAAAATCAAGGACAGCATATGCTGATGTTGTTCCGGGGTCAATGCCGATTATCAAAGGTCTCATTGAATAAAAGGGAATTGAAATTTATATTAAAATATTGGGGAGAAAGAACATGTATTTATTTGAGAATAGTAATGTTTTTATATAAACTAATTTAACTAAAATTTATTAGAAGGGGTTTAATTTGAACAGGATTCTTTTTCCAGTGGTTATTGACGACACTGTTAATAGATTAACTGAACTGGACCCAGGTTTAACATTATGTCATAATGGCGGTTCAGTATTTACAAGCGGTGAATTTTGCCCGGAATTTCCTGATAATATTGAAGGCAGTATTGCCTATATTCTCGCATCAGGTATAGGTAATTTAACCCCGCAGGACCTTTATATGAAAGCAGCTATTCTTGCAGATGGTGCAAAAACATATGGTGCAGAAAAAGTTGTTTTTATAGCTCCTGACCTTTATTTTTCAAGGGCAGATCAAAAAAAGAAAAGAAGATCTATAACAGCAAGGTTAGTAGCTGATTTTTTAAAAACTGCTGGTGTTGACCAGATAATCACAACCCATCTTCATTCTGATGAAGTTGCTGGCTTCTATAGAGACACATTTGAAAATAATTTAGAACATATAATGATTAACTTAGATTCAAAAAGAATATTTGCGCATCATTTTTATAAGAGTCTTCAGCAAAGGGACTATAAGGGAACCGGAAAAGATATTACTCTTGTCATACCTGATTTAGGTGCAGAAGAAGAAGGGCTTGAGTTTGTTGAACTACTAAGGTCATATGGGTTAACGGATATAAGTTATATTATATGTCAAAAAGAAAGAGCTAAGCCAAATGACCCTGATTGTATTTCTTCCCGTGTTTACAAAATATCTGATAATTTTGACGGAACTATAGATGATAAATTATTGCTTGGATTTGATGATATTGGAGATACCCTTGGCACGATAATTAATGCAATAAAAGCTGTCTGTAAGAAATATAATTCCTGTCCTGAAACTGTACTGTTCTATTTAACTCATTTAGTCCTGGCTGGTGAATCAACAGAATATATTTCAAGATATGGCATTAATATCATTGGCTCTAATTCACGCTCAGATATTATTACAAGAGAAGGTGAATGGACAAATAATGTTGGATTAATAGATTTCACGCAATATTGGTATATGGCTATGATACAATTTGGAGAGAAGTATATCCCTGCTTCCCAAGTCCTTGAAGAATATAAGGGTGATAAGATAGGTGGATTATATAAAGTCATAAGAGAACCTGCAATGGTAAAATTTAATGCAAAAAAATTTACAGAAGACCTAGATTTAAAAATCTAGTACTTTCCCAACCCCAGCTGACCTTTTCTCTTTCCTTTTGGGATTTCTTCTTTTTCAATATCAATGCCGACTTCTTTTTTTATTTTAAGAGCAGTGCCTCTTCCAATCAGCTGTGATAATTTCATCAAGTCTGTGTTCTTAATATCGCCAATATCTTTTATTCCGTTTCTGAACAGTTTTCTTGCACGGACTCTGCCGATGCCTTTTATTCTCACTAATGGAATCAGTTCTTCTTTTATACCGTGCTTTAACCTGAACCTGGTTTTTTTGATTGTCCTGACAATATCCCTGAACTGCAGTAATTTAGCAAGCTCTTCTGATGCATAAAGTATCCAGTCTGCATTGCCTTTTTTATAATTGAATTCACCTGGCCTGACAGAATATCTCTCTAAAAGAAACTCTTCATCTTTTTCCTCAAGCCATTCATTAAGTACAATGGCAGTTTTAGTTGCATTCAGGAATTCATCATATTCAGGCTCATAAACAGAGGGTTCAAGCACAATCAATTGAGATGAATGCTCAGAAAGCTCTTCTTCAATTTCATTTATCTCTTTTGTTCTCACGCGAAAGTAAGGCCTTAATTCAATTGTGTTTGCAATCATATGCAAAAATGAAAATTCATTCACCATTACCTGGGTTGCTCGCCTCATGCATGTAATTATGAAATTTGCTGTAAGAGGGTCAATATAAAGCTGTGAAACTCTCATGCCGAGTTTTGTTGCCTCAAGTTTTATTTCAGAGAACTCATCTGCAGATATGAATTCCGAGCTGTTATTTATTGAACTTGTCTTAATAAATTCCCATTCATCTAACTTATCGATAATTTTTGAGATTATCATGTCAATCTCATTAATGTCTTTGTAATGATGAGCATAAAATGTTCTTTCAAAAAACTCTAAAAGCTGTTGTTTTGTCCTTACAAAATTTGTTGCAACAAGGCTTAAAACATATGTCCTTAAAACTGGCTCAACAGCCAGTTTTGAAAGGATAGGCTCCGGCTCTCCTAAAAGAAACCTCTGCAAAACAGTCTCTTTTTCAGCATCATCCGAGACAATGCAGATTGCCTCTCCGAATTTGTCATTGAAATCCGGGCGGCCTGCTCTCCCTATGCATTGATGGTATTCTAAAGTAGGAATCCATTCCATGCCCCACCTGCCGCCATACCTTTTCAGGTCTTTCATGATTGCACGGAACGCCGGAAGGTTGAGGCCGAAAGCCAAAGTAGGAGTGCAGCAGATTATCTTAACTAAGCCCGCCCTGAAATTATCTTCAATTAATTTTCTTTGCTGATGAGCCAATCCGGAATGATGAAACGCAATGCCTTTTTTTAAGCATAAAGCAAGCCTCTTGCATTGTTTTGTCGGTGTTGTAAGAGCATGAAGCGCATGATTAGCCATTTCATTTAATTTTTCATTGTTTGTCTTTACCTTCAAAGAAATTTTTTCAGCAGTTGCCTCTGCAGTCCGTTTTGTATTGCAGAAAACCAATGCCTGTTTGCCGATATTGATTGTATCCAATGCAAGATTCAAAGCAGGCAGGTCTGTCAATTCATTAATTTTAATAGATGTTTTCATCAGGATATAAGAAAAATGAATTAATTTAAATTAATAACCTAATTACTCAATGTCTTGTCTTTTCCCAATAACCTGCAAGAATCAATCATAAATTCCTTAAATGGCTTTTGCTGTTTCCACAAGGGCCATAATTTTACAGCTAGCTGCTTATGATTTTCTTTTTTATAATAATCCAGTGAAAATTTAATATCAGAGAACAGGGTTCTTATTCCCGGATAGGTCAATAAAACAAAGTTAACCAGGACTTCAGACAAATTGTTATCAAAATCATCATATCTCTCTTTAAAGAATCTGGTTGTATAATTCCTGAAGATTATATGAAAAAGCTCACGTGCAATCACATAATTGCTGATTTTGTCCAGCCTGGACTGGATTATGATAAAATTCTTTGATGAATTGTGAATCCCGCCATTGCAAACCAGGCTTAAATAACAAGTATATAAATGAGACTGCCATTTAAAATTCAATAGAGTTTCGATTCCTGCAAAGTACCTGGCATGTATTTTTGACCAGTTATTCTGCATCCTGATTTCTGAATTATCTAAAATAAGTTTATGTTTTTCATATGCTTTTTTAATTAATAAAAGAGCTTTTCCTTTTAATTCAGATTTTAAATAGCCATTATTTAGTTTAAACCCGAGCAATTGCGTCCAGTCTTTGGTAAGCTTATTGTTTTTTAACCCGAGCTTAAGAGCATAAAGCTCCTGCTTCGGCTCTTTCACAAATAATAATTCAGATGTGTGTCTTTTTAAATCAAGGTCCTTTCTTGATCCTCTTTTCCCTCTAAAAAAATCCAGTTCATCAATTTCAAGGCCGCATTTCTTGCAGAAGATTTCCCCAGAAGATCTAATTATTTCTTCAGAACCGCAGTCAGGGCATTTCATAGAAGCAAAAGAAAATATAGGGTATTATTAAAGATGAGGGAAAAAATAATAAAATTATGATAAGATTTAATAATGAAATAAGGGGACGCCCTTTATACTCCCCTTCCGCCTTCACTACTCTGCGACTTTTAAAAAGTACGTAGTATCTTGTTCGGCGGTAAAAGAAAAAATATTTTTCTGGACATCATTAATTACTTTCACTTCATGGTGCATCTCTTGGCTTAATATATAATCATCTGCTTCATTCATGTCTTTTTTTCCTGTAGACTCATGATGTTCATATCCTGACCAAAAACTACCTCCAGAATATCGTTTTCGAAAATTTGGATGCTTTTCAAATATCCTTTTGGATGATCTTGATTTGAGCATTATCTCAGCATTCATTATTGAATATTTTTTTGGAATATTCACTCTGAAATGCGTGTGATTTCCTCCAAATCCTATAGGTCCAAATTCAAAACCATTTCTCTCAAATTCTCGAAAAGCTGCTACACACGTGTTCATAACTGATTGCTTTCGCAAGCAGTTATAGCGGCACTTACAAACAAACATCATAGTAATCCAATTATTTCTAGTGTCTTTATTCATTAAACTCACCTCAGAAAGATTTTTATGGTTATATCTATTGATAAATATCTGCAATAAGCGAATCATATCTTGCTCGGCAGGTTACCTAATGACCATTAACGCTATACGAATAGTGTCCAAATGGTGGCTCGTCGATTTTGGTTCGCTTATTTGCTTTATCTAAGCATAACCCACATAGAATTCTGTTTTTGTCTGAGAAAAACCTTTCGGTTTTTCTGTACCATTTCATCTGCGGGTCTTTCAGACCTCGCAGTATTCATGACACGAAAATAAGATCTATTTCCAAGAAATTAAGTAAAGATGTTGTAAATGGATTAATTAAGAGCGGACTTAGAGCTACTTGTCTCATTTGTAGAAGAAAAGAAAAAAACTGGAATGATATTTATTGTATAAGTGTTCGTGGATTTAATATGTTAAGAAGGTGGATTAAGCATATTGGCTCGAATAATCCGAAAAATATTAGAAAATTTAAGCTGGTGGAATCGGGCGTTAATAAATAACTGGGCCCGATGAGATTTGAATTCGTGAATCCAAAGGATTTCTCACGACCGCCCGATTATCAGTCTCGCCCTCAAAATTTAATTTTGAAACGGGCGCTCCACCAGACTAAGCTACGGGCCCATCTTATTCTTGGAATTAGAATATTATTTAAAAAGTTAACGAAAAAACTATAAAAAATAAAAGAAAAGCGCCCCGGACCAGACTCGAACTGGTGACCTCATGATCTCCGCGTTACACTTGTGCGCATTTGCACTTCGTGAAATGTAACAGTCATGCGCTCTACCTGTTGCTCCGTGCTTTACACGTCTAAGCTACCGAGGCATCAATAAATTTTTTTAGCTGAAGTAGAGTTGTAATAATAGGACTTTCAAGAAATTTATAAAACTTTCTGTATAGTCGAGGAATATAAAAACAAATCAAATAATTTTCAGGAAAGTTTAAAATAAATCAAATCTCCTTTGTTAATATGATTTTTCTCAGTAAAATTTGCAACTACTTCAATTACATATAGTGAATCATTATCAGGATAATACACTTCACATGATTCTGATTTACAGGGAGCAAGGTCTTTTTCAATATGAATTATTCTTTTATCTTCATTTAACCAGATTATATCAATAGGGAAATTCATGTTCTTCATCCAGAACCCATATTCATCAGGCTCTTCAAAAACAAAGAGCATTCCCTTGTTTTCTTCTAAAGTTTTCCTGTACATCAAGCCCTGTTCCCTTTCTTCAGGGGAATCCTTTACCTCGGCATCAATGCAGATGTTATTTTTAAAACAGATTTTTTTAATATTAGTGCATGATACTAAAATCAAAAGCATGAGAATTAATAATTGAAATTTCATACACAGATTTATGCTTCGCAATTTTAAATAATTATTCTTTTTCGTAGCAGGCTATAATCGAAAGATTTATATTGTAAACAAGTATTAAAAGACCAATGGAAAACAAAGACAAATTCTATGTGTTTATATTTATAGGGTTATTTTCGATTATATTAATTTACATGGGAAGCTCAATCACAGGCTGGCTTATACAGTCAATGTATTGCAATGATGAGGGATGCACTAACTTCTGCAGGATTAACCAGGACTGCTCTATTGATGAAGTCTGCTGTCAGGCAGAAAACACAGGAATATGCAAGTTAAAAACAGAATGCACTCAATTGTATAAGCCGAGCTTTGAATCAGGGGTTGAGATTGATGTTGATATAAATGCCCCTGTTGTTGAGCAACCAGGCAAAATAACCGAGCCGTGGATTTATTTAGTCCTTATCATGCTTGTTCTGGCAATAGGCATTGTTTGTTTTCTTAGAAAAAAGAAAAAATAAATACGGTAGCCGGGGCTCGAACCCGGGTCACGACCTTTCTTCAATAATATGGGAGGGTCGGGTCTTTTAGTGTCAAGATACCACTGGACCACTACCGTGTAAAGCAAAGGAATAAAATCTGTTTTAAATAGTTTTAGAATTATTTAAGTAGTCCGAACAAAAAAGAATTAAACGCGCCTGAGAAGGTTTGAACTAAGCCTTTAAAAAAGCCTTAAGGGAAACACATTAAGGACTACGTTAACCTTCGGTTAAGTAGTCCGAATAAAATGTAAAAACGCGCCTGATGAGATTCGAACTCACGACCTATTGCTCTCTTCTTTTGAATAGGAGGTTCGACAAGTTTGTTTCAATCGCTCTATCCAAACTGAGCTACAGGCGCACGTCAAAGCTTTCTAAGCCTCAGCTAACTCTCTTCATCCCATTAAGGGACTACTCCAAGGGCTCTTCATCGGCTGGTTAGGCTTAATTTAAGGTTGAAACTTAATTCATTTAATAAGTTTTCTAGTAAAATATAAATAATAGTGAATTTATAAAATGTACAGGTGTTCAGTTTGGAGAGCTTTATAAGGGCGTCAGATATAATGTCAAAAAAGGTTTTTGTAGTTGATGCTAACTCCTCGGTTCTTGAAGCTGCAAAATTAATGACTAAATACAAAACCAGTTGTCTTATTACTATGAACAAGACCAAGCCTGCAGGTATTATTACTGAAAATGACATAACAAAATTCGCTTCAAGCAATAAAAATTCAGAACAGGAGAAAATTTCATCAATCCTGTCTTCTCCTATTGTCATTGCAGAAGGAGATAACTCATTTTTTGAGGTTCTCAGCCTGATGAAGAAAAAAAAGTTAAAGAGAATCCCCATTGTTAAAAAAAACATGATTGTGGGCATAATCACTGAAACTGAGATTATAAAAGGCATAGTCTATATTAACCAAATCCTGAACAAAACTCTCAGGGAAGGATATATCACTCCTGACCAGCATAAGAAGGGTGAAGAAGAGATTCTGAGGCATGTATTGGAAGAGGGACTGAGAAGAGAGCCGCCCTGGGTCAAAAAGGAAATTGATTTATTGAGAAGGATATATGAAGAGCAGGAAGAAGTAATTAAAAAAATCTCAAAATCAACCAGAAAATATTCCCTTACAGAATGGAGAATGAACATATGGACTGAATGCAAATACAAAAAGGAGAAAATGAAAAATAATGAAATAATTTATATGTGCGATAAGTTAAATGGTTTCTGTGTCTATAAAAACTGCCCTCTGAATAAAGGATGATTGCGGGCGAAAAATTCAATAATAGTTTACAGTTTTAATGCCCAGTCATAGAAATCATCCATTGTATCAAATTCTGTAAATCCTTTTTCATCGACTGCCCCAAGTATTACTCTATATTTAGCAGGATAATTCCAGGCTCCAAAAAAATTAACAAACCAATTCCTGAATTTATTTCTCCTTTCATTATAATTAATTTCTGTAATCACCAAATCTCTTTTATAATTGTTCTGGTCATATATGACAAACTCATTGTCAAATTTGCATAGCGTTGTTATGTGTGCAGGAATCAACAGATTATAACACTTTATGTCAGGATCATAATTTTTAAGAAGTGAAAGAAACGCAGTTGCCCAGTCCTCACAGTCAACCTGCAGTGTATCAAGTGTTTCATTAGGGTAACGGAAATATTCTTTTGATTTTGCAGATGTCGCATCATAAATATACATTTTGGCACTCATCATTTTATGAATTTTTGCAATTGCGTCATCATAATCATCGGGAAGGTTGATTTTTTCATTATAGAACCCTACATCCTGAGGCCTGATATAATTTGTGATTGCATAATCTGTTGCTCTTCTCGGGTTATATGAAAAATTATATTCATGCCATTGTCCTGTGAAATTACTTACATTACCTGTGAAATACCAGCAAAATTCATCACTGATCATTCCTGCATGTTCACAGCCTGTTATTATACCCTGAACACAGAAAACATCATTCTCATGGTCTGTAATAACAGTAGCACCTTCAAATTCAAATTCACCCGGCTTTGACTTATCTGTCTGGTAAGCTTTGTAATCATCCAATGAAAGAGTATATTCACTTTCTATTAAAATGCGTGAATACATATCATTTAATTTAAATGTGCCATTTATTTTACAACCATATTTTTTATCTCTAATTGAAAAAGTGAATTCTTCTGGAGGAGTTTCGCAGTCATCCGGACAATCTGCATATGTCTCGTTCTCTTCACAGATACTATTGCCACAACAGGGAACGATGTCTTTGTATATGCATTTATAACCGGTTTTTTCAGAACATGATGCAGTCATGCATTTTTCATTTACACAGTTTTCAGGACATTTCCCAGCTGGTTTTGCATCGTTAATATATTTTTCATCATTATTTTCAGGGATATTTGTTTTTTCAATAGATTTATCAGATGATTGATTATGATTAATGCAGGAAACGACTAGTATAAGAAAAACAAATGCCAGGATTATTTTAACAGGTTTCATTAAAACAAGGTAATGATAATTTATATTTAAATAATTCACTGCATCAAATTCAATTATTCTCCTGCTTACATCATGGATTAATACATCATAGTTTTCTATTTCAAGGTCTCTGATAGTGAAAAAACAAAAATTTTAAATAGTTTATCTGAGTTATACTATTTTATGGCAAGTCCAAGCAAAGAAGAAAACATATTAAAGGTTATTTTAGAAAATAGCCCTTTAAAGCATTGGAGATTTAAAGAATTATTAAAAGAAACAAGAATTAGTAGAAGAGCATTAAATAAATGGCTTAATAAATATGTAAAAAAGGGATTATTAATCCATGTTAATGAAAAAGGTAAATTTCCATATTTTACATGTGGAAAAGATAATGTAATTTATCAAATTAGGAAAAAACAATTCATGCTTAATAAACTGTATAATTGCGGATTAATTTCAGAATTATTAAAAAATGAAAAAATTAAAATAGCAATTATTTTTGGGAGTTCAATCAGAGGAGACTGGTATAAAGACTCTGACATTGATGTTTTTATTTATGGAAATCTAGGAAAAATTGAAAAAAATAAATGCGAGAAAAAGCTTAAAAAAGATATTGAATTACATGTGTTTAAGGATAAAAAAGAAATTGACAATGTAAAAACAGGATTAATTAAAAACATTATTAATGGATATGTCGTTAAGGGAAATATTAATCAAATTGCAAAGGTAGCTTAAAATGAAAATTGATATTGATGATTTAGAGGAAACTTATAAAAAATGTGAAGCTTCTGGTTTTATTAAAGAGAAAAATGAAATTAATATTGAATTAATTAAATCTCTTAAAAAAGTTGCTGAATCAGGGCTTGATTTTATTAAGGATAAATCAAAAACTATTAAAAAAGACAGTACAGGCTGGACTTTTGTTTTTAGAGACTATTATGAATCATTAAGGGGATTGATTGATGCTTATTTGTTGTTTGACAGAATTGAAGCTGACAGGCACCAATGCAAAAACGCTTACTTGTGTCATAAATATCCTGAGCTGGAGTTAAACTGGGAGTTTTTAGAGACTGTAAGACTCAAAAGAAACAGGATTAATTATAGAGGAGAAACATTGAATTATAATGATTGGCAGCAATTTAGACTACAGTTTACGCTACATATTAATAAGCTGAAAGAAGAACTTAATAAAAAATTGGAAGAGATTGAACTATAACTAAAAGTTGGAAAACTCATTTCTTCTTTTTTTTCAATTCCTTCCTAAATTCTGGAATTTTTGATTTTTCAATCTCTGGAAACAAACCTCTATTTTCACAGTTTTTACAATAATCCGGCATAGTCATATGAATGTCTCTTCCAGCAGGAGGAATAGTATTATTAGTGCTTCCGCATTTTGGGCAGATTTTAACATATATTTTGTTCTTCATTTTACATTATCAAGAAATCATTATATTTAATTCTTTCCAAGAAGAGATTAATTAATAGTGTGGGAGGGTATCTCTAAATATGCATTATAAAATTTTACAATCTCAAAATAATTTATATACTACAATCATATTTCTAATATATATGGTAAAATGGTTTACTGAAATTAAGAAAAAGAAATAATTTTATCCTTCTCTCACTCAACCAGCGGTATCTCTCCGCCATACAATGCTTTGAATTGTCCTTTTTTGAAATCAAGTGTGAAGACATTGTGGTTGCAGCTTGTTCCTCTCATCTTTACAACAGAGATTTCTCTTGTTACTTTCCTGTGCCTTTCTGTAAGGAATAATACAATTACACCGTCTGCAAGAAAATCCTCTACTTCAAAATCTGCGTATTTCATCCTGTCAAGGTGCATCTCTGAAATCATTAAAGAAGTAATGCCCATATCCCTGAATGTCTCAAAAATAAAGAATATCTTTTTTCTCGGTTCCTTGAAATCCGCATGAATGTATAATGCTGAAAGCGAGTCTATAACCAGCAATTTAAGCTCAATTATGGACTTAATGCGCTTGGCTATATTTTCAATTGCGTTTACCCAATCGCCAGATTTAGACCTTGCTTTCTGCAGTTCTTTTCTTACTGCAGAGATATCTATAAAAAAAATAGTGCCTTTTTTCTCTTTTTTAAGCTTGGTAAGTTCAGAGCTTATAGAAGACAGGTCTGTAATTACAATAAAATTCACTTTTGACAGGTCATACCCCAGGTTGAATATATGGTGCAGAAAATTTTCATGCGGCTGCTCCAGTGAAAAATATATTGAGCTGTTCCCTTTAAGAGCCTCGTTATAAAGTATATTGAAGCTGACAGTTGATTTCATTGTGCCTGCTGAACCGCATAGCAGAACAACATGCCCCTCGGGAATGCCTCCTTCAATCTGGTCATCCAAACCCTTGATATAAAGCGGAATCCTTGTTTTCTGGTATTCTTTTTCAGAAGTAATTTTCATCTTTTATCACCTTCATATAATCTAAATTATTTTTTCTTTTTAATTTTTGTTAATTTATTCTTAATCCTTTCAAGCTTTTCAATATATTCCTTGTCAACATCTTTATGGTCCTGCTTTGCAGGTTTTTTGTCCTTTTCTGAAACAGATTTTGACAATTTAAGCGTAAATATAATTGATGTCCCTTTTCCTATACCAGGGCTTTCGGCCCATATCTTGCCCTCATGCTTCTCAATAATGCGCCTGCATATGCTCAGGCCGAGACCGCTTCCCTTATGGTGCCTGGACGAATCTGCCTTATAGAATTCCTCAAATATCTTGTCAATATGATCCTTGCCTATGCCCTGACCGTTGTCTTTTACTGTAAACTGCAGGAAATTGCCTGTCTCTTTGGCAGAAAATGTCATTGTTCCACCTTTTTTCATGAATTTTGTGGAATTCATAACAAGATTCTCCAGAACTTCTGTTATTTTCAACCTGTCAATATGAACAGTTGGTGTGTTTTTAGATACCTTGTTTACAAAGTTCAGCTTCAGCTTTTTAAAAGTGATTTTATTATTTTTTATAATATTCTGAGTGATATCATACATGCTGGAATCCTCAAAATTAAACTCAATTTTATTATTATCAATCCTCGCTAATTTCAATATATCCTCAACCAGGTTCTTGAGATAATTGGCATTGTTCTCTATGACTTCCATGTCTTTTAGGATACTCTTTGATTTAATCTCCTCTTTCATTGACTGGACAAGGTATGTTATCGGCGTCAGCGGGGTTCTCAGGTCATGCGCAAGTTCATTAATAAACTGGTTTTTACGCTCAAGAAGCAGTTTTATCTCCTCATTGGCTTTTAACAGCTGCGAGGTTCTTTCATTAACCTTTGCCTCTAATTTTTTGTTAAAGTCCTGGAGCTGGTCCTTCATTTTTTTTAATTCCTGATTTTGCTCCGCAAGCTTTAACTCCATTAGTCTTTTTTCTGTATAATCCTCAACAGCCGCTAAAGATAACTCATCATCAAACATTGCATCAATCCATAATCTCACATAACGCTTTGTGCCCTTTTTTGTAACCAGGACAACATCATGTGCATCCGACTCTTTGAAGAACCCGAACTCAATTAGTGAAAATTTTTGTTTTTCCTCTTCTGTTTCGGGGTGAAAAATCTCTGAAAAGTTCCTGTTCAGTATTTTATTTTTTTCATAGCCCACTATTTCAGTAAACTTAGTGTTAAAGGCAATAATCCTGCCTGATTTATCAGAAATGAACAAAGGCATGATATTATGTTTAAACAGCCTTTCATACATACTTTTAGAAAATTCAAAGGTTTTTTTTTCCATATTTATCAAAAAAAAAATTAAATTTTAGCCCTCAAGAGCTTATTAAATTTGAAAAACCCGACTGAAATAATTAGAAACGCAATAGTTATGATTATCCTTTCAATCAGATAAACATAAGTATAATCTGATTTCCAACCCATTCCCTGTGAAATAAAATACAACAAGTTAAGGATTGAATTAAACAAAAACAAGCCTATTGTAACATATATCAGCCTCACTATCTTGTTTTTTCTTGTTATATTAAGAAATTTGACTAAGTTTGCGGATATAATGATCACAAGAAGAGATTCTATACCCAGAATAAGGATTGAAAAATTATTCAGAAACGCTGATTCCGAAACCTGCAAAAATGCCAGTGCAGAAGAAGCCAGGACTATGAAAAAACAAAAAGGAACAAGTAATTTCTTCATATCAATCACCCTCTTTTTTTAAGAGTTTTATCTATCCTCTTAATTAACAAGTTGATATCAACCGGCTTTATAATATAATCCTCAACAGAGATGCTTGCTACAGTCTGGGTCAATTTATCATCTTTTGCTGTCAGGAATATTACAGGAATATTCTGCCATGCCTTGTTTTCGTGAATCTTTTCAACAACATCCCAGCCATCCATTTCAGGCATCATTATATCCAGTAAAATAAGGTCCGGCTTTTCTTTCTTCAGGAGCTCAAGGCCCTTTTTTCCGGAATTTGCCTTAATTACAGAATATTTTGTCTTCTTAGTCAAGAGTTTCTCAACACTATAGAGAATATCTTCATCATCGTCAACAATCATTATCTTCGGAATTTTTACCACCTCATTAAATTTTATAATCCAAACATAATCATTCAAAATTATAAATCTTTCGTTTTTGCAAACAAAAAAAATATAAATACCGTTGCGCAATTAAAAAAATAAAAATGTTAGAAATTATTTCTGGAGCTGTTATAGGGATCGGCACAGGGATAGCACTGGGAAAATACTCCTGCCAAAAGATCATTTTTCCAAAGGCTCCGCCAAGAGGAAAAGAAGGCGGTCTAAATTATCTTAAGTACAATAAAAGATGCAACTATATAAAGGGATTTTCTGAAGAGATAAGAGCATTGATAACAAACTTCATTTTTATCCTGGAAAAGATTAACACAATAAATGTATCTGTCCAGTTAAATGAATGCTTATCACCTTATTTCAATTCAATAGATTCTTCTTTATATAAGATAAAAACATATTATGAACCCATGCAGAAGATTTATTTGGCAGATACAGGCCTGGAAAAATTCACAAAAAAGATAAACCGCTCAATAAAGAAAATCAGCAGCAGTCTTAATATGCTCAAAGAAGAAGGAACTGACAAAGACCTGCTTTCCAATGAAATTAAATCTGTATTGCAGCCTTTAATCGGATATTATTCTGGTTTTTCAGATACAATTACTGATACTAAAACATTATTATGGCTCTAAAAAATGATTGACTTATTAACTGCTATGTACATTGGGTTTGGCGGCTCTTTTTTAGGTTCTATAGTCCTATATACCCTGAATATGAAATTATTTGCCAACAAAGACGTGGTCTTAAAAAGAAGACTAAACCTGTTTGAAGATATTGTCAAGAGTCTGCATGAATTTGCCCTTGCTTCAAATCCTATTGTAAAGGATAATGAGACTTCTGAACGTTCATTAAAAGGGATTGATGAAAAATTCCTTAAAATTTCCGGCTTCTATAACATCAACTATGATTTTTATAAAATAAACAGGAAATATAAGAACAGGATAGAAAAAATCCTTGACCTTGCTGTTGCGCTTCACAGCAACATTGCAAATAAAAAAGTTTATTTAGATGAAAATAAAATGATCTTACAGAATATCAAAGACAAGATTTGGGCTCTTACTGATAAATTAAAAACCGATAGAGATTTATTCGAGCTATAATGGATAAGGAAACTGTAACTAAATTCATGTCTGATGTACCTGCTGAATTAGTCTTCAGGACATCAAATAGTGAAATCAGTAATCTCCGCGAACTGATAGTCCATTTAAAAACACAAGGAGAAAATTTCTTTAATTTTCATGTGACTCAGGATAAGAATGATTTTGCAAACTGGATAAGGGATGTTATCCAGGATAAAGAATTAGCCAATGGGCTTTTCCCTATTAAAAGTTATAATAAAACAATTAATTTTATTGAAGAGAGAATTAATTATCTTGAAAACTATGAAAGCAGGGAAACCCTTTTTAAGAATTTAACTGATTTATCATTGAAGGGGGAACTTTCATCTGATTATTTTTTTAATATGCTCGGTTCAAAAGACATATTTACAAATTTTTTAAATTTCCACCATCATACGTTCGAAGACAAATTAAATCATAATGAAATACTAAAATTTATAATTGGAAACGAATCCCTGCAAAAAAGAGATGAATTATCAATTTTTGAAAATAAAAATATCAATGAATTATTGTCAAAGGAAGCAGCTCTTTCCACTAGAAGAATAATCAGTTCCCCTAAACATATTGAAAACAAAGAGCTGATAGCATATCTGGAAAAAACAAACCTGGCTTATGAGCAGCTGAATTCTGTTCTGGAAACTAAAAAAGAAAGTAAAAAGCAAGGTAAACAAAATGTATTTCTCAATAAATTTAATAAAGATTTTTTTTCAAATGTAAAAATAAATTTAAATGTCAAAGAGAATATAAACAGAATAACTAATAAATTCTGTGATATATTATACAGTGTTCAGAAATATGAAAAATAGAACTAAGATTGCACCTTCGATTTTATCTGCGGATTTTTCAAAACTTAAAGATGAGATTAAATCCATTGAGCCGTATTGTGACCTGCTGCATGTAGATGTAATGGACGGTCATTTCGTGCCCAATATTACAATCGGCCCGTGTGTTGTCAAAAGTATAAGAAAAATCTCGAAATTAGAGTTCGATGTCCATTTAATGATATCCGAACCTGAAAAATATATTGAGAGTTTTGCAAAAGCAGGCGCTGATATAATTACTGTGCATTCTGAAGTAAAATATCCATTACTGAAATTAATCAAAGAGATTAAGAAATACGGGAAAAAAGCAGGTGTTTCCATGAACCCTGATACTGAGATTGACAGTATAATGCCCTATATCAAAGATTTAGATTTAATTCTGGTTATGAGTGTTTTTCCCGGGTTCGGGGGCCAGAAATTCATGCCAGAGGTTCTGGAAAAAGTGAAAATGCTTGCAAACGCGAGAAATATTAACCGCACAAAAAATCTTTTAATTGAAATTGACGGCGGCATTAATGAAAAAACAGCCAAACTTGCTGTTAAAGCCGGTGTTGATATCCTTGTAGCAGGGAGCTATATTTTCAGGAGTGACAATAGAGAAAAAGCAATTGAAAGTCTAAAAAAGGCTCAATAAAAAATAAAAATCATGGCTTTTTCTTTTTTTCAATCAATGAGGTGGTTTGATGAAAGTCCTTAATATTAATAATGTAAAATTAAAATGGCTTGGCCAGTCCTCTTTTAAATTAGAATATGGAGATTTAAAAATCTATATTGACCCATACCAGCTCTCTGAAGAGGACAAAGCAGATATTATTTTAATAACGCACGGCCATTATGACCATTGCAGCATTGCCGATATTGCAAAGCTGACAAAAGCAGAGACAAAAATTATTACAACACCGGACACAACTTCAAAGCTGGCATCAAAAGTTGAAGGCGGCAATCCAATCCTCATTAAGCCGGGAGACAAGCTGGAGCTAAAAAAAGAGGATATTCTTGTTGAGGCTGTTCCTGCGTATAATACCAACAAGGCATTTCACCCAAAGGACAACCAGTGGGTCGGCTATATTCTTACAATCAATAAGGTAAGATTCTACCACAGCGGGGACAGTGATGCTATCCCTGAAATGAATACAATTAAAGCGGATATTGTAATGCTGCCTGTCGGCGGCACATATACAATGAATGCTGGTGAAGCTGCTAAAATTGTTAATATAATAAAACCCAGGATTGCAATACCTATGCATTATGGAAAAATAGTAGGCAGTAAAACAGATGCTGAAAGATTTAAAGAATTATGCCAATGTGAAGTCAGGATATTGGATTAAGATACTCTTCCAAGCATTAAGTTCTGCTCCTGCCATTCCCACATTGAAGTAACTTTTAAAGTACACCATTTTTTTCCTTCCCAGAAGACACTGCACTTCCTGCCTAATTTTTCCCATTTAAAGCATCCTTTGCAGATTTCATTAACAGGTTCGCCATGAGATGCGGGTTTTTTCTTATGGGATTTTGATTTTTTCATTGTTTTAAGATTATAATAAAAACAAGATTATTAAATTTTGTGGAAAGTGAGAGGCATGCCAAGAAATCGATCCAAACACTAAATTCTGGTTAATCTTGAATTCTCCTCGATCCTGCTACCCTCTTAGCACCAGTTTTGAAGATTAACGTTGCTTCATTCCTGATCTCTCACGTGCGCCGGCACAGGATACAATCGAATCTCCGGTTCTGACGCATGGCGTGGTTCTCAAAAAAACCAGTCCAAAAGGACAAAATCTCATTGTTGAACCCAAGGCCAAAACTTAGCTTTAAGACCTCTTTCCAGGCTTCGACCCCATCATACGTCCATTTATGGTTACAGGGCAGGACGGGCACCCCAGTCTAGCCTCTCAAAAGTGCGTAAAGAACAGCTATTTAAAAAATTTTTTGAGAAAATACAATATAAATTTATCTGAAACTAAGAACAAATCAGTCTTTTTTCCTTTTATTTTTGTTTCATAATTAATGGAATTGAATTTTTTTATTAATATTATTTTACTTTTAATTTATCATAAATGATTTTTTTTAATTTTAGTTATTGAGGGAGAGCGCTTCCTGCCCTTATTAAAACAAAGAAATAAAAGAAGGGCAGTAGCCGGAACTTTCATAATGATTTCGCCTTTGCCGTATGAGAGGGATTTCGAACAAAGTGAGAACCTCCCTCACTAATTTCGGTGTAAATGGACGAAACCATTTTTTGAATCCGGTCTAGAGGATAACTGCTTGGCAATCCACATTGAGGCAATATGTGTCCTCTGTGCTGCCAGGTTACACCACTACTGCCATATTTGCTGTGAAAAATATTAAATTTTAAAAACTTATCCAAATTCCATCATTACTAAAAATAATAACTAATGATAAGAATGGCATATCCGGAAATACTCAACAGGTTATATTTTGGTAACACTATATTGCAATATTTGATCTTTTTCAGCAGCATAGCCCTGACTATAATCATGGGAAAGATTGTTTATTATATCTCAAAAGGTATAATAAGAAAAATTACTTCTAAAACAAAAACAAAATTTGATGATATTCTAATAGACATCATCGAAGAGCCGCTCATCTTTTTGATTATTACAATCGGATTTTTTTTAGGGTATACCCAATTGAATTTAGCAGATAATATTGCAAATATTTTTACTGGATTAACCAGGATGTTCACAACCCTGGCATTTGCCTGGTTTTTCCTAAGATTCATTGATTCTTTAATAGTCCATTACTTAATTCCAGCTACTAAAAAAACTGAATCTGACCTGGATGATCATTTGATCCCGATTATCAGAAAGCTGAGCAAAATAATTATTATTTCAATCACATTCATAATGATTCTAAGTAATTTCGGTTATGATGTTACGTCTATTGTTGCCGGGCTCGGCATAGGCGGTTTGGCAGTTGCTTTTGCAGCTAAAGATATGCTGGCGAATTTATTTGGAGGATTTACAATAGTAATTGACAAGCCGTTTAAGATGGGACAATGGATTGAAGTAGGCGGCTATACCGGAGAAGTTGTTGAAATCGGCTTAAGAAGCACAAGATTAAAGACCAGCAACGGCGAATATATAACTATTCCGAACAGCTTTGTAGCTGAAAAAGGGACTGTCAATTATAAAAAATACAGGCAAAGGCTGGTTACTTTTACATTAGGCTTAGCATGTGATACTTCCAATGCAAAAATGAAAAAGTCAAAAGAAATTGTAAAAAAAGTAATATCTAAACAGGCTCTGCTTAAAGAAGATTCAGTTGAGGTTAATTTTGTTAATTTCGGAGATTTTACATATGACCTGGAAGTGAGGTATATAATAAACACTAATTCTGCTGGTGAAGTAAGAAAAGTCAAAGATGCTGTCAACACAGAAATCAAGGAATTACTGGAAAAAAACAAAATCGAGCTGTCTTACCCCACACAGACACTTTATCTGAAGAAGCTGTAAAGAAAAATTTATATACAACTATCCAGTGTATATCTTGATATGAAAAAAAGAATTCTGATAGGGATTTTTATCTTATTAATCCCTGTTTTGATTAGTTGTTATGTATATTTCGGGATAATTTCACCCCAATTTATCAAAAAACCTTACATTGAAAAACCGGATATAATTGGTCTTGATGAAAACTCAGATAATCTTGTAATCGAGGATTCCATGGTTAATTATATAGCAAACGAGATTGGCTCCTATAATCTCCATGAGGATCCTACTTCAGGAGAAATTCCTGAAATGGAGTTTATTGTAAATGATTTTGAGGAAGTATTCACTGTGAGGATTATTGATAATATACCCAGAACTGAAAAGGGAAGTGCGGCTAACCCAGACCTAAGGATTATAGCATCCCAGCCCGTTATTTTAGATATTCTGGACTCAGAAGACATACAAGGGAGGATTGTAAAACATATAGAGGAAGGAGATGTTGAAATCGAAGTTCTTGCTAATGAAGCAACACTTGGAATGAAAGGGTATAAAGCTGTTTATGACAGCATTAACAAAAATACAGATTTAATTACAGGGAAAGTAACAATGGAACTAAATCCTATGGGCTTTGTCAGCTTAATAAAATTATGTTTTCTAATCTGTCTGTTTTTGATTATAGAACTGGCTTTTCTTTATGAAACCCATTAAAATCATTTAATCAGGTTGTATTTTGACAGGACTTCTTTGTAAGTTTCAAAATCTTCTGATTTTTTAAATTCCTTAATCTTTTCTTTAGTCAGCTGATTTATCCATTTATGCTGAATTTTAATTACTTTTTTAATATCTTCATCCAAGACGGGCTGTTCTTTATATTCCTCTGCTGGAAATTCCTCATATTCATCGTGTGTAAATCTGAAGAAATCCAGTATTTTAGAGATAATATCTTTTTCTTTTTTTGGTTTTATTTCTTCTTCCTCTTTAGATTCCTCTGTTTGTTCCTGAAATGAATCTAATTCCTCTCCATTTTCAGTTTCTCTTATTATCTCTGCCTGTTTTTTTGGCATAAAAATGTTAAAGATTCGTCTATAAAAAGGTTCCCTCTCCTTACAGAACTCCTGGCTCTCTTTTTCAAAATCAGAATCTGAAGCTATAATCTCAGACTCAGCTTTCTTCTTGAGTGCGCCTTTTCTTACTTTTGTACTTAAATAACGATCCAGTTCCTTGTTAAATTCTTGCTGGGTTATTTTTATCACCCTTAATTATTAGTTAGTATAAATTAAATATTTCAATGCTATTTATATGTTTCTGAATTGCCGGGCAATTCAGAAGCCCAAAAATGGTTAAAAATGCATTTTTTATGTTTTGGAAAAACAAAGTTTTTTTTAATTTGTTATCCAGTTAAATTTATATATGTAATACCGATATTTAATACTTATGTTAAAAAAGAGGTCCCAGGTTAGTGTTGAGTTCTTAACCATATTTGGATTTGTATTTCTGATGCTAATTCCTTTGGTAATAGTCTTTCACCTTCAGTCAAATGAAACAAAAGATAGCCTGGCTTCCAACCAAATCAGAAACATGGGTATGAAAATTATTGATAAAACAGAATATGTTTATTATCTGGGAGAGCCGTCAAAAACAACATTGAAATTTATGTTTCCGGAGAGAATAGAAAACATAAGCATATGTAACAGGGAGCTGATTTTTAATTATAAAACATATAATGAAAACATACAGCCTGTAATTTTTATATCGCTTGTAAACATAACAGGCAATTTGTCTTCTGGCTCAGGAATACACAAGATAATTATTGAAGCTAGGGGTGATTATGTATCAATCACAGAATAAAATCCCAGGTAAGTATGGAGTTTATTTTCATGACCGGCATGGCAATTGTCGTTACCTTTGTTCTTTTGCTTGTGGTAGGGGAAATGATCAACAGAAATGCTGATGAAAAAAAAACAATAATACTCAATGACTACGGGTATTATATCCAGAACGAGTTTATTCTGGCTGCAGAAACAGAACCCGGCTATAAGAGGATAATAGATATTCCAAATGAACTTGAAAATATTGAATACTCAATCTGGAACACAGACAAGATATTATTTGTCAACAGTTCAAAAATTGAATTCTGGTGGCATATACCTGAAACACAGGGGAATGTCCAGAAAGGCATCAACATAATCCAAAATATAAACGGAAGTGTTTGTATAAATTGTTAAAATGTTTATTGGGAAAAAATCGCAAATCTGGTATACTGATTTCATATTAGGGCTGACTATTTTTCTGATAGCCCTGTTAATAGCTGTAAAATATATTTCAGATAATTATATTCTCCCAAGAGAAGATACTAGTGAGATGGTTATTGTTGCACAGTCTGTTTCAGAGTCTCTGATGACAAAAGGCGTGCCTGAATCATGGAATGAGGAAAATGTCATCAGGATTGGTATTACTGACGGAGATTATGTCATAAATAATACAAAATTAACAGCTTTTTCAAATCTCACGCAGTCAGATTATGAATACACCAGAAGCCTGCTTGGCTCTCACAGATTCGAGTACTTGATTTTTTTCAAAGACAACTACAATAATACAATGAATTTAACTTCAGAGTATATTGGCAAACCAAACATTACTGAATATAATATAGGATCATTGGACACAGAGGAGATTATCTCTATAAAAAGGTTCATTGTCTTAAAACAGGGAGAAGAAGAAAACAGAACTGCCCAGATCCTGGAAATGAATCTGTATTTATGGCAATAAACATGATTACCGGAAAAAATAAGAAAGGGATTTTTTTTACAATAGACGGCATTTTTGCAACATTGTTAATACTCTTCGGGCTAATTCTGGTATTTTCAAATTTCATTGAACAGGACGAATCAACCGCCCAGATAAATTATCTTTCAAAGGATCTTGTAAACAGCTTGGCCAATATCAAAATTACTGAAGTGGACGACTCTTTTGTTAAAAAATTAATCTCCGACGGAAACATAACTAACCTAAATAATTCTGTTATTGTACAGATAGGGGAGTTCTATGTTTTAAATAAGACAGAGCTTGCACTGAATTTATCTAAAATCCTCACTGAAAAGCTTATACCGGATAAATTCGGTTTTCAGATTCTAGTCAATGATGAAACAATTTTAGTTAATGACTCAAAATCAGGAAGAATGGATGATTTAATCTCTTACAGGAGAATGGTCTCCGGCTTTGAAAAATTTAAGCCGTTAAGAGGAGCAACTTCAAGAGTCTTTTTAGAAGGCATAAATGAAAAGACGTATTATTCATACTTATATTTCGGCGGTTTTGTAGGCCAGGGCAATATTACTGGATATATTGATGACATTCCATCAAATGTAGATATAATTAACATGTACTTTGAATCTGATTCCGGTGGAAATTTTGAATTGTATATTAACGAGATAAAATGTAATGGCACATATTATCCGGGGACAGGGGAGATGACAGCAGATTCATGGGATATTACTCTGTGTAATTCTTCGGTTGTCCCCGGTGAGCGAAATAATTTTACGGTCATGTTTAAAGGGGATATCGGCAATTCATACATAGGAGGTGGATTTATCAGAATAACTTACATGACCAGTCAAATGCAGCAGGAATCTTTTTTTGATTCATACAGATACCAGTTCCCTGAAATACGGGGCATTATCAATATATATTCCTCCTTTTATGTACCGGGAATCCTTGATTCAATGAATGTTTATCTGCATTTTTTTGCCAATACATCAGGTAATTCAACCAACACATTATATTTAACTATAGGAAATGCAACTGTTGTTTCAATAGAAAATCTAACCGGAGAAAATAATGTCACTCTGACAGATATTAATTTAACACCCTATATTAGTTACTCTGAATTAACTTCAAAAACAGTTCCCATAAGAATCGGATTTGAAAATGTAAGTTTCGGCTATATCTACGAGGGTAATGCGGATGTAGCCCTGATTACAGATGTTTCAGGAAGCATGGACTGGAGGATGAGCAGCAATGATGGAGGAACAGCAAGAAATTGTAATGACCCTGATTTAAATCTCTCTACAACAAGCAGGTTAAGTGTTGCTAAATGCCTGGATAAGGAATTTGCAGAGGATATAATAAATATAACTGGAAATGAAGTTGGCTTAATATCTTATGATACAAGCACTAATACTGGTGAAACAGTATATCCTACAACAGACCTAAATTCATTATACCAGACAATTGGTAATGCAAGCCCTGAAACAGGTTACTCTGCAGACGGGTGGACTTGCATATGTTGCGGCATAAATTCTGCAAGAGACATACTAGTAAATGACATATCAGCAACAACATTAATATCTTCAGGTTCAAGCTGGCTTTACAATGATGATTATCTAGATGGAGATATCCCCCAGGATCCCTCCGGCAATAACTGGTATGACATAACATATTCTAATGAATCAGACTGGTCAACAGGCAATGCAATTTTAGGCGCTACAAATAGTTATGTTTATTCACCATATGTAGATACAGAAATTACTTCTGATCTTTTAGGTGACACTAGTTATGTAAATTTATGGGAGAATAATGGAGATGTTTCCGGAGCTCCGAATGATTTTTCATCAGGTGTTTTAAATTCAACAGGAAATACATATGGCATATCAGGAGACAATGACGGCTGGGACTGGGATAATCAAGATGGCTCAGGACCTTTTGGATATGATGATGATATTGAATATATGAATATTACAGTTTTAGGATCCGAAGAGATGATGACATTAAGATGTAATTATTACTGGGGCGGAAATATTTGCACAGACAATGACTGTTCAGGAGCATATGGAATTCTTGTTAATATTACCCAGGATATGTATGATCTGATTCTAGCAGGAGGCATTGCAACAGTTTCATTTTATTACGAATGGGCTGACGGACCTGGCAATAAATTTGAAATTGACGATCAGGTATGGACAAAAGTAAGATGGACATCCAGTATATCCGGAACTCATTTTTTAGGCAACCAGCTGGATGGCTCTCATGGGGAGGGAGATGCTGATTTTGAAATTGCCACAGCCGACAATCCAGATAATCAATATTTTGGATATTATGCCCAGGAAATCACTAACTGGATTGAATCGCCTGGATTATATTACCTTGAATTAGGGGGAAAGGTTCTTGCTGATAACAATGATGAAGTCGGAAGATGGTATTTTGATAATATACAGATTGAGATATCAAATGCAATGGATTATTATTATTTCAGGAAACATTTTACAATTGCTGACCTTAACAGTGTTAAAAAAGGAGTCTTAAATGTATTATCAGATGATAAGGCAATTATTTATTTGAATGGAGAAATAATAGATATTGATTATGAAGAGCATGAGGCAGAATATTGGAACAGTAGGGGCAAAAACATAGAAGGAAGTTATTTTAGATTAGGAGATAATGTCATTGCTGCTGAATTATTTAATTCTGAAGACGCAGCAAAATTTGATATGGAACTAATCGGATTAAATGAATCCAGAGACAAAGCAATGATGGTAATGACTGACGGCCAGGCTAATCTTCAGTGTGCTGAACAGGGAACAGGAAGCTCTTCACAGGATGCAATCCAGGCTGCATGTGATGCCCGCGAAGATTACGGAATAATAGTCTATGCCGTTGGTTATAGTGATGAAGCGCAGGAATCTACACTTCAGGGGATTGCTGATTGCGGGGACGGCATCTACAGAAAAAGTGATAATTTATCTGAATTGCAGGATTTTTACGAAGATGTGGCTTCCCAGATTATATCTGCGAGCAGGCATTCACAGATAATTGAAGTGGAAGGGGAAGGGGATATTGCCGCAAGTATTTTATATGGTGATTCTTATGTTGACTTAGATTTTACACCTATAACAGACCCGCCTGAATTCGGTGAAATCTCAGTTATTGTTGAGGAATCTGATTTTGATAACTGCACATTTAACGTTACTATACCTCAGGGTATCAGAATCACTAATGCAAAAATAACCTCCTATTCTTCAGAGCACTGGACAGATGAACTGATTGTCAATGGCATCGAAGTATATAATTTAAGTTTTTACAATGATGATTATACAACATTAGGTGACCCATTTATAGTCAATATCCCTTCTAGTATTTTAAATTTAGGAGATAATACTTTTTCTATAAGAACAGGAGATTCTTATGAAAATTTTACAGGGTGCTCTCTGAATAATACCTTTATTTATAATGCCCTTTTGAAATCATCTGTCTCATATAGTGATGTCCTGGAAAAAGCAGTTGGATGCACATGGTTTATTGAATTTGAGAATGGAGGAGATACAACTGTAAATGTCCCTCCGAGTTATAATGGAACTAAGAACTGTTTTTATTCAGCCGCATTAATAGATTATGATCAAAATGATACCTATGATGATGCAATGTTCAGATTGCTGGATAACCTTGACCTTGATGATGACGGACAGATTTTTGTTGATCTTGAAGAGCAGCATTTTGTTATTGGGGCTATTTCAGTCGGTAAAATCCCCTATCCGTGGGGACCTGCAATAACAGAAGTAAGGGTGTGGAAATAAATGTCTAAAAAAGCTGTATTTTTCACTTTCATGGCAATTTTTGTTGTAATATTGATTGTTACAGTAGTCTCAACCAGAAACAGGTTCAGGTACAGGGAAAAAAGCTTTGTTATCTCTACAAGAGTAAGAGCAATGGATAATTTTATTAAAGACATGGAAAATGATCTTAACAGGGAGCTGTTTATCGGAGGTTACAGGGCACTTCTAAGCTTACAGAAATATATAAGGATGAAACAGGGATTTATCGGAGATCTGGATGGTGCTTTTGCTGAAATTTTCATAAACGGGACTGCAAACGGAACTGCAATAGATATTATGAAACAGGAAGGCCAGGGAGCTGACTTCACTTCATGGACAGAAAGGATAAATGAAGAGGCAAATAAATTGAATATCAATGTTTTTTTCGAGCCGCTTGATGTTTCATTGTCAATGGATTCTCCTTTGTCTGTATTAATTTCATTTACTGTGTTTGCAAATGTAAGCGACACAAAAGACCTGGCTTTCTGGGAATACAATAAAACATTTACAGAATCAATAAACATAACTGGGTTTGAAGACCCGCTGTATACTGTTGAAAGCAATGACAAAATTTCTAATTTAATTTATTTAACCCCTAGCACTGATTTTGTGGAAGATGCAACTAATGACACCACTAACCTGAAAATCCACCTTAACAATTCCTATTATGTCAATTCAACAAAAGGACCGGATTTCCTGATGAGGTTTACAGGCAATTTATCTAATTCAACATTCGGTATTGAGAGCATGGTTAACCTTGACTTATTCCAGAAACAGGGTCTTGGAATAAGGAATAAAACATTAATAGACTATATCTACTTTAGTAATCTGACTACATCTGATTACTGTGATGTCGATGACATGTTAGAATGGTTCAGAATTGACTCAGGGCATAGTTCTTTTTATGAAGTAAATAAGCTCGAGAAGAGCTGGTGTTAGGGAAGGAAAAGGGAAAGAGAAAAATCATGTAATATTGTCAAGCCATATTTTTCTAAAATTAATCATCATTGGAGGAACTGAAAATAAAATAATTCCAATTAACGCCAACAAATATTTTAAATAATTCTCTTCTCTGCTCTTAATTTCTTCTTTTGTAAAAAATTTGAAAGGATAGCCTACATCTAATGATAAACGCTCATTATCTTCATTAATTCCCTGAATTCGAAATGAAATATACTTTACGTTTTCTGGAGCTAAAAATGTCAAACTTGGTGCAATATCTAATTTTACTTCTTTATCATTCTCATATCTAAAAATCACGAAAGCAGATATATTAGATAACGATGGTTTCATTTCACACCTAATTGTGTTCCAAATAAGAAGGTTACCTGCATCATCTTTACAATTAATATTTCCCCTAATTGTATTTGAATTTTTTGCATCTCTCAACACCAAATTTAAATTTTGTTTTCCAAATGAATAATCTATATATGACCAACCTATAATAAGAAAAGCCAACATAACAAATATTGTCATAAGAAAGTATTTTTTTAGTTCTTTCTTAAAAACAACTTTTAAAACAGGATTTAAATTATTAAACACTAAAAATAAAATATAAACTAAAAAAAGCGAAAGAAGAAAGTTAATTTTTAATCTAATATTCATATTTTCAAAAATGCTTTTTAGAGGAATTGACATAGTTGTATAAAAAAGATAACCAAGAGCAATAAATATAATGATAGTAAGTGTATAAACAAACGCTGTTTTTAATAACTTTTTAGATTTTTCTTTCATTAACATTAATTACATAATTTGACTATAAAAAATTTTTGAAAATAAATTTTTTACAAAACTAATTACAGAACACTAATAATTAAATCTTTTTTCGTAATCTTTATGATTAAACCATTCAAGAATTATTGATATAATATTTATCTCGTCTGCTTTCACAGTATATATTAATCTCCATGCATTTGGAAGATTGTATTTCCATAAATTAGTCACATCATATTTTTGAATATAATCTTTAGGCCAAAGCTTCTTCTGTATTCTTATTCCACAGAAAGGATCTTTTTTTAGATCTGAAATTGCCCTTTCAATTAAATTATAAAGTTTTTTACTTTCGTATTTACCTTCTTTTAAGTCTTCAAAAGTATCTTCAGTTTTTTTATCGGCAAAGGTTACAAATTTTGGTCTATCATCATTCATCTTAGTTTAACACCCTGCGATAGAATTTTTTTTATTCCTTCAGGATCATATATCCAGATAATAACACCTTCTTTATCAATAATGATTTTTCCAGATTTCTCCAAGTAATCTAATACTACCAAATAAGTCTGGTACATCATCTTTCTGGGTAATTTTTTCCATAACTGGTATTTGCCACATTCCTGGGTGTATTTCTGGATTGTTTTTTCTACCATAATCACTGATTCAAGTGTTGGACTCCTTGAAACATTCATCTGTTTCATCTTATATCAACTGATATAATAATTAATATAAAAATTTTTCTGTTTTTTAACCAAACCTTTAAAAACTTTTATTTCTTAAAATTAAATTAATGCTCAAAAACCTGACAAAAAAAAATACAATTGTTAAAAATATTAAACTCTGCAAATCTCTTTTCTCAAAGTTCAAAGGGCTTATGTTTTCTGAAAGATTAAAAGATTCCTGCTTAATCTTTGTTTTCAATAAGCCTGTAAGAACAGATTTACATATGTTTTTTGTTTTTTATGCAATAGATGTTCTTTTTTTAAATGAAGATAAAAAGGTCATTGAAATTAAAGAGAATTTCAGGCCGTTTGCAGTATATCTGCCGGAAAAAAAATCAAAGTATATAATTGAATTGCCGAAAAACACAGTCAAAAAAAAGAACATTAAAATAAAGGATAAATTATCATTTACAGATTTCTAATACTATAATAATTGTTCCGCCTTTTGCAGGAAGAAACAGCCTGCCGGGCGCTTCTTTTTCATCTAAGTCCCTGCAGCCACCGTCAATAGGGGTGAAAACCTGGCTGTCAGGAGATACTGATTTTATATTTTCATTATTCTGTTTTATTGTCAGCCTGTATTTCCTTCCCCACAGTTCTACTGTCTGTCTGAGGATAATATCTATAATGTCTCTTGTATATTTCAGGGAAGTATCAGTTCCGCTCCTGGTGCATTTGTTATTTGTTTCAACAATATCCTGGACACAATCTTCAACACTCAAGCCTGTAACTGAAGTCGCTTTAAACATTGAATTCAACAAATTCTGGGCAACTTCTGTGGCAAGATAGCTGTCTTTTGCTGATTTTTGCTTTTTTATTTTTGAGCCTACGAAAAATATCAATCCGAATACTAACAGGATAACTATAAAAGCTATTCCAAAAATCTCCATCTGTGATTTCTTCTTTTTATTCATGAATATATCTCCAGATTAATTAAACCAAAATAATATTCATCTTCTTCAGGGTCATATAATGAGATAGGTAGCTGGACTTTACTTATTTGTTTATAATCGGGCTTCTTATTGTCATAAATCAGTTTCCCGTCTGCAGAGCCCCATGCAGGATCCCAGTCAATAGCATCCATGTCAAATCTTAATATTGTAATCCTGGAATTCCCAAGCAGTGCATCATAAAAATATTTGTTATCTGCATATACTTTAGATTCAAATGCATTAATCTTTTCAATGTCATAGCAATCAGGGTTAATCACATTATCAAAGCTGCACTGCAATTCCGGCATGAAATTGAGCACCTGTGCTTTTTTCATTAATTCAAGATTAGTGTATTCCCTTTGCTTTTCTTTTAAATTTGACCTTTGGTTGAAAAAAACAAAGATCAGCCCTATAACCAACAAAACAAAGAATATCAATAACACTACAACAGTCTGCATCATCTGCAGTTGTGATTTTTTCTTAATGTTTAAAAAACCTGTTTTTGACATTTTAGTTCATTCTGACATTTAGTATATTGAAGGGCACGATTGTCTCTGAAGCAGCTTATTGTAATCATCCAGGCAGTCGTGTGGTCCTGATGAGCTGAACAAATCTTTGCCATAACCTTTTTCATATATTATTTCCAATTCCTGCAAATCCCTGTTTTCAGCTATGGTTTTAATTTCTGAAAGATATGTCTCTGCATCATTGTAAAAGATATGATCATCACACACTTCCGGCTTATTAAGGTTTTCAGCTCTCTGGCTTAATATCTCCGCAACAAATTCCAGCCTTTGCAATGCTTTCTGCATATTACATTCATACATTTCCATATCCTGTGCAAAAACCGACCCCAGCAAAGAGGCTTTATTCAGATAATAAGTCGAGCCTTCAGACACAAAATTTTTTCCGTCATAATAATAAAATTCTATTTTGCCGTAGCCATCCGGAAATTTATCCGGAGGCAATGAAGAATCAGGCGTTATTCTTATTGCACTTACATCCCTGTTATTAATCCTTCTTAAATCAGTGAATTGCCTTGAAGTCAAATCAGGATGCTCTCCAAAAAAGATAAATTTAATTTTATCATAATTACTGTTTTCAAAATCCCACATTTCATCATATTCACGGGGGTCCTCAATATTAAGATTATTTGGCAGCTCTCCTTTGCCCGAAATATCATAAAGTCCAAAGTAATAATCTGTGTCTTTTTCAATAACATATTTAATCCTGGGAGAACTTAAAAATAAAAAATAAGAGTTTTTAAAAGGCGCTTCCCAGTATAATGTGTAGGTTGTAATTTCCTGTTTAAGAGCATCCGGAGAAAAAACAATTTTGTTCTGCAGGGAATTTCCCTCGAGTTCTGAGCCTTTTATTGAAAGCTCATGACAATCTACAATTAATTCCGTATCAGGCAGCTTTATACTGTGTTCTGTCTGGGAACTTACTTCTATACCTGTAAGTATTTCTCCCAAATAAGTTTTGATGTCAAGATTCAGGCTTTCCCTGGAGCCTTTGAGCAGTGCTCTTGTCATGCCAATAAAAAAAATCAGAATTAAAGAACCGGCAATTAATATAAACAGCCAGTTAAACTGGACTTCAATCATGGCTTTTTTTTTCATTTTTTAATATCTTCCATTATTTTAACAAATTTGCCTTCTGCTATGAAATACAATTTTATATTATTTTTATTTTCAAAGCAGGTAAATTTAATTTCAGTATCATCAACATTATCAGGGTTTTCATTATCAAACTCATAGATTTTAGTATTATTTATGAAAAAAGAATCCTTAATCTTATTTTCTTCAATTAAGAAGATATTTTTCAGAATTTTACTTTCAATGCTGTCCTGAATCAAGGAAAGTACAAGAGGGTGTATATCAGGATAGACTATATCTGAAGATATCAGCTCATGAATTCCGCTGTTGCTCATACATAAATGAGTTATACTTCCCGGAAGAGAAAAAGTTTCCCGTTTAACTGAGCCCCATTCATCTGAAAGTTCGTTCACTGTTGATTCAAGCTCGAATTCAAAATCATTTATTGTGCTGAGTTCAGCATTTATTCTGAAAGTATTGATCATCTTATATCCGAAAATCAATGTGATTGAAAGTATTACTGCAGCAAGTATATAGATAAATACCTGGCTGGAAATCTGTGCTTTTTTCATTTTTTAATCAGCTTATCAAGTTTATTCAATGAATCCTGGCTTTTTTCCATTTGCTTTTTAGCAAGGGTATCAATTTTTTCTGAATCCTGCGGCTTTTTCTTTAATAAGATATCAAGTTTTATGAATGTTTTGTTTTCTGTAATGAGTTCTGTCAATCTCTGGAAGATTGATTTTGGTGCAGATTTATTTATTTTAGCTGATGATTCTTTTTTTATTCTTTTGTCTTTAATAGTTTTTTGTTTTTTTTCCTGTCCGTCAATAAAAACATCAAATAAATGATCCCGCTTCTTGTTTTTCAGCAAATGCCTTCTCCTGAAAATCTTATCGCCTGCATCAAGCTTCGGAATGTCTTTTTTTTCTGAAGATTCAGCTTTTTTATTTTCCTGAACCTGCTCCTGCTGAAAAGGCAATTGCTCCTGTTCTAATGGCTGTGCCTGCTTCTGCGTAATGTCCTGTGTTATTTTAGCAGGCCTTTTTGCAGGGGGTATGGTTTTTTTGGATTTTTTCATTAAGAAAAGACTAATTAAAATTATCATTATAACAACAGGGAATATATATAGTATGACAGAAAGCAAAGAACCTTTAGGTGTATCCTCTTTGTTTAATGGATCCGTCCCTTTGTTATATTCTTCTGAATCAGTAAAACCATCACCGTCAGAATCCGCTTTTCTTAATTTATATCCCCTTTCACATTCAAACTTATTATTCAAGCCGTCATTATCATAATCCTTTTCCGCATCTCGTTTATCTTTTGGATTAAGGCCGCATTCCTCTTCAGTTATATCATTAATTCCATCGCCATCTGTGTCTTTTTTTTTATCCTCTTCAGTTAAAACAGGAGCATCATTTTTATCCAAGGGATTAGTCCCTTTTTTAACCTCATCGCCGTCTTCAAAACCATCGCCGTCAGAATCCGCTTTCATAGGATTAGTTGAATCGCCATAAACAAGTGTAAGATTGTATTCTTCAAAGTTAGTTAAACCATCGTTATCCGGGTCTTTATTGTAATCATAATAATCATTTGAATTCAGATTATATTTTAATTCCCATGCATCGGGCATCCCGTCATAGTCTTTGTCATTTGAAGTTATATTCTTATTTGTACAATCCGGATCCTCATTGATTTCACAATCTTCATCACATACATTATCCTCTGCACCTAAACAGCAACCATCATTCCCAGATGAGCATTCCATTGTAAGCTGAATCATCCTGCTTCCCTCTACAACATTGCCATCATTATCTTCAACTTTATAGCAGAATTCAGCTGTTTTATATATATCAACAGGAGCAGTGTAATAACTAAAACTGCAATTACTGCAGGATTTGCATTTAGGGTCATCTTCATATAAAACATAGTATTGCCTGGAAATACATGCACCGCCATAATCTACACAAACAAGAGAAACTTTCTTTCCGTTTAGGATATCATAGGTGTTTATAGAAACAACCGGAAGCGATTCCATCTTACATTCAGTGTGGTTCTGATCATAGACTACGGTTCCGGAACTCCTGATTTCCGCACTAGGATTTCCTGCAGTATCAACTGCTTTAACCACCCAGTAATATTCTCTGTTATATACGAGATTCAGACCGTCTTCCTCTGCACCACTATCTGAATTCTTCCAATCCGCAACAATATTATTCATTGAATCTACAATTTTATACTGATAATATGATACTCCAATATTGTCTTTTGCTTCAAATTCTGCTTTCAATTCATCATTATTACAAACAAAGGTGTCTGTTTCAATTGTCAGGTTTTCAGGAGGGGAATTATCTACTGTAAACTGAATCTTTTTATAGCCGTCAGAGCCTCCAAGGTCATAGATGCACTTTACAGGGATTTCATGTTTCTTTTCCTCTAAATCATATATCTCTGCTTTGTGTGTTTTTTTATGTTCAGTCGAAAATTTATTCTGGTAATTTTGCCCGTAGTAACAAACAGAATCCCTGTTTGTTTCAATATATAATTCCACTTTGGTTCCATTAACAAAACCAGAAGGCCCATAATCCAATATCATGTTAGGTGCATTCAAATCAACTGAAAAATCAACTGTTGTTGTCTCACTTATTAATTCAGCCCTATTCATGCATGCAATAAAAATAGTATAATTCTCCGAATCATGTATTTTAATGGGCGTTGTCTGATTTAATTCCTGCTTTCTAACCCTGCTGAATGAAACATTATTCAATGAAATAACAGGGATCCCCTCCTGTTCAAAGGTATAGCGCATATTTCCATATTCATCATAGGTATCATCATATCTGCAGCTGATTTCATCATCTGCCTCAATTATTAAATTTGTTTTTAGTCTTTCTATTACATGAGATGGTTCTGCACCTGACTCTAAAAATACCGGAGGAGAGCTATCCACCCTCAGGCTTATTTCAACAGACTCATTTTCATTGACTATATCCTGTGAAGTTTTGCATTTAATGTAAATTTTCCTTAAAATATTTTCCGTGTTTTCCAGGTCCGTAAAATTAATTATCCTGTGAACATGATTATCTACATTAATGAAGATATTTTTTTGTGATTGTATATCTTCAAACTTCAATAAAGGAGAATTACTGTACTTGCATTCGGCGGTTTCATTTAAAGTCTGAATCTCCAGGGTGAAGGTATCCTTGGAAGAAACACTGAATTTTGGATTGAGCAATGTAATGTTTATTTCCTGAGAATGTGCTGTGCCAATTAAAGCAATTAAAAAAAATATCAGCAATTTGAAAACTTTTTTCAAGATAGGTTCACCTACTTTTTTTAATTTTAAAATAATCTGTATTGTTTAAATAATTTGCTGTTTCAATTCTCATAACATTTATAAACAAAAAAATAAACTAAATATTTGAATGAAAGAAATAATTAAAAAAGACATTCTCTCGCTATTAAACAAATCAATAGAAGCAATAAAAAAAGATGAATTACTAAAATTAAGGACAATAAGCAATGAAGTCATACACGATGCATCTATTTTCCAGGATGAGGACAGCATTTCAGCTGCAGTTGTAATTTATACTGTTTCCAAACTACATGAGGAAACCAACATTATAAACAAGATTGTATTGCCTCATCTGGAGGAGCTGATAGCTGCCCTGAAAAAGAATGATTATGAAGCCTATAGAGAGAAAATAAAAGAATTGCTCACGAACATATCCGAAAAAAGCCATAAAACTAAATTCTATATAAGTGAAATCCTTCAGAGGGCACAGATAAATAAAGCTTCCAAAATTTATGAGCACGGAATATCTTTGGCAAGGGTGGCTGAAACTCTTGGAGTATCAAGATGGGAACTAATGGACTATATAGGCAAAACCACCATCCCTGATTCCCTGGAAGATATTTCAAATGTAAGTGATAAAATAAAGTTTACAAGAACACTTTTTAACGGATAAAAATGAAATCTCTTGTTTTTGACACAGGACCTTTAATCAGTTTTTCATTAAACAATCTTCTTTCATTGCTCAAAAAATTAAAAGAGCATTACAATGGAGATTTTTTAATATCTCCCGGTATAAGAAAAGAGTCCATTGATAATCCTCTGAACTCAAAACGCTTTAAACTTGAAGCTATCCAGATTTTAAAACAGATTAAAGATAATGTAATAAAGATTTATGATTACCCTGAACTGAAAGACGAAACCCTTCAGTTATTAAATTTAGCAAATAATATTTTCATGGCTCATGATAATTATATTAAAGTTGTACATTATGCTGAAATTGAGGCATTGACCTTAGTTTTGAAAATAAATGCAGACGCCCTTGTAATTGATGAATTTGTCACCAGGAACATAATTGAAATCCCTGATAATTTAAAAAAAAGACTGGAACGAAAATTGCACACTCAGATTTCTGTAAATGAAAAGAATTTATCTTTATTTTCAGAAAAAGTCAAAAATGTTAAAGTTATACGTTCGGTAGAACTAATAACCATCGCCTATGAACTTGGTTTATTGGATGAATATAAATTAGTAGAGAATAATCCAGAAAAGAATTTACTTGAAGCAGTTTTATGGGGCGCTAAATTAAATGGCTGCTCTATCTCAGAGAACGAGATTAAAGAGATTATGGGATTAGAGGGATTTATCCTCTAAAAAAGAGAAAGATTTATATATTTGCGTCTCCTCTATTATAGACGTGGGGTGGTTAGAGATTTTTTTTTAAAAAAGTCTCTTTACTCAATAATAAAATCTAAATTTCGGAGGTAGATGAATATGGCTGAAAAAGTTGCAAAAACAGGAGTAAAAAAAGAGAGAGGTTATCTATATTTTGTAGACAAAAATGGAGATGTTTCAAGAGCTAAAATGTCCCGAGGTGGAAGAAAAAAGGGAAAACAGAGTGCAGAAAAAGTTGCAAGGGCAGGTGTAAAGAAGAAACCAGGACATTTGTATTTCATTGATAAACAGGGAGACATCTCATGCGCAAAAATGGCTCGGGGAAGAAGATAAATTTTTCTTTTTTTTATTTTTATTAATCAATAACCTTAAATAAACTGATTCTTTCTAAGTTGATATGGGGGTCCGAGGTTTAGTTATTTCAGGTAAGTTTGCAGAAATTGTTGTTAGGGAAAAGTCCGGCGAAAAAATTGAGCTTGGTGAGCTGCTAATAGCTGAAAACAACAATTCTAAGATATTGCTTCAGGTTTATGATTTGATTTATGGCAGCCAGATTTCCCAATCAAACCTTGAACTGGTTTCAGGAATGAAATTAGAAGAAGACTCTTCTCTTGAATTTATGGATGAAAAATTAAGAAGCTATAATCTTGCTCTGCTGAAAAACATATTAACATTGAAAACAGACAGCTCTCATTCATGCAAGTCATTGCCTGACTTTTTTTCAGGTGTGCGGGAAGTCACAAAAAATGATCTGAGGTTTTTAACTAAGCCTGAAAAGCCAATATTTCTAGGTAAATTAAGGTCCGGCTCAAAAACAATGGATGTTAGCATTTTTCTGCCAAGTGAGAAAGTATTTTCACACCATATATTAATCCCTGCTGCAACCGGAAAAGGAAAGTCTAATTTAGCTTCATGCATGTTATGGGACTCAATGAAAAGCAACAATACAGGCATCCTTGTTTTAGACCCTCATGATGAATATTTCGGGAGGCATTCTTCCGGATTAAAAGAACATCCTGAAAAGGAAAATCTGGTTTATTATACATCATATAATCCTCCGGCAGGCTCAAGGACACTGAAGATTAATATTAAAAACATCATGCCAGGGCATTTTAATGGGGTAACTGAGTTCTCTTTACCTCAAAAAGAGGCAATTAATGCTTATTACCGCAGATTTAAAGAAAACTGGGTTGAGGCAGTTGTAAAAGAAAAAGAGATTGGATTAAATTTTCATGAAGGGACCCTAAGCGTAGTAAGAAGAAGATTAATATCTTTGCTTGACCTAGAGTTATATAATAATAAAATAATCTGTAATGGTGTTTTTGATATCAGCGCAGGAGAAACTACTCTTAAAGACATATGCAATGAACTTGAAAAAGGAAAACTTGTTATTATTGATACCTCTAATTTTCCAGGAAACCAGGAATTATTAATTGGAAGCTTAATCACAAACGAGATTTTTAAAAGGTATAAGCGTTATAAAAACAAAGGCCAATTGAAGGATAAGCCGGTTGTTTCAGTCTTAATAGAGGAAGCACCGCGGGTTTTGGGCAAAGAAATTTTAGAGAAAGGACCAAATATCTTTTCAACTATTGCCCGGGAGGGAAGAAAATTTAAAGTTGGTCTGACTGCAATCACACAACTGCCTTCATTGATTCCAAGGGAAATTCTTGCAAATATGAACACAAAGATAATTCTGGGAATAGAAATGAATGCTGAGCGTCAAGCAATAATTGACTCTGCTGCTCAGGATTTAAGCTCTGATTCAAGAGCAATTGCTGCTTTGGATAAAGGAGAGGCAATAATTACATCCAATTTCACAAGATTCGCAATTCCTGTGAAAATCCCTTTGTTTAGTGAATTTGTGAAAAAAGATTTAGAAGAAAAGAAAGAAAAAGAGAAAGTCAAACAGGATTTTTCAGGGATTAATCTGGATTAAATTTTCACCACTGTTTTCCACGACCATAATTTTATATATTTTCAAATTATCTTATTTTTATGAAATTCTCACATATTGCTGACTGCCATATTGGCGGTTGGAGAGATCCGCAATTAAAAGAACTGACTATTCAGGCTTTTAACAGGGCAATTGATATCTCTATTGAAAGAGAAGTTGATTTCATTCTAATTTCAGGAGATTTGTTTAATACAAGCATTCCTGATGTTAATCTGTTGAAGAGGGTTGTGCAGAAATTGAAAATTCTGCAGGAAAAAGATATTTCTGTTTATATTATTGCAGGAAGCCATGATTTCTCCCCAAGCGGAAAAACAATGCTGGATGTGCTTGAAGAAGCCGGCCTGTGCAGGAATGTTGTACGCGGCATAATTGATAATAAAAAACTAAGACTTAAATTCACTCTTGATAAAAAAACAGGCGCAAAAATCACTGGAATGCTGGGAAAACGCGGTATGCTGGAAAAAACATATTATGAAAATCTGGATAAATCCAGTCTGGAAAACGAGCCTGGGTTTAAGATTTTCATGTTTCACACTGCCTTGACTGAATTAAAGCCTAAAGAATTAGAGAAAATGGATTCATCGCCTGTATCTTTCCTCCCACAAGGCTTCAATTATTATGCAGGCGGCCATGTGCATATTGTAAAAAAAGCCAGCATTGATGAATATAAGAATATTGTTTATCCAGGGCCGTTATTTCCAAATAATTTCCGCGAATTAGAAGAACTTAAAAGAGGCGGATTCTATATATACCATGACGGGTTAATTGAATATATTCCAATACAGGTTAAAAATGTTTTTTCAATAAATATCAATGCTGAACATAAAACTCATGAGCAGGTTAATAATGAAATTATAGAAGAAATCAAAAACAAAGAATTCATGAATACACTTGTTCTGATTAGAATAAAAGGTGTTTTAAGTTCCGGCAGGACAACAGATATTGATTTCAAGAGGATTTATGCCCTGCTGTATGAAAAATCAGCTTATTTTGTAATGAAGAATACATTTAAATTAAAATCAAGGGAATTTGAAGAAATAAAGGTAAGGCACACAGCAATAGACGATATTGAAGACACACTGATAAAAGAGCACCTCGGCCAGATAAAGGTAAAAGAATGGAGCTCAGAAAAAGAAAAGTCTATGACAAAAACCCTGATGAACCTCTTTAACCTTGAGAAAAAAGAGGGTGAAAAAGTATATGAATATGAAGACAGAGTTAAGAATGAAGTGAGCAAGGTGCTGGAGATTGAACTTGGTTGATTATTCTAAAAAAGATATTTTTGAAAAATTATTGCAAAACATTTATATATAACTCTTTGATACGGCAAAGTCAAGTTAAGTGAGGAAACACATTAATTCTTAGAATTCTTAATAATTATTGGCAGTTGTACTGCCAATTTGACAATC
>JAFGRO010000030.1 GCA_016935095.1 Candidatus Woesearchaeota archaeon
GAAATTCATCAAGGTTTTGGAAAAAATAAGTTTGACATTATTTTAACTAATCCTCCATTTGGGGCAACTGTTAAATCAACAGAACACGACTATTTAGGAAAGTATAAACTTGGAGATAGTCGTAAAAACCAAAAAACAGAAATTCTTTTTATTGAGAGATGTTTGGAATTTTTGAAAGCAGGAACAGGAAAAATGGCAATAGTTTTGCCAGATGGAATTTTAACAAATTCTTCTTTACAATATGTTAGAGATTTTTTGATGGAACACGCACAAATAGAAGCAGTTGTTAGTTTGCCACAAATAGCATTTAGCCATTTTGGAGCAGGAGTAAAAAGCAGTTTGGTTTTTGTTCGTAAGAAAAAGAAAGACGAGAAATTAGGAAATTATCCCATTTTTATGGCAATTGCTGAGCATATTGGTTATGACGCAACAGGTAGACATGATCCAATTAATGATTTAGATAAAATTTTAGTTGAATATAGGAAGTTTGAGGAGAATCCGAAAGGATATGAGGAAGTTTAAAATGATAAACAAAAAAAGTCAAGCAGATATTGATTCAATTATTGGAGGGATTTTCTCTATACTGCTTTTAATTATATTTATTTCTGCAATCATTCCAGTTTTTCAATCTTTAACAGGAGGAGAGGACAAACAAGCAGAAATAAATAAATTAAGTGAAGAAAATAATGAACTTAAACAACAATTAATGAATAAAGAAGTGGAGATTTCACAATTGAGAGCATTATTAGAATCATTAAATTCTACAATAGATGATAAAGATAATATTATTTCTAATTTAACAGGACAGATAAATGAAATAGAAAAAAAGAAACAAAATTTAATCAAAGAATTAGAAGGTTATAATGAAAGAGATTATCTCCCGACAATCAATAATAATTATTATAATATTTTAAATTATGTTGAAAGAATAGAAAACAAATTTTATACAATAAATCTTGCGATTGGTCTTGTATCTATTACTTTGTTTGGAATGGTAATAAAGATGTTTGGTCTTGATGTTACAATAAAATTATTATGGAGTAAAATTAGGAAAAAAAAGGAAGATAAACATGGCTAATGAGGATTTAGACAAAATCGGAAAGTTTTTACTTGGTTTATTAGGGGGATACTTATTAATAGAGTTTCTTAAATCTATGAATAGATGTAGAAATTGTAATAATCAAATTCCTCCGAATTATGAATATTGTCCATATTGTGGTGCTAAACGATGAAAGAGATTAGTTTATTCAATATTGAAGAGAACTTTGAGTATTTAAGAAAGGGAAGTTTAGTAGGATTAGTGATAGTTGTAATAATTCTTTTTTCTTCATATTATGATTTATTCAAATTAATAAAAGTTAATATTAATAATATATTTATTTTGTTATGTTGGGTTTATCTAATTATAAATATAGCTTTAGCAAATGGCTTAAAATATATGAATGATAAGGAACTGCCTATTTGTCCTAAATGCAATAAAAAATTAGAAGTTGATGGTTATAAATGTAGTAAATGTGGAACATTGAGATTTGAGAGGTAATTATGGAATGCTTTTGTGTAATGAGTGAGGAAGTTGAGGGAAGATTGAACCCCGCTTATTATAAAATTAAGAATCCATTTCTAAAAAGCAAATATGAATTAGTTGATATTGAAGATTATTTTATTGTAAATCCTAAATTTCAAAATAAGGATACTTTAAAAGTTGTTTCTTTTCTTCCTATGAAAAATATTAATCCTGATTTACAACAGGTTGAAAAGTTTGATATGATTGAAATAGAGAAAATAAAAGGATATACTCCATTTGAAGAAGGGGATTTAGTTTTTGCAAAAGTAACTCCTTGTATGGAAAATGGAAATATTGCAATTTGCGAAAATATGCCTTTTAAAATTGGAGTGGGTACAAGTGAGATTTATGTTTTTAGAGAAAGACAAAAAAATAAAATCACAAACAGATTTCTAAAATCTTTATTTTCTCTTAATGATTTTAGGCAATTCGCAAAAAATAATTTTACCGGAACAGGAGGGCTCCAAAGAGTGCCAAGAGATTTTTTTAATAATCTAAAAATCCCTCTCCCACCTCTCGCAACCCAAAACAAAATTGTTCAATTAATGGATAAAGCCTATTCTTCTAAAAAATCCAAACAAGCAGAAAGCCAGAAACTTCTTGATTCAATAAATAATTATGTTCTTGACGAATTGGGAATAAAACTGCCTGAATTAAAAGATAAAATGACTTATATCGTGAGCAGTGAAGAAGTAAAAAATACTCGTTGTGATGCTTATTATTTCCAGCCAAAATTTGAAGAAGTTGAAGAAGCAGTAAATAAAGGAAGATTTGAGGTTAAGGAATTGAAAGAAGTTGTTAAGAAAATTAAAACAGGAACTACTCCACATCAAAAACTAGCACCATTTACAGAAAATAAGGAAGTTATTTTTTTGAGAAATACAAATCTTTATAGAAATAAAATTATTTTAGATGATGTTCGTTATGTAAAAAATGAGTTATGTAAAAATCTTACTTATTCATCAAAAAATGATATTATTATTTGTATTGCTGGGACTCTTGGATTAACAGCAGTTAATATTTTTGATGAAAAAATATCAATAAATCAGAACATTTCCTCTTTAACTTTGAATGAAAATGTTAATCCCCATTATATAAGTTCAATTCTTAATTTAAATATTTATGATTTATTGTTTAAGCGAGTAGCATCATTAGCAACAATTTTCTATATTAATAATGATAATCTTCTATCTATTAAAATTCCTCTGCCTCCTCTTTCTGTTCAGAATAAAATCGCTGATGAAGTAAAACGAAGAATGCAAAAAGCAGAAACTTTGCAGAAAGAAGCTAAAGAAGAATTAGAAAAAGCAAAGTTAGAAGTCGAAAAGATTATTTTAGGTTAAAATTATTCTAATAAATCCTTATTCACTTCAACAAACCTCTTAAAACTCCTGTCATAAGTCTTTTCAACATCATCGGGAAAGCAACAGGCTGGTAACTCTTTTCTTGCTAAGTGGTATCTGATACATTCACAGCACATTCCTTTCTTATCACAGTCATAAGTACAATTACAGTTTTGTTTATTTTGTTCTTTTTTACATTCCATTTTTTCTTTATTATTTTTTTATTAACTATGTCCCGACACCAACAAGTATTGAGCCTGCTACAATATTGAAGATTATCATGACTATTAAGGATATTATGGTATAAAGGATTGTACTCTGAATCAAATTCTTGCCTAACATCTGCCTTTCCTTTAACTCATCAGAGCCGTTTTGTATTCCATTGACAACAACAGTCAATAACCAGATTATCTCAACAACATACAACCCAACAATAAACTGGAAATAAAAAGTAGGAATTCCCAGACCAAACATGTCCATGATTCCTGTTCCTGCAACACCCTCAGCACCTGTTCCGCTCTCAGCAAGAAGGTTTCTCATCTGTGTACTCAAACTGCCTAAAATCTTGCTGATCATAGAGGTAATTCCCATGACGATTCCTGCAATTGCAGGTGTTAAAAAAGCAATCTGCGACTGCATGCTGCTCACAATATCAGCAATTAAATCTTTTAGTCTTTCATCAACCCTGTGGATATTCTTTATATACCTTGCAATATTTGTCAAAGACTGGCTTGCAATCAAAGGCCCTTTCTTGCTGCTTTCAACCAGTAATTTCATAGAGCTCTCAATAATATCAACAGGATAATAAATCAGAGCGCCGTGATCAGGGTCAAATATTGCCTGCTCAATACTCATCCCCAATTTAGATATATTACGGCTAACCAACCCAAAAAACTCCCCGGACACTGTTCCCTCCATCTCAGCAGCCACTTTGCTAAAGGCAATCTCAGCAGGAAACCCGTCTGCAAGCCTGTTTCCCATCTGGAACAGTGCAGATGCAAACTCCTTCTCTAATTTTTTAGCCCTTTCCCTTATGCCCACAAGGTCATCAGACCTTAATTTATAATACAAACCTAAACCAAAAGCAAAACTTAAAGGAATAAACAGGCTCAGTATCCCCGCCCCAATACCAAAAGGGCCAACCTTATTGCCTGCTGCATCCTCCATATACCCTAAAAAAGAATATTTTGCATCAGCATCCTCATTAAACCCTATTCCTGTCTCAGCATTATACACAATGTCAAAACCAGGATTCAGAGCATGTACAATAATAGGCGAAAATCCTATTAAAAAAAGAACAAAAAACACACTCAAGCCAACAAACACAGGAGGAATCTTAATCTCAATATCCCCTATATTTATTAAAAAATACTTATATTTTTTAAGATTTTTGTTTTTCTCGCTTATGTCGCTCTCCCCATAACCTGTCGGCCTTTTGGTTAGTATACTCTTTGCAAGATAATAAACAGATATAGGCAGTAAAACATTATAAATTATAAATAAATGATACCATTTGACTGTTTCCATAAAGCTTACAACCAAAGGCAATATAATCAAACCAAGAATAGGCAAAATTATCCCGAACATATGCAGCATATTCATGGGACCCTGCAGATTATGTGCATAATGAAGCATCTTTTCATAGGTTTCGTCAAGTATTACATCAAGAGCCTTATCAAGAGTATTCTTCCTTCTGTCTTCACTTTCCTCATATAAGGATGATTCAATAAGATGCATGCTCTCTATGAACTCATCATTATAGCCCCTCCACCTTTTTATATAATCATCCAAAGACTCCTTTATTGTTGAAAATTCTTCAGTTTCAACATTCCACAAGACCTTTTTTAAATCAAGATTCAGAGGAGGATGTATGTGCTTTGCAGCAAAGTCAAGTGCATTCTCTAAGTTGCTTGTATGCCTCATATAAGTAACAATATAAAATACAGCAAGAATCATCTCATTGCTTGCTTTCAGCCTCCACGAGCTTGCAAGGAAATAAGGCAGTTTGGATAAAGGAAGTATTAATATCATGCCTACAAGAAAAGTCAATAAAACAAAGAAAAACTGGCCTTCACCAGTAAGCACAAGAGGAACAACATATCCCAGAAAGCCCATTATAAGAATAAAAAGCATGGGAAACATTATTGCAAAGCTCTTTGCATCAGCAGGGGTTATGCTCAGGTGGCAGGTATTAATAGCCTTTTTCAATTCAGGGACTTCCTTTTCATCAGGCCTTATATTAAGAACCTTTCCTGAAAAAGCAGCCATCTTCTCATACAGGGACAAATGCCTGGGCATGAACTCTTCCCTGAACTGCTTATACTCCCTTGAAGGTATATACTGAGGAGAAACAGTTTTATTCTTATACTCTTTCAGCTCCTTTTCAATCTTGGACTTGTATTTCCTCCTGAAGTCAGCTATGTCTTTAGCCATTTTTCTCCTTCACTGCCTTTTTGAACCATTCATCCCATTCAAAAAATATCTTTTTGCTGTTAAGCTTACCTTCTTTCTCCCTTATCCTTTCAGAAATCCTGTGGAAATTGTCATTTGCCTGCACAACAAAAGGCGCCTCCATCACATCTTTTTTTCCTGTTTTTTCAGCGAATTTAACAATCCTCTCCTTTATCTTCGCCCTTAATTGTATGTTGTCCCACACAGCATCCCAGTCCCCTGCCCATTCCTTTACATTTGCAGCAATATCCTTCAGTATTGTGCTTTCCCCGTCCAGTAAAGCAGACGTGGGCTCTAAAGAATCTGTTGCGGAATTGTATTTCATTAAATCAATAAACCCCTTTTCCTTTAAAGGGTCTTGCTCCCATTCTTTAGTTACCTCAGTTATCTGGGTTATTCTTCTCCATTTATGCAGGCCGTCCGGGCTTTTTATGGGATTTGCAACAACAATTATATCAGTAGCCTTGAAGCTTGTCCTCGGCACCTCCAGATCATTTACAACCCTGTCAAAAACACCGTAAGGGGAATCGCCGTGTATGGTTCCTGCCACAACATTAGCCAATGCACCTACTCTCATTGCCTCATACAAAGCCCTTGCCTCTTTGCTCCTTACCTCACCTATAATCAGGCATGAATCCCCCATTCTCAATGTGCTTCTTATTCCCTGTGTTGCAGAGACCTCGCTTTCCTGCGTCCCCAGGGCGCTTGCTACTTTCATGGGCTGTATGTTGTAGTCAAGGTTTCTTAATGAGGCAGTCGGCAACTCTAAAGTATCCTCAACAGTTATTATTCGGTATTTTCTCATTATCTCTATCATCAAAGACCCTAAAAGAGAAGTTTTACCTGCGCTCCTTGTTCCTGCTATAAGCATGGTCCTTGAGCCGTCTATGAGAAAGCTTAATAATCCTGCTGCAAGCGGAGTTAACATCTTGTTTTCAATGAACAAAGGCAGTGTCCACGGCTTTGCCCTGTGCCTCCTGAAAGCGTATGCTATTCCGAAAGGGTTTAAAGGCTCTGAAATAACCCCCACCCTTGCCTTTGCAGTATTTGGAATTTCTATTTCAGTATCAAGTATGGGATTGGCTTCATCCAGGGGCCTTCCTGAAATCATCCTCAGTTTTGTGGCCCATGACAATGCATCTTTTATTGTGGGTATTATATTGGTTTCGCATTCCCCGTGCTTTCCGTGGACAATATATATAGGGTTATTTCCCAGGGGGGCATTCAGGGTTATGTCCTGTATTTCAGGGTCTGCCAGAAGTATCTCTATTAAGCCGAAGCCCACTGTGTACCTTATCAGTATCTGGGTCATCTCCTCAATATCCTCATCAGTCAATTCAATATTGTGGTATGAGGCAAGCTCATTCAGTAAATCCTTTCCAACATTATAGAAAACAGACCTCATCCTTTCAGGCTCAACAAAATCCTCCTTCTGGGGCTTGTGCTCTGCCATGATGTCCCTTGCCATCGTCAATAATTCATATTTTTCCTCCTCTAATTTAAATTCAGGAGGAGTTATGTGATATATATACTGCACCTTGTCAGGAACCCTGAAAACAACAACCTCTGTGTTGCCTATATTGTAATTGTCAATTTCCTCCCCTCTTTTAGGGTATGTTGCCATTAATTTAGTAAACATAAAGTCAGGCTTTATTATAGGGCTAAAAATATCCCTGTAAATCTTCCTGTCCCCTATTTTGTAGCCTGCAATTTTACCCTTTACTTTTTCTATAAGCTTTGTATTTTCAAGAAGCCTGATTATTTTGTTTACAACAGAAAGGTATTTATCCAGTGACTCTTTTTTTCTTTTGTCAATCTCTTTGTCATATTCAATCTCTTTTTTTCTCCTGAGCCTTTTTATCATAATATATGCCCCTACAGGGTCCTGCTTAAGCACATTAAATATTATCTCCTTCAGATGGGCATAGTTTTTTGCAGATGCTGAATATTCATCAACAATATGGCTGTAGCTGAACATAGACTTTTCCTTTACCAGCTTATTATAAACAAGAGCAATCTCCTTTAACAGCAAAGTTTCCTCAAAGTCATATTCATAATCCCTTTTCTGCGTGAAAACTATCTTGGTTACATCCTTATTGGAAATCAGTTTGTCAATTGTTTCAGACATGCATGCAGAGTTATCTTCGATGCTTGGTATGAACTGGCAGTTCTCGCAGTTTATCTTCAGAATATTATCCTTGCCTTCCCTTATAACCTCATAAGAGCCTTTCCCTGCTTTTTTGTCTTTATTATCAAACAATGCCATATAAAAACCCACCTTCTTTTATAATAATAAATTCTTTAATTTTATATATAAATGTTGCTGTTTTATCCACCTTTTGCAAAAAAAACTAAATTTTTATAAACTTGCTTTTTATTTATATGCTATATGGGTAGAATCAGAAAAAGAGGTGTTTTCTATAGAAACAAAAATGGCTATTTTTTCATTGTAGATGCATTTATGGGAACAATTATTATTGTTATGACTCTGGTTATAATAATGAATTCCCATTTATCAGCACCTGACTCAACCACAACATACACTGTGATAGGGGATTATATAAAATATATAAGCAATACAGAAATCCAGGATATAGATAATGATATGATAAAGAAGATGATAAATAATAACCTGATAAAAGACACTGAAAACACCCTGCTTATACAGAATGTCAGGTTTTATTATGAAAACGGCACAGCATGCCCTAATTGTATAGATGAATATGCATATAATTTCACCCGGCAGACAGTTGAGGGAGTCATACCAGACCAGTACGGCTTTGAATACCTGATAAATAATACAGAGATATATTCAAAAAACAAGCCTGATTTAATAAATGCAGAGCTCTACCTTACAGGAAGAAGGGTTGTTTACCTTTATATAAATGAAACATACATTTTCGGTCCTGTGAATGTGACAATCGCGATGTGGGAATAAAATGATAATGAAAAAAATAAGGGAAAACAAAAAAGCAATATTCTTTTCAATGCTTTCGCTTTTATTATCCTCCTTGTTCATAGTTATGTATTCCCACAGCTTACAGGTGCCTGTGAGCAATGATATATTTATAATAAATACAAGGGTTTATCTTCTTGACAATTACATAAATACCTTTGAGGAATATACAAAAGAGAGCATCAATATTGTCGCCTATAAGACCTTCGAGGCTATGAACAGGGAGATTGCAGATGACGGGTTTTTTGATTCAGAGGAAGAGGTAAAAACCACATTCAGGGAATGCGCCCTTAACAATAATTCAATCCTTTCATCCAAATGCCCTGGGCTTGAAGGAAGCACTCTTGTTGATTTCCTTGACAGGATGGTTGGCCAGGGCAGGAACATACATATAAATAATAATTACACAATAAACAGCCTTTCAGTATCGCAGGAAACAGACCATGAGCATGTTGATATAATATTAAATATAACTTATTTCATAAATGATTCCTATGCCTCGTGGAACATAACAAAAATATTAGTCATTAATTTCCCGCTGAAAGGAATAAAAGACCCTTATTATTACGGCAATTCCAATGGAAATGCAGAAAGGAAAATGTCATTCAGCCCCACTTATGTGGGAGGGACATGGGATGCAGCATTATTTACTGACCTTTACAACAACGGGAGATACAGATTGTGCAGGAACTGCTCATCTTTTTTGATGAGATTCGCAAACCTGACATCAGAATCCTACTGCTGTGGCGTGGAGTCAATAGTAAATGCTTCAGATGTTCCTGCAAAAGACACATCATATGTCGACCGCCATTACTGGGCAAATAAACAGTATAGTTGTGTAAGTGGTCATTATGACGGGCTTTACAGCATCAGTATAGCAGGGCTTGAGAGTACACCCTACATAGACATTGAATCAATAATATATTACGGAATCGAGGATTACAAGCAGGAAATACTATGCTGATGATGTACAGTAAAATTTTTATATCCTGATATGTAATCCTATATATAAAAAGGGCAAAATGGAAGAATACACAACAAGCAAAACCGTAAAGACAGAGGTTGATGAGCTAATTGAGCTTCTTAAGAAAAAAGAAAAGGTATCTTTATCAGATATGGCAAAGGAGCTTAATATATCTAAAACACTGCTGCAGAAATGGGTTGATTTTCTTGTAGAGGAAAAGATAATAGGCATCGAGTACAAGTTCACAACTCCCTATATCTACCTTACAAAAGAGAAAGCTGTCCCTGAATTCAATTTTCAGGAGGATGAGGAGATAGAGTCAGAGGAGCTTTCATTGGCAGACTTTAAAAATGAGTTTATGGATAAAATACCTGAAGGCCTTTCAGAAAAAAGCAAGACTCTTGACAAAGAAAGCCTCTGGAAAAACCATCTCTGGGAAGTGCTGAAGAAAAAGGCAAATTTTTTCATAAATGAGGCAAACAAAAGAGGGCTTAAAAACCATAATGAGCTTTGGGAGGAATACAAGCTCAGCATATTCAGCGGGGAGGAATAAAAATGGAGCTTGAGCAGTTCATTGAAAACAGCATAATAAGATTCCTTGACACTAAGATAGAGAACAGGCCTGAAAGGGGAAAGAAAATAAGGGAGGAGGAGACAGGGCTCTTTGATTTCCAGAAGGATTATGTAAAGGAACTGAATAATGCCCTTGAAAAGTATAATCTTGCAAAGGCCAGGGAGTTATTTAGGGAATTAAAGGAGAGGTATAAAAGCCTTCCGAAAACAGACATAAACAGGGAAAAGATATATTCCATACTGGCGGAGATGAGCACTGCAGTCAAGGAGTATGTAAGCAGGAAGGACACTATTGTTAATCCAATGATGCTCGGCAAGGATTTTGAGCTGCCTGAGAAAAAAGGCGAGAAAAAGGAAATAAAAAAACAAGTTAAAAAGCCTGAAATAAAATTACAGAATTCAAAGAATTATGTTATCCGGGAGCAAGGCTCCCGTGAACTTCAACCAAAAGATGAAGAAATTGGAAATCAGGTTTTCAGAAAACAGGAAAAGCCGAAAATAAAAAATCCTGTTGATGATGTGCTGAAAAAGCTTTCAGAGCAGGAAAACAGACTCAGGGAAAAAGCTCTTGGCACTAAGAAAGAAAAAAGTATGATTATTGAGGAAGATATGAAAAAGCCCCTGCCACAGAATTATGCCGGCAGGCAGAAAAAAGAACTCATGAATGAAAGGCTGAAGAGGAATCTGCTCAGCGAGAGTCTGAAAGAGGAGGAGGAAGCCAGGTCAAGAGAGAAAAAAAGGGAAGAGATAGAAAAGGGTTTCGGGGAGATAAAAAGATATATTCTGAAAGGCTATTACAAACTTGCAGAGGAACATTATAAAAGGCTCAAGGAAAAAGCCCTTAAGTTTAATGCAGCATATACTCACAGGCTACTGAAGTTGTATTCCTCCCTTCAGAAGGCAAAATACTCCCTGAATGAAAAAGGCGACCTGGAAACTGAGATTGATAAGATGTACAGGAAAGGCATTTATCATTTTTTCAATACAGAATATGACACAGCAATAGAGATATTCACTAAAATACTGAAAATCAGGCCGAACCATATGGCTGCAAAAATAAGGCTTAATGAGGCAGAGTCAATAAAGAGCCTCAGGATATAAAATGGAAAATACAGAAAACAAAAAACAGGCATTTGAAGGATATATAAAGACAAACAGGGAAAAAGGCAAGCAGGTGCTTATTGATAAGTATAACCTGGATGTAAACGAGGTCATTGTGGAGATAAATATTGTCATTAATGAGGATGAGGCAGTCCCCAACTATGTTGTCTCAATCACAAATATAAGCGACCACACAAAAATAATCCTTGAGAAGATAAGAGAGGAGTTTATAACAAAAATCAATATAGAGGACCTTGAGGCAAAAGAAGAGCACAGGATGGAGGACATACAGAAAAAATTCAGGAGGGAGATAAGAGAGATTGTAAAAAAGTATTTCCCAAAGTCAGATGAAAAGACAGAGAACATGCTTATTAATTACCTCATACAGGAGAACATAGGTCTGGGAAAGATAGATATCCTGCTTCATGATGAGCACCTTGAGGAAGTAGTCATAAACAACCATAATGAGCCTGTATGGGTCTACCACAGGCAGCACGGATGGCTGAAAACCAATATAATAATATTCAGTGAATCCAGGATAAGGCATTATGCAACAATCATAGGAAGGAACATAGGCAAGGAGATAACTAATCTTAATCCTCTTATGGATGCCCATTTATTGTCAGGGGACAGGGTGAATGCAACCTTAAACCCAATATCAACAAAAGGAAATACACTGACAATAAGAAAATTCAGCACAGAGCCATGGACAATAACCAAGTTCCTGAAGTTCAATACTATTTCTTATGAGGCTGCTGCTTTGATATGGCTTGCTGTGCAGAATGAGCTTTCTATCCTGATAACAGGAGGAACCGGCTCAGGAAAAACAAGCATGCTCAATGTAATAAGCAATTTTTTCCCCCCAAACCAAAGAATAATATCAATGGAGGATACAAGAGAGTTAACCCTGGCAGAGAACCTTCACTGGGTGCCATTGGAAACAAGGCTTCCAAATCCTGAAGGAAAGGGAGAGATAGCAATGCTTGACCTTTTGGTCAATAGTTTAAGAATGAGGCCTGACAGGATAGTCGTGGGTGAGATAAGGCGAAGAAAGGAAGCAGAGGTTTTGCTTGAGGCAATGCATACAGGCCACAGCGTATGCGCAACATTGCATGCAAATAATGCTGATGAGACAGTTACAAGACTGACCAACCCGCCCATAGATTTGCCCAAGCCCATGATATCAGCAGTATCCCTTATAGTTGTCCAGTCAAGAAACAGGAGAACCGGAAAAAGAAGGACTCTGCAGGTGGCAGAAGTACTGCCCAACGGCGATCCAAGAACATTGATGCAGCTGAATGTGAATGATGACAGGATACACAAAATCAACAGCTCAAAAACCGTCTTTGAGAGACTAAAGCTTTATTCAGGCATGAGCAGTGATGAGATAGAGAATGATATAAATGAGAAAATAGCAGTGCTTAAATGGATGGTCAGGAATAATATTGAAAATGTCCATAACATAGGTGCTTTGGTTGCAAAATACTATATGGGCAAACTTAATATAGAAAAAATAAAAAAAGAGGTTGAGGAATAGCAAATATGGATTTTTTGAATTTCTGGATGAGCCTTTTTCCTGAACTGGATAAAAAGCTTAAAATGGCTGTCATAGCTGATTCTCCCAAGGAATTCACTAAGAAAAGCCTGAAGAATGCCCTGATACTGTCGCTTGGCTTTTCAGCGATGTTCTTTTTCCTTGCGGACAAGATGGGCTGGTCCCTGGCTGCAGTCCCTTTAATATTTATCTCATTTTTTCTGGGCATTTTTTTTCTGGGCATGAAAAAGCCTGATGCCATAATAAAGAAAAGAGGAGAGGAGATTGACAGGGATGTATTGTTTGCAGGAAGGTTTTTGCTCATAAAGCTGAATTCAGGAAAGCCCCTTATGAATACCCTGGTTGAGGCTTCACAAAGCTATGGTGTTGCGAATAAGTATTTCAAGGAGATAGTGAGGCAGATTGAATTAGGCACTCCCATGGAAAAGGCACTGGACCATGCATCATATTACAGCCCTTCTGAGAAATTCAGGAAACTGCTTTTTCAGATAAGCAATGCATTGAAAATAGGTATAGATGTCACACACAACCTGCAGGCAACGCTTGATGAGGTAGTTACTGAGCAGATGCTTGAGATAAAAAAATACGGCAAAAGGCTTAATTCATTCACTATGTTTTATATGCTCATGGCTATTATTATACCTTCATTAGGGGTTACTCTTTTTGCTATATTAGCAACAATCACAGGAATCCCCATTCATAACTCTTTTTTTTTCGGAATGGTTTTTTTTATCATATTAATACAGCTTTTGTTCATGAGCTTTTTCAGGTCCATAAGGCCGCATATAAATATTTAATATAAAAAACAAAATGAAATCAGACATTTTTGAAAAATTCGGAAAAGCATTTGTTTTTAAGAAAATCAGGCCATATATAAGGGCATATTATAAGAAGGCAGGCTATGATGAGGTGCCTTATGCCCTTTTCGGTATTTTGTTCTATGTAACTCTTTTCTTTACAGCTGTTTTTTATGTATGGAAGGTCTATCCTGTTATTGAGTCAAGGTCATCTGTTATAATATTATTTTTCACTTTTTTCTCATGGTTTGTTATACAGTCCCTGATGATTATATTTGCGGTTACAGTTATATTTTTCAACCTGAACAGAAGGATATATAAGAGGACCAAGGAGATGGAAAAATATCTCCCTGATTACCTGCAGGTTGTTTCCTCAAACCTGAAAGGAGGAATGTCATTCGAGGAATCATTATGGACTGCAATAAAGCCTGAGTTCAAGGTACTGGCCAAGGAAATAACCGCAGTCTCTAAAAAAGTAATGACAGGCAGGGATATAAAGGATTCCCTGATAGAGTTTTCTGAGAAATATGACAGCCCTACATTAAAAAGGGCAATAGGCTTAATCCTGGGTGAGATTGAAAGCGGGGGCCATATAACTGAGGTTCTGGACAGGCTTGTTGACAACATGAGGGAAACCCAGGAATTGAGGGATGAGATGGCAGCCTCGACCCTTACATATACTATATTTATAGGTGCAATTGTTTTATTTATAGCTCCTGCATTATTTGCACTTTCATACCAGCTTCTGCATATAATAATAGGCTTTTCATCACAATTAAGCACAATAGAGGCGGTCTCCCTTCCCGTGAAGTTCAGCGAGGTTGTTCTTGACCCCGAGGGATTCAGGATATTCTCAGTTATTTCTATAGCAATAATATCTGTCTTTGCCTCCATCCTGATAACTATTATTGAAAAAGGGGAAGTTAAAGGGGGTTTAAAATATATACCTATGTTTTTGATAACAACAATTACAATCTATTTCATTGCATTATCCCTGCTTTCAAGGGTATTTAGCTTCATAACATTTGGATAGAACTGATAAAATGAACAAAAACATGAGAAAAAACAATAAAAAAACATTTTTTATAATCTTTATTATTTCATTAATTATATTTTCCTTAAATGCCTCCTTGTCATGCGCGGTGCTTCTTTCAGTCAACAAGGCAGTTATAAATTATGATGATGTACTGAGAGGGGGATATGCTGAGGATAGTGTGCTGGTTATGACAGATTACCCTGATAACCTATCCATAAACTATGATATGCACGGAGATATTGCAGGATGGATAAGGGTTGAGCCTAATGAGTCACTTTATATGAGTATAAACAGGAACCAGCTGATAAAGGTCATAATAGAGCCTCCTGAGGATATGCCTTCAGGCAATTATTCAGGAAGCATAAGGGTCATGGCAGGCAGCATACCCAAGCCAGAGGGAGCCCAGTATGGCGCCTCTGTCCTTTCTGCTTTCATAATAAAGATAAATGTAGGGATTACGGGCGATGAGATTATAAAATGCAACAGTGGGGCTTTTGATATTGAGGATGCTGAGGAAGGCTCATCCCTGAAGTTTTCATCTTCAGTAAAAAACGAGGGCAATGTGAGGGTAAAGCCCAGGTTTATTGTTGATATATGGAACCAGGACCAGTCGCAGCTGCTTTTTACCAGGGAGTTTGTTTCTGATGAATATATACTTCCTACTGCATCCATGAAAATAAGCTATGAAATTGAAGACCCCGGCTTAAGCAAAGGGCAGTACTGGGCTGATTTTTCTGTAAGCCCATGCAGGGGCACGGGAAAGACAACTTTTGATGTTATGGAAAAGGGGGCTATAACAGATGAGGGAGAACTGATAAGGCTCGAGACAAAAAGCTGGGCTTCTGTGGATGAGGTTGTCCCTGTGAAAGCTATATTCAGGAATACAGGCAAGAGGACAGTGAGCGCAAAATTCACTGGCAGGATATACGCAGGCGATAAGGTTATAGGAATTATAGAGTCTGATACATTAGAGGTTGAGCCTTCAGAGACAAAAACATTTGAGGCTTATTTCAGGCCCCAGGAGATATCACAGTATTATATATCAGGAAGGGTTTTGTACAATAATAAGCTGACTTATGAAAAGAGCACAGTCCTTAATGTTGATAAAGAAAAGCCGGAGGGGGCATTTCCATGGCTGGCCCTTATAGCCATAACAATAGCCATATTGTTTTTGCTGATAATGATAAAAAAGAAGAAATCACAAAAACATAATATATTCAGATAGTCGGGGAAAATGAGAAAAGGCATTGTTTTTTCAGGAATACTTGTATTGATGTTTATTTTATATTTATTTCTGGCAAAAGCCCTTTCAGTCACTCTTGTCTCCCCCGGGAATAATACATGGACCAACGGCACAAATAATACGATAGGGTTTGAGTTTTATTATACAGGCAATGCCTCAGATATGAGCTGCGGGCTTTTTTTTGATGATACAGGCCATGGAAAAAATGATACTGCCCTGAATAATACTGTAACCTCATTACATGCAAACAATACGCTTTCAGAGGGGCATCATTCATGGCTTGTAAACTGCAGCAATCTTAGTGTTTCAGCTGTTTCATCTTCATATAATATTACAATAGACAGGACTGCCCCTTATCTTGTGTTGGTTTCACCTCCAGAAGGTTCTTTGATAAATATATCTTCAATTGATTTTGTTTTCAATGTTTCAGATAATCTTGATGTTAATATTTCATGCGTTTTGTATGTTAATAATTATACCTCTCTGGGAGAGCAGTATAATGAAACTGTTTTTGTAAATAATAATTCCTTAGGCAATATTACTCTTTCAAATTTCAGCAACGGCAATTATTCATGGCTTGTAAACTGTACAGATAATGCTTCAAATTATAATTTATCATCTGAGAGAAATTTTGAAGTGAACAGTGAGCCTTTTGTTAAATCAGTTTCAGTTAACCCTTCTGTAACCCTTAGTCCCGGAAGTGTAAAAGAAATTCAGTGCAATACAACTGTCAGTGACCCTTACAGCTACACTGAAATAGGCACTGTAACTGTTGTTCTTTATTATGAGGACAATGATTTTGATGATGAAGATGACAATAAAACACATTACACAGGCAGCTGTATTGAAACAGGTTCAGGGGGGAATGACATTTCATATACATGCAATTTCAGTCTGCAGTATTTTACCACAGCAGGCTTATGGTACTGCAATGTTTCTGTAACAGATAATTATGGCTTTACAGGCATAAGTCATAATATAACAAATATAGAAGAGCTTTATGCTGTTAATATTACTCCGCAGGTTATAGATTACGGCTCATTGGCTCCGGGTGATAATTCAAGTTCAGATGAGATAATTACTGTTCAGAATCTGGGCAACAAGGAAATAGATGTTACCCTTTTCGGATATGGATTATATCAGAATGACGGACTGGCAATGGACTGCACCTTAGGCAATATAACTATATCTTATGAAAAATACTCATTAAGCTCAGGCCTGAGTTATAATTTAATGGATTCCTTAACAAATGAACCTTTCCAATTGGATGATTTTAATCTTGCTTCTGCAAATAATACATATAATGCTGAGAAAAATATCTACTGGAAAATAGGAGTCCCAAAGCCAAGGAAGGGCAACTGCAGCGGCTATGTTGTTGTGGGCGGGGTTGCTTCTTAAAGAGAATATTTAATAAATAATTCTTAACAATAATCTTTTTATATTTCTAATGCTTTTTTATTTATATGACCCGAGATATGTTCAAAAAAAAAGCAGAGCATTTTATAGAAATAGAAAAGAAGAAAAAGAAGAGAAAAAGGGCTGATGATAACAAACTTGAATTTAATAATACTTTTGATACATATAGTGTAGTGGAATTAGACTTTTTTTATAAATCAAAATATAATATTTACAGGCAAGGCACAAGAGAGATTGGAAGATGTAAAGAAAATCCTCTTGAAGTTCTTGAAATTCTTTTTCCAGAATATAATATTACTGATGTGTGCGGATATAATTTATTTGGTTTAAAAAATATTTACTCAATTCCTCCCATAGGATTAAGTATTAATAAAATTAAAAAAGACTGTGGGGTAAAAGAAACTATTGAAGAAATTCTTAAATCAGATAAAATGTCTATAGCAAAAAGAGAAGAATCCATTCCTAATGAGCTTCTTCAAAGTATAATCAATAATTTTAAAGAAACCCATTTATGTATTTTATTGCCTGAAGAAGGAAAAATGGCATATGAAAGATATTGGATATATGATGTTCTTGGAAAGTTTTTGAAATAATTTACAGAAAAATTTATTAAATAAAATTTATTTCTTTTTTTGTATGAAAGAAACTGTAGATAAATTAACCATTAAATTATGTAAAATCCTTCCATATGATATTACAATTCATGAAGAAAAAGGTCTTTGTATTAAATGTGATGAGTATACTGAGAAATATTGTGATTATTGTATGAATAATGGAAATAATGAATATCTTTGTAAGAAAAAAACATATATTCTTAAAAACAGCTTAAACCCAGTATAATTTCATTTCTATTATAAAAGCGAAACTTATTCTAAAACAGCAATATTTATAAATATATACTGGAATATAATTGTTATTAATTACACTTTTTATAAAATAATGAAACTAATCACAGAATGAAACCTTATTTAAGCATTGAAGAGATTAAGTTATTAATTTTATCTATTGATAATACAAGAGACAGATTAATTCTTGAAATATTATATGAAACCGGCTGTAGCCTGAATGAGTTGGTGAATATCAGAATAAAAGACATTAATAAAACCATTAAAATAAAAAACAGGAGGATAAAAACCTCTGAAAACTTATCTAAACTCATAAAAAAATACTCCAAAAACAGAAAACCAAATGATTTCCTGTTTAGTTCAAGGGAAAACCACAAGATAAGCAAAAGAAGAATACAGCAAATATTAAATAAACATTCCGGAAGAATTCTGAAAAAAAACATTACTCCGAATACATTAAGAGCCACTCATATTATTCATGATTTTCTCGACCGGAAACCAATAAAACAAATAGAAACTGAAGTAGGGATAAAGAACATACAGCCCTACATATATGCATTTTTCAGGACAAGATGATAATAAAACAAAAAAAGAGGATAAGGGAAGCAATAAATGAATTAAACACAAGGCTGAAGCAGATAAAGGACCATAAGAGGGACATAAACGACTTTATCAATGAGACCAACAAAAGATATGAGCTGAAAGAGATCACTGAAAAAGAAAAGACCGAGATAATAAGCAAAGGCCTGGACAACAAGACCGAAGAGCATTGGTTAAACTATTATGATAAAGAATACAATAAAACCTTGGAATTAAGGCAGAAATACGAAAATTATTATGAGGATTTAATAAAAGATAATAATAAAACAAAAAAGATTTCTGCTATCACAGTTATTTTTCTGCTCTTTGCAGGCTTTTTAATATCTCATAATGCGGATTTCACAATATTCAGCAATAATACAGGCAATACAGAGACAATAAGCATATCATTCACAGGAAACAGCCTTGATATAACAAACAACTACGGCGATAAAATAGATTTTTCATATACAGGAAACAAAACAGGAGAAATAGAGCTTAAGCCGGAAAGGAGCATAATCGATAAGATAAGATTCATTGAATTAAAAGACGGGGGTTCTTTGGCATTAGACAGCCTGGATAAAATAGAATTCTACAACCAAAAATCCCATCAGGCCTATGCCATTGACCCCGCAAAATTAAACTTCACAAAAGCAGTCATTACCACAAAAGCAAAAGGAAATGAATTATACAAGTGCAAAGACTGGAATTTCACAGAGCAAATATGTTATGGCGAATGGGAAAAGATAATGGATATTGTTC
>JAFGRO010000031.1 GCA_016935095.1 Candidatus Woesearchaeota archaeon
TGTTATCTTTCACATGATCTGACCCACCCCGTTCAATTTTAGTGACCCACCTAAAATTCATTTTTAGTGACCCACCCCTGTATTCATTGATATAACTTCTTAAATAATAATTAAGGAGTTATTAAATGTCCAGGAGTAAATCTATGATTGAAATATTAGATCTGATAAAGCGGCTGAGACTTAATCATTCAATACGGAATATTTATAAAGAAACTGGTGTTCATAGAACTATAATAAGAAATATCAGAGATAAAGTATTGGAAAAAGGATTTCTTAATAATGATAATCCGATTCCAACTGAAGAAGAACTTCTAAAAATATTTAAAATCCCAAAAGTTAAAAAGAAACATATCCTTGATCCTTATCTTGAAGAAATAAAAAGATATGTTGATAATAAATATTCATACATAGTGATTCATAATTTAATTAAAGACAGAGCTCGCGTTTCATGCTCTACAGTCAGACGATATATATTAAAACAATTCCCAAAAACGCCGAAACCGGTCATGATAAGAGACAAAGAAAAGGGCACAATGGAAGTTGATTTTGGATATTTAGGAATCTTTTATGATATAGAAACAAATAAAAACCGGAAAGCCTGGGTGTTTTCAGGAAGATTATGCTATTCAAGAAAAGCATACAGAGAAGTGGTTTTCAATCAAAAGAATGATACATTTTTAAACTGTCATATAAATGCATTTGTTTTTTTTAATGCTGTTCCTAAAAAAGTGGTGCCTGACAACACTAAATCAGCAGTAATAAAAGCGCATTTTTATGATCCTGTCATAAACAGAAGTTATAGAGAACTTGCGGGTCACTATGGATTTTTAATCAGCCCATGTCTGCCCGGCAGACCTGAACATAAAGGAGGTGTTGAGAATGACATAAAATATATAAAAAATAATTTTCTGCCTGTTTTTATAGAACAGGAAAGACAAAAGGGATTTCTAATCCCCAGAAGCATGAATATTCAAGAGAGCCTTGATGCATGGAATGAAACAACATCAGAAGCAAGGATGATTCAGGGCGTGGGCAGGACGCCTCGCCAGTTATTTGAAGAAGAAAAAGAAATGCTGAATACTCTGCCTGAAGAGCAGTGGGACAAAGTTGTATGGAAAAAATGCAATGTACATAAAACATGGATAATAAACTTCGACAATGCATATTATTCAGTTCCTTACAGACTGATAGGTAAAACGGTCGATGTATGCGGGAATTCAAAGCTTGTAAGGGTGTTTTTTGAGAATAATCTGGTCGCAGTGCATGAAAAAGCCTTAAAAAACTGGGAATTTAAGAGGAAAGACGAGCATGCACCGCCGTTTCAGGAACAATATCTGAACAATAACAGGAAATATATACTGGCACAGGCAAGATTTATAGGTGAATCTGCAGTAAAAGTTATAGAAAAAATACTTTCAGAAAAAACTGTTGATGGAACCCGGCCATGCATGGGAATATTGTCGCTATCTAAAAAATATTCCGCAGAAAGAGTTGAAAAAGCATGCAGCCGTGCTTTGTATTATGACACTGTCAGGTATATGAGCATTAAAAATATTCTGGAAAAGAATCTTGATTTTCTTCCCGAAGAACAGCCTGCGACTCATACAGGTCAGCTTGAATTTATTTTTGCTAGAGAAAAAGAATATTTTAAAGAAATATTAAACGGAGGTATAAATGAATGACTTATCACAATTAAAGCCCATGCTTACAAAGTTAAGGTTGGGCGGTATGCTTGACAATCTTGACATGAGGATTAATCAGGCAAGAAAGGATAAACTCGGGTATTCTGAGTTTTTATTGGGAATAATTCAGGATGAGATTGAAAGAAGAGAGTTCAAACAGTATTCAGTACGCTTAAAAAAAAGCAATCTGGAACCGACAAAAACAATTGAAACATATGATTTCCTGTTCAATCCGTCTGTGCATAAGCCTACTGTCAGTGAGTTTTTAAGCTGTAATTTTATACAGAAAAAAGAAAACATATTTTTCTTAGGACCAAGCGGTGTCGGAAAATCACATCTTGCGCAGTCAATCGGCAATGAAGCAATTAAACGCGGATATGAAGTGTATTTCTGGAATACATTCGGGCTTTTAAAATGGCTGACTGGCGGTAAAGGCGACGGAAGCTATGACAACAAATTTAATAAAGCAGCAAAGATAAGTTTATTGATCCTTGATGATTTCGGATTAAATGATCTTAATCAAAATCAGCAAGCAGATTTATATTCACTTATCTGCGAACGATACGAAAAAACTTCAACGATAATAACAAGCAATCGTGATTTTTCCGAATGGATGAGCATATTTTCAAATACCCTTATGGCAAGCGCTGCAATGGATCGTTTAATGCATCATGCAGTTAAGTTTGTAATTCAGGGTAAAAGCTACAGAATGGAAAAATTTGTTGAGAAGAATAAGAAAAAATCATTGACAAAAACGGCTTCATAATTATATTTATTTTTTAGGGGGTGGGTCACTAAAAGTGAATTCCCCTGGGTCAGTATAAGTGAATTTTAACAA
>JAFGRO010000032.1 GCA_016935095.1 Candidatus Woesearchaeota archaeon
GGCATATACGTTCCTTGTTAATCCTGCCCTTAATGTGATGTTCTCCAAACCGTTGACATTCTCATCTATGACTATAGACAAGACCTCAGGTCTGGCCTGGGTAATATTTACTCTGGTCCACACAGTGACATTCTCATAGTTGGCACTTGGAGTATTACCAAAAGATACAAAAGAAAACAAAGAAGCAACTATTATACATACTAAAAATATCCAGAGTATCCTGCTTTTTTTATTAACCATAGTTCACTCTCAATAATTCCATTTCTAATATTTTTTGGTAATTAGTATACTATTATGTATATTAGTAGTATAACTAGTATATAAATGTTACGGTTTACAGAGTATTTTTCTTTTAAAATCTCTCAAATACTCATTTTCAGGCTTTGCAAGGGCTGAAATCATAGTTAATTCATTATTTTTTAATTGTAAATATTGTGCTCATATGAAGACAGTACGGAAGAGAAATAATCATGGGATTTTTTCAGATTATCCTCTAATTTTGTGTCTTTTATAAGGGGCTTTATTTTCTGGTAAGATTCCCTGATTTTTTTCAGGCTGCTCTTTAACTTCCCCCATTCATTATTGTCGACATGGTTATGTGCCTCATTTATGTTATGGATGACGGATAATTTATTATAGATATAATCAAGCTCTTTCTCGATCATTTCCCCAACTTCCAAAGGAAAATCGTGCCTGGAGTACATGCTGTTGAGATAATTATAAATATCGAGGGCATCATCATAGCTTAAGTTATTTGCGTGCTTATTTGCCTCCCTGAACTTAGGATTCATCTGGCTTAATACCAAGGATGCCACTTCCTCAAAATGCCTTTTATCATATTCTTGCATGTCTTCTGTGGAGATAATGGGATTTCTTCCTGAGGAGATTTTCTCCTTTAATTTTGTGAAAAAGTCCGGCTCATTCCCTGCATTCTTCTGTCCTGATAGTGTATTTTCCTCCAGAAAGAAGAAATAATAAGAAACTAAACCTATTATCAGGATTATTCCAAAGGTTATCAGTATTATATCAACTGAAAATAAGTTCTTAATCCTCGAAGCTGCATTACCAGTAACCTGCCCTGTAATCATATCATCCGAAGATTTTATGAATTGTTTGGATATAATTGTCTTTGTATCCTGGAGGAGAGCAAGCTCTTTCAGCCCCTCAACAGAATAAATATAATCATAACTTGTAAGGTTATTAAGCTCCCATGAAACAACGGGGTCATTTTTCAAAACATCGGGCTGCTCACTGAACTCTATTTCAGTTGCTTTTGAGGAAATGTCTTTAGGTATATTTTCAATTATTACAGCATTTTCCATGCCTTCTTTATATAGTACAGTCTTCCTGATTATGCTGTATTCCCTGGTCACAGCACCATAAAAAGAAAGCCTTGCAGTGATTAGCTCAGCCTCGACTTCAAGATTATCCTGCAATCTGACAGATTCATCTAAGAAATCCTCAATCTCTGCTGAAGTCATACCCTTATCTGCAAGATATTCATTAACACCTGATTTTATGTCTGCATTCTCAAGAGGAAGTTGAGTATATGTTGTTTTGTCATATATCTCAATATCGTGCACCACATCCTCTTTATAGCTTTTCAGCCTTTCATCGATTTTTTCCAATATCTTATTGATTTCCTCATCAGTCTTATACTCATCCTTAAGGCTCTCAAGTTCTTTTATCAGGGACCCAATATTGTTTTTTGCCCCTTTTGCCCTTGTAATCAAATCAAGATGTTTTATGACTAATATTTTTTCATCATCATTTATTTTATTCAGTTCATCAATATTATTATCTACATCCATAACATCAGACTCTAAGTCCTTTATCTGCTCATTTATTTTATAGACTGACTTGTCAGACAGCTGGTTTTTTGTATTTTCCTTATAGTCGCTTACCAGGGCCATTGCATTTCCTGTTTTTGACAATTCGCCTTCATTGCCTGCCTTATCAACTGCAGAAACCCTGTAATAATATTCCATACCAACATCCACATCATCATCTGTAAAATAGGTTTTCTCAGTCTTATCATAATAATCCACATAACTTACGCCGGAACTTGTTTTCCTGTATATATTGTAATAATCAACATCATCATCGTCATGATGCCATTCCATTATTATATCCCCGTTGTTCTGCGCCATTACCTCAAAACTTTCAGGGGCATCAGGCTCAATAGTATCAACTAAAAATAATTCCCCTGATTCAATCTCATTATCCTCAGAAGAGCCGTGTTCCCTGAAATGGAACTGGCCTACCTTATTGGGTGTTGAACCCTCTATTATCATATAGCCTTCCCATCTCGTATTTTCGCCAACCAAAGCAATATCTCTTTTCTTTGTTTCATCATGGAATGTATAATAAAGGTCAGGAGCAGTGCCAAGAGTTTCAGATGTTATGACCTCAATCTTGTATGTCCCTTCTTTTAAGACAGGAGTGCCATCTGTTTCAGGTGGATTATCCCCCTCATCATCTTCTATTGTTATGTCAGCTGTAACTTCAAGATCTATTTCAAAAATTATACTTTTAGATGAATCCATTTTATTTCCGTATTTATCCATGCATCTTACATAATAATCGTAAGTTCCTTGTCCTAAAGATAAATCCTGGGAATGCTCTGTTGAACCAGTATCCTCAAATTCATCACCCATATTATCATAATCAGCATCTTCTGTATCATACTTACATGCACTTGTTTCATTTGTTTCCACAGACAATGTTACATCTCTGCTGTGCAATGTACCTGAAGGACTGCTATCTGTTATTTCAGGCGCATGAGTATCCAGCGAAAAATTCCTTGTTGATGAAAGATTGTAATTGGTTCCATTAGTGCAGTTTATATACCATTCGTATGAGCCATCCCCGAGAGTTTCAGAGAAATTGTAACTGCCGTCATCTGTTATTGTACTGCTCTGTTCATAATCTTCGCCTATATACAAACTACAATTTAGGTTTTCTGTAAAACCAGATATGTTGTAATTGAATTCAACATTATAATCATTTAATTTGACATCATTAATAGGACTCTCTAAATGTATTTCAAGGGCATAACACATATATGATGTTAAAAAGGAGATAAAGATCACTATTAAAAACTTAATCCATATATTTTTTCCTTCTTTTGTTTTTTCCTTTTCCTTTTTTCCTTTTACAGCCATTTTGTTATTGCAACTTATTACTGGAGTAAAGGCTATTAAGACCTCTGTTCTGAAAGACCAAGTCCTTGCTTTTCCTTACTTTGTCCAAGTCCTTGCTTTTGCTGGTCAATGTAAACACTTCAGAGCTTCTTCTTGATATCTTTAAGTAAGGTTTTATCCTTTTCTACAGATTTCTCTATAGCTTCAGACAAATACTCATTCAAAGTAATATCTTTCAGAACAGAGATTATCTTAGCCTTTGTATGTATTTCTTCCTCCAGTTTTATGTTGACTCTTTTCATCTATAATTTTCTGTTTTTCCCTTTATTTTTTGTATTCTTTATCTCCTTCAAGTATAGTTTTATCTATACTATATCATTTTTATGATATTAATCATTTAAATACTTTTCTATTTTTATATAAAAATATTATAAAGTATAAATATATCTATCATAAAAATATTTTTATCATATTTATGTACAACTTTCAGAGAATAAGATTATGAGAAATTATGGTTTTTGAATCTTATTGGTTAATAAATAGAATTAAATCACTCTTTTTTTTCACTGTCTTTTTCACTATCTTTGACTTTCTCTTCATTATTTTCTTCCTCATCCCCTTTTGTTTCAGAATCATCATCACTGCTTTTTTTATGTGATTCCTCTTTTGCCTTATCTTCCATCTGCTCAAGTTCGTCATATAACTCCTGTTTTCTCTCATAATGCTCATAAACCAGCCTTAGTTTGTCATATATTATCCTTACCTCGGGCTCTTTCATAACCAGTTTTTTAAAATCAGGTATGTTCTCTATGTCCCTTATCTTATCACACAAATCTTTTTCTATTTCATATGCAGAGCTCTTTTCAGTATACAAATCGTACAGCTCAAGCATATCCTTATAAATCCTCTTTAGTGAAGGATAATCATCTAATACTTGCTTGAATTTATCATCTCTGGATAAATCATATATTTTTGCTGTAATCTCAGACTCTATTTCTTTCAGATTTCTGTTTTCCATTTCAATAACCTTCTGTATATACTTATGGTAAGAACTGTTTAAAACCTCGGCCATTGCCATCTTTTCTTCTTCATTATATTCCAGAAATCTTATTATCCTGTGAATTATCAGGGGAATCAGTGCCAGGCCGCCTATTAAAAACCATAATGTCATTAGAAAATTTTCTCCGGGGCATAAAGCAAAGAAATAATAGTACAGCAGCAGTATAACTGTAACCAATAAAGTTGTAATTACAAAAAGCCACATATTTCTCTGAACAGATAAGTATAACTCTGCCCTTTTAAACTCATCCAGGGCATCATTTTCCTTTATATTTTTAATCTTGTGCCTGTCCATCACAACCCTGAGGGCTATACTGAATAATATGACACCCAAAAATATCCATAAATACTTATTCCATGGGTCAATTACCCTTACGCAAACATATTTTGGCAGCTGGATTTTAGGAAGAATTGCCCTGCATGGAGGACAGGGGCCTCCGCAATCTATGCCTTCCTCGCACGTTCCGTCTGCATGGCAGTTTTTTATGCCGTCTGAGCAATTTCCGCATGGTGAGCATGGGCCTCCGCAGTCTATGCCTTGTTCACATGCACCATCATGGCAGTTCTGTATCCCGTCATAACATGTTTTACACGGATCGCATGGGCCTCCGCAGTCAACACCAAGCTCGCATGAGCCGTTGTGGCAGTTCTGTATCCCGTCATAACATGTCCCAATATAATCGCATTCCCTTTCAGTTATAGGCTTATTATCAGTCGTATTGCATTCATTAAGGTCGGTGCAGTTCCTGTACTGCATACCATTTGGCTGGCAAGGACCCCACTCAGTACATACCCAGTCTTCTTCACATAAAGAAACAGGAAATATTACTCCGCCTATTGCTCCGCCTCCTCCCCCGCCTCCTCCGCCACCACCTCCTCCCCCGCCTCCTCCACCGGAAGGAATCTCTTCACAGTCCTCGGGGCATGTAGCATAAGACTCAAAAGCATAATCACAAAAGCCATCCCCGCATGTAACAACAGGAACCCTTATATCCACTTTCTTATATAAACTGCTCTCCCAGGTCACAGTTTGCAGAACACCATCCACAACTGTGCTTGTGTCATAGCCATTATAAATAAATCTAACAGTTTCATTAGGCAAAGCGCCCTCATCAGTAGCTGTCTCAGTATCATCCCCGACACACAACAATACCCCGTAATAACTCTCCTGGTTCACTGTATAAGAGCCGCATTCCTGGGTCCCTGCCCTTGCAATTACTGTTCCTGTGGAAACATTGGCCTCATAAAAGGTCACAGTACCGTATAAAGCCATGGGTCTGGGGGGGATAGCTAAAACTAAAGGTGAAAATAATATAAATACCAATAACCCTAAAAACAATTTTTTCACCAATTTATCACCCACGTATCTGTGCCTGACATATTGACCCACATATAAATCCAGTAACCGTAATCAGGAAAAGTATAATTCAGTGTTCCCAGGCCGGATGTGCAGTTATAATACAGCCATTGGGAAGATGAAGCATTGTACATCCTTACAACAACACAGTTATCCTCTATAGACTCCAGGGACTCATTGATTATTTTTTCATTAGGTGTGGGGTATCCCACCTGATTCCATCCTGAGAAAAGCTTTATTTCATTGTCAAACTTCCTTGTCCCGTTATAAAAAAATACATCCTGCTGGTTCATGTTCAGCCAATAGCCCTGCTCACGCTCTATATAGTTCAGATTCTGAGTATAATGTGAAGGCAAAGAAGGGTTATATGCATACCACTCATCATATCTTCTTTCATAAGCAAATATATAATTATACGTAGAGGAAATTGAGTCAAAAGCATCATCCCTGGGCATTCCTGAGGGAACACAATGAAAAGAAACCAAATTCCATCCTGGCTCCAGAGAAAATGTGCAGATTGTAAAATTGGCCTTAGTAATGTTGACCTTTGTCCAGGCCATTCCGGTTATCTCACCAAAACTGCCGGGGGCAATAGTTTCCATAACAAATAATATGCCTGCTGTGATAATCAGAAAAATAATTGAGAATATAAAAGACTTGTGATGTTTTTCAAACCTTTCAAAAAACTTTAAATTTATCATTTTTTAGCTTTGTGTTTTTTATTTTTCAGGTTGCGCTCCTCAAAATTAATATACCATTTTTTCTTAGAAGAATCATAGATGAAAACCACATCATATTTTTTCTTTTCGGGGTCTAAATCAAACAGAATGGGCTGGGGCAATGTTGTCTCATGACTTCCGCCCCGGGAATAAAGTTTTCTTTTAAATTTCATTTTTATATTGCCTTATTAAATGCACTATCTGATATTATGAAGGTTCTTATATTTAAATATTACTTATTTAAATACTTATTTTTTTACTTATTTAAATATTAAAGAAATCCTTATATCTATAAATCAAAAAAATATTCAAAAAGAAATCTGATTAAATTATACTGAAAAATCTCAGATAAAAGACAGTTTGTGGCCACATTTCTTGCATCTGTGCTTATGTCTAGGATTTTTGTGACCACAAACCCGGCATTTTTTCTTGGTGAGTATTATTAGCAACAACAATATTATAATTAGTATTATTATGACATATAATGCATAATCTGCTTTCCTGAATTTCAGGTCAAACTCTTTGTAAGCAACTTTAATCAATGCGTTTTCTCTTTCCCCGTATCTTGCCCTCACTTTTATTTTCTCATTGAAAGCATAATCCTCTTCAGCCATATCAGCCTCTACAGGAACCCATGCAGATTCTTCTGGTCTCAATTTAATTATATTCTCACTTCCGGCACTAATTTCTTCCCCATTAATATATAAATCTATAATTTCAACATCCACATAAGCACCTATTTCCCCTGTATTTTTTACCCTTACCAGAAACTCATTATTGCGGGCATCATAAACAGTATCCTCTATTTCAACCAAGGTATCATCAATTACAGTAACAATCTCAACACTGAATGTGCCTTCGAGAACATTTTCAAGGGAATAAGGGGATTCACCAAATATAGTATAAATATCAGCCGTTAAATTCACATTCTCAAAATCAATAGGCATATCAATCTCATAAATGAATGTTTTGTACTCATTTGCATCTATGAAAACAGGCTCCTCATCCCCTACAACTGCTGACTCATCCCCTGCTTTTACTGTTATAGAACCTTTCAAGTAGGTGGCAAGGTCAACATTATTTTTATAGGTAACTTCCAGAGAATGGGTTGCTGTATTAAACATTATAGAGCTTATTGATAAATCCAGAACATAACGGGGCATAGGGAACCTGTCCAGGTCCTCAACAGCTGAAATAGTTCCTGAAGGCACCCTTGCACTCTGGCCGAATTTGACAAAAACACTCAATCCTGTTTCCCTTCTAATGGATGTTGCTGTGCCTATTAATTCATTGCCTACCAGAACACCAATCTCAAAATCAGAATCCTCAATATAATCAACTATTGCCTGCGGGACACTTGCCCTTCCTATAAACAAGACAGGGTCGCTTCCGGACATCAGGCTTGACTCAATAAATTCCCCATTAGACATGACAACCTGCTTGGATTTTTTTCTTTCCTGGTATTTTTTTACTATCTCAACATTATCTATGAACCTGTCTTTATTGAAAATTGTGTCAGGATTATATTTTGATAAAGCATTTTTTACTTCCCTATCCAGTTGGCCGTATAGTATTAAATCATCCACACCCCGGTCATCCAGGAAATCATCTATAACTGCAATGTTTCTATCATCTGCAAACAGGACATAATAGCCTGCAAGGGATGCATATGAAGCCACTGCAAGGGCATTATATCCATAGGAATCATCAACGATAATGAATTTGTTTATATCCTCAAGTTTCCGGGCAAGCTCAAGATTTATATTCCTGTATTTATATTCAGTTACATCCTCATATCCCCTGTTTTTAATAGTTGACTCATAGCCGACAATGAAAGGGTTGTCTGAGGAACTTATAACCTCTATCTCCTGGCTTTCGGGTATGGAATTAAGTAAAATTGTTGAATGCCTGTCACTAACTAAAAAATTTGCAGGTATTTCCCTAAGATTTGCATAAAGCATAACAGAATAAACATCCCTCCAGTCAGCAGAATTAACTATTATCCTGTCCTGGGCCAGAGACAATGATGAAAAAGAGGATGCAAATACTAAAAAAGCCAGTACAAAGAAAATTCTCCTGAATATCTGTTTATTCAATTAATTACACCCCTTTTAAAAGTACAAAAATTTAATGACTTTCTCTAAGATATATTTATTATAATTTATAAAATTTTCCATTAATAAGAATAATTCAATCAGGGCGCAACTGCAGAAAATATCACAGACCCGTTGCATACTCCGAATGGGCTGTCATTAGGATCAATATATAGCTGCCAGTAAGTTACATTAATCATCTGTGTTCCCGGGTCAGTCTGCTTCTGTATTGTCAGTCCCCCGATAGTCTGTATATTTCCGTCTAATGCTATCTTTGCTGCAAAATTATCATCTGCATCAACAGAAAACCTTTCATCATCTATGCTTATGTTTCTCTGGTCGCACACCATAGCCAGGCCGTCTCCTATTGATAAACCATAGCCCTGGACTGTTACGTTTATGGGCATATTGCCAAAATTTGTTATGTTTGAGGTTATATTGGCTGAAATATCACCTGCAGCCAGAAGCTGCATTTCACCGTAATCAATGCCGTCAGTTACATTCAAGGCATATAAAGGATGTATTATTGTTGTATTGGTCATCCAGTCCTTAAAATCTGAAAAATTCACGGGGTCTTCCATATAAGAATCATCATATACAGAAACATTCACTGTCCATGTTCCGTTTATTGCATAGTAATAGACTGAAAAGTTGCAGGTGTAATTAGCAAGATAACCGCTTCCTGAGATGAAATCACATAAAGCATCTGTATAATGTGCATTATTATTATCGGGGTCACCTGAGGTGTTTGTATATGCATAAAAAGTCGCGTTTGTAAGGTTTATGTCCTGGTAGCCGTTCCAGTCCCTCACAGTAATATTGGCA
>JAFGRO010000033.1 GCA_016935095.1 Candidatus Woesearchaeota archaeon
ATAAAATACATTGCAGTGCCCCCCGGAGAGGTTGTTGAACGTGTAAAGAAAAATGTCAGGATTGATGCAGAAGAGTCTGTTAAAAGGCTTGAAAACCTGAAAAAGACAGATGTACTGCAGGAACTGAATTCATTGCATACTCAGGGCATTGAATTAATAGAGCCCACTGACCTGAGCGGAAGCCTGCGCGGGAGGCATAATTTATACAATCATCTTGAACTGTCAATCAAAAACGCAGAAGATACTGTAACAATAATGACCACTCCCCAGGGTCTTTTAAGAAAGATTGAAGGCCTTACGCCTGTATTTGAACAGATCCAGAAAAGAGGAGTTAAAATAAGGATTGCCGCCCCTATCACAAAAGAGGCAATACCTGCTGTCAAAGAGGTCTCAAAATATGCTGAAGTCAGGAATTGCAGTACAAAAGCAAGATTTGTAGTGGTTGACGGCAAAGTGGTTGTGTTTATGGTTCTTGATGATGCAGAAGTCCATCCTACTTATGACATTGGCATATGGATAAACACGCCTTTCTTTGCAAGTGCTTTAGAAGAGTTGTTTGAGCTCGGATGGAAAGACATGAAACCTGCTTTAGAGGCAGAAACAATAAAAAATTAATTTTTCTTTTTAGCTTTTTTAATCTTTTTCTCTTTAATTGTCTTCTGGTTTGCTTTTGCAGGTTTTTTAGTTTCCTTTTTCTCCTTCTTTAATTCTTTTTTAAGCTCCGGCTGTTTCAGCTCAGGCTTCTCTTCAGGTTTTTCAGGCTGTGGCTCTTCTTTTTTCAATTTGGTTTTTCTTATTTTCCTGGGCCTGTCTGATTTCGGCCTGGATTTTTTATCAGGAATCTCAATATCCAGTTCTTTTTTAAAAAGTTCAACAACATCTTTATGAGAAAGATTTTTTTTGAGCTTAAGCACCTTATTCAAGGGCTCAATATGATTTATATTGCATTTCCTTCTTCTGGTTTCGCCGTCAATAAGAACATAATTATTGTCAATCACATCAATTATTATTGCCTTTTTCCTTGCATCTCTCCCAGCAATCTTTACACATAGTCTCCCAATTTCAAACATTAAACTCACCTTTTAATATATAATAATAGAATTTCCTTTTATGCATTTTTCCATTCCTCCTTTCTCTTTTCAAAAAGTTGTGCTGTCGCCATACACACAAGAGATTATACTCTGGCTTCTTTTTTTGTTTTTTCCCGCAGGCATTTACTGCAAAGCACGCCGCCAAAAGGTCTTTCAGGGCGCTTCTTTGTTTTAGTCATTTTCTGTATTTTTTTAGGTTGTGCTATCTCTACTCCTTTTAAGATGCTGCCGCACTTGCCGCACTTAGCTCTACTTGGCTGTCTCTTTTTATAATGGAGTACAGTCTTACCGCCCGGTAATTTTTTCTTTATTCTTCTAAAAGTCCTGGATTTTAATCTTCCTTCTGGCATAGAAGCTGAGAAAAAACATTTATTTATAAAAGTTTCTTAATATATCTTCATTAGTCTCCTGAGACTCATGCTGAAAATCAATGAAAAGACAACATAGGTCCAGAACCAGTTAAGCCCGTCCAGGACAGGTATTCCCTCCAATGGACGTACTTTTTCATTTACAATCCTGATTTCCTTAAAAAAGGGCGATTTTATTTTTTCTGAAGGAGTATAATATTCTCTCTGTGCGGTAATTAAGATTTTTTTAGAATATGTTTCTTCATTATAGTAAAAATCCAGATCATATTCTCCTTCACTGCCTTTTATATACCATGAAACCTCATTATTGAGGATTTCTTTTTCTTTATTTGAATCAACAAAAACCACACCTTCCGGCAGGTCAAGCGAAACTTTACCGGCTGCTGCCTTATCCATTATCACTGTTACTTCAAAAGGAATTTCCGGATAAAGAGGATAATAAGCCATATGTGTATTCAGCCATCCGAAAATCAGTATAATCGGAATAAATGTAAACAAAGTTGGTTTCATCGAATGAGTCATATACTTCATATTAATTTCCATCATGTCTGACTGAACTTTCATTAATTTTTCAGGATGGTTCTTGAGCTCTTTCATCTTTTTCTGGAGCTCTTTTTGTTCTTTCCGCAAATCCTTCATCAGGCTCTGGTTCGTGAGAAACTTGTATGCCAATGTAACTATCAAAGAAATAACAAAAGCAATAATAACTATACTAAGTAGGGGATTAATATATAAAAGCGGCCTTAATACAGGATCCAGCAATGAATTTAGCATAGGAAAAAAGAAAAACTAACTATTTTTAAATGTTGTTAATTACTTTCCCATGAACCTTCTCATCAGCGGATTCATGTCATATACGTGTTCCTTTGCAATATCTTCATATAATTTATAGACAATCATCACTGTCAACAAAATTCCTGTGCCTCTTGCAAGCGCGCCTGTCAAATCAGCTAAAGCTGCTAAAAGACCTACTGTAATTGCGCCCATCACGGTCAAAGGACCTATATATCTGCTCAACAGCCTCTCCAGAATCCGTTTATCTTTTCTGAATCCCGGAATCTGCAAACCAGAAGACATCATCTGCTCTGCCTGTGAACCTGCATCCATACCCGAGGTCTGGACCCAGAATAACGAAAAAATAATCGCTCCCAATATCATCAAAATTATATATATAACTGAGTAAGTGAAAATTGTCCAGTTCCATCCGCTTCTTATTAATGTTTCAAGCAAAGGCGGGCCATTTAAAACACTGATAAACCCGACAGGCGTATTTCCTGTATACCCCCCGGGAAAGCAAAAAGGCGTATTTGAAAAAAGCCAGCAAATAACCCTCCCCTGGCCAATCCAGTTTTGGAGTAATCTAACCCACAACTGTAGTGTTGCAAATAATGACGCAACAAGAATAACCGGAATGTTGCTTGTATAAATAAAATTCAGTGGCCACCTTATGCCATGACCGCGAATTCTGCCAAAAGACAGGGGAATCTCCACTTTCATTGACTGGGCATAGACTGCTATCAAAAAGACTACTATTGTTGCAAGAATAGAGACAATAACAAGCAGCGCATCTTTATAACTTGCTTCAGGGAGATAAAAAAACAGCAAAGACCACAAATTGCCTACAGGCGCCTGCTGGCTGACCCAGAAAGGAACCCCTGTATCATCAAAAATAGACAGTAACTGGATGACAATCTGCTTGCTTATTCCTGCTGCAATAAATAAGCTGATTCCGGAGCCAAAGCCCCATTTGCTTACAATCTCATCCATGAAAAGGACAATCATACCTCCTAAAAATAACTGGAAAATCAATCCGAATTCAATAAATGCAATCTGCGACCCTGAGAGGGCTATTGTTGATGCCCCTGCCTGAACTGTAAAAACATTATTTATCGGATCATAGTACCTGCCCGGAGCAAGGCCGCCCATCATCACGTAAATTGCAGCTTCAAATATAATAAAAAGTATAGACACCAGCTTCTGTATGCCCTGAAACCTTTGTTTCCCTTCGTGGGAAGTAAGGTCAAACTTCATTATGCCTGAACCATTGAGGAGCTGCAATATAATTGAGCCAGTGACTATCGGACCGATACCCAAAGAAAGAAGACTCCCGAACTGCGCCCCGAGTATAATTGAAAGATATTCAAAATTTCTTAGAACATTATCTCCAATACCATAAAGAGGAACCATCCCGAGAACAAAAAACAGAATCAACACAACAAGAGTCCATTTAAGTTTTTCTTTAAACTGTAGTCTTTTTTGTTTCGGAGCAGTAACTTCAGGTAAGTTTAATATAATTTTATCAAAAAAAGACATTTTTATTTAAAGAAGTTATTCCCCTTTTTTAATTTTACTGAGAAGGACTACCTCTCCTCCTGCTTGTTTTACTTTTTCAATAACACTTTGTGAAGCTGATTCCACTGTAAATTTAAATTTATTTTTGACCTTTCCTTTTGAAAGTAATTTATCATAACCTATTTCTTTTAAATTTACAATATAAACATTGTTTTCATTTTTTATTAACTTCATTAAAATGAGTTTATCAAGTTTTTGTTGAATCTGCTCAATATTTATTGAAGTTATTGCTCTGAAATTCTTTGATTTGAACCCGTATTTGCCAAGGTACCTTTTATTTCCCTTAGTAACCTTCATGATTTTGGCGTCTCCTCTTTTACCGGATCCTGAGTTTCCTCTGCCCCCGCGATGGCCTGCCCCCCTCCTTTTTTTGCTGGAGCCGTGCCCATGGGTCTCTGTACCTCTCTTATGTGTGGCTTTTTTTCTTTTATGCATCATTTGAACGTCATCCTTTTTTTATAATATACCTTAAATCATCCTTTTAATAAGTGCATTGATTTTTTCGCCCCTGTATCCAAGAGCGCCTCCCTGTGCAAATGCCTTTTTAATGCCTTTTCTTCCATATCCTTTCAAAGGAGGGTTTAATCTAAAATACTTTTTGTATTTTTGATTATTAATTGTAATGAATTTGGTGTTTTGTATCTTATTCTTCCTGTCTGATGCTCCGGCCTTAAATGGCTGTGCTCTTTTTTCTGTTAAGAGAGCATATGTCTCATTATCTATCTCTCCCCATGTAATATAATCTTTTATTTTATCAATCATTCCCAAATTAGATGGACTATTATTGACTATGACGCACCAGTTTTTTTTATGGAGATTCAGAGCAGTGAATGTGTCTTTCAACTTATAGCTAAGTTTCATATCTCCCCTAATCCTGACTAATGCAAGCTTTTTAGAGGCAACTTCTTCTTTTTTGGGTTTGGTTTCTTCTTTTTTCATTTTTTCAAGTTTTTATCCTTACCTTCTTTTTCAGATGTTTCTTCTGTTTCTGTCTTTTCTTGTTCTGAAGGTGTTATTTGTCCTTCTTCTATACTCAATTTTTTCACATGGTCCGGCTGAATCTTTGTTTTAATAAGTTGTCTGAGGGCGTGTTCGCATGCTTTAATTAAATTCATTTTTGTTTTTGTCTGACCAAATGTCTTGGACCAAATGTCTTTAATGCCTGCAAGCTCAATTACTTTTGCACATTCTTTTTCAATACACAGTCCTGTTCCTTTTGGTGCAGGTATTAACCTTACTTTAACAGAACCACTCTTTCCTTCGACCATGAAAGGCAGAGAATGTGGTTCTCCGCACATGCACTGCCAGGAACCGCAGCCTCTTCTTATCTTAAATATATTTAATTTTGCATTTCTAAATGCCTTTTCTCTTGCAGGAACAGTTTCTTTTGATTTTCCATAACCAAAGCCAATTATCCCATTTTTATTTCCAACAATAGCCATTGTTGTAAATCTTGGTTTGTTGCCTTCATTGGTCTTTTTCTGTGTCTGTTTAAAAACTCTCCTCTTGCCTCCACCGAATTTCCCCTTTGCCTGACCGACAAGCAGTAGGTCCTTCTCCAAATCTGGCAAGAGCAATTCAACAATTTGTGTTTCATTAATTGTTTTTCCTGAATCCAGAATTGAATTTATATCTGTAATCTCCCCTTTTTTTACTTTTTCACCCAGTTTTGTTTTTGGTGTCCATGTTGTTTCTGGACTTTCCTGTTCTTCTTCGCTTTCCACTATCGCTCCCTCTTCAGGAGTTTCAGCATCAAATTCTTCATTGTTCTGCATTTTTATTCACACTTTCCGAAATCTTGTTTTTTGTAGTTTCAAAATATTTAGATAGTTCAGTTAAATTAATTTTTTTGTTTATATATGAGGAAAATCTTTTTTTAAATTCCTGTGAATTATCCTTGTCCAGAAGCGCAGCATAATCTGATATGTGTTTGCCTTTTATTCTGTCTTCATCAGGCAGAACTTCTTCAGAATAAGGAACATCAAGCCCGCCATCAACACACCCTTTAATTACAGCAAAAAGTTTAGATCCTGCAACAGGTGTTTGCAGACCCATATCAAAAATTGCTTTTTTTTCAGGTGTTTTTTTGGCTAAAAGAAAACCAACTAGATATGCTGTAGGAATATTTGACCTTGACAGAGGCCATTCATATTTTTTCAGCTCCTTAGAGGTTGAAGAACTAACAACAACATCTCCTTTAGGACTGTATTTTACAATTTGCGCAATAATATTTTTATTGGTTTTTCTGACAACCAACCGCGGAAATTTGGATTTTAATAACATTAATCTATGCCTGTAATCTGTTTTTCCTGTCCTTTTTCTCTTATAATAGATTGTCTTTTTCATTTTTTCTTAGTTTTCAACAGCCCCTGTTCAGTTAAATAAAGTTTAATGTGCCTCTTGCTCCTGAAGAAGCCGCCTTTTGATTTTACATATAACTCCCTGTAAACCTTTTTCGGAATTAACTTTTTCTTTTCAAGTTCTTTTAAAAGTGCTCTTTGAGCTCTTATTTTGTTAACCCATATCTTCTTTCTTTTTAATCTTGCATTTTTAGTTCCTTTTCTGGATCCGGGACCAGCCCTAAGCCCTTTTTTCCTCTGTTTTTGTTTTTTTCTGGCCCTTCCTTTTGAAACACCGCGCTTTGAAACAACTTTAATAGCATTATCTTTGATTAGTGATTTAATATCCTCTTTAGTAATTGCCTCTTTGATTTCATCCAATCTCAAAGGGTCAAATTTCACTCTTTTTTTAGAGCCTTTTATTATGTTTGCAACAAGCCTCTTCTGAACATTAAGTTTCATTTACATCCCTTTAAAATTTTTTAGTCAATAACCTATCAATCTCTTTTTTCTCAAGCCTTTTCTTTTCCTCTTCACTTAATTTATCTTCAATTGACTCTTTTTTCTCAAGCCTTTTCTCTTCTTTTTTAGTCTTATCTTGAATTGATTTTTCCTTTTTAGATTTCTTCTCTTCAATCTTTTGTTTCATTTGCTGAACATACTTTTCAGGATCAGTTATATTTAATATGGTGATTTTCATTTCGTGTGCTTTTTGAATAAGCTCGAGTTTCTTCTTTAATCCTAACTTACCGCTTATTACAATTCCCTGCTCTTTGTTATCTATATGAAACAAATGGCTTTTGCTTATAACAAGAACTGGAGCTAATCCGTTATTGTTGCAGTGCCTTACTCCTAAAGGTGAGCCATATCCTGAAGAAACCAGTTTTTTATGCGCTTTTCTGGCTTTCAGTTTTGAGTGATACCCTTTGGGTTTTTTCCATTTGTCTTTATTTTTCAGCCTTTTAAGTTTATAAGAACTCTGCCTGGTAAATTTAGGTTTTCTTAACTTAATCTTTCTCTTCAATTCAGTTAAGGTGCCTTTTTTTGTATCCATTTTAGATTTCCTTCCCTGCTTTGCTGACTATAAAAATTCCGTCCTGAAAAATCCTCTTGTCAAACCCCGGCCTTCTTGTCAATTGTTCAATATTAGCTGCTGTCTGGCCAACCAGTTCTTTATCATTGCCTTCCAGCGTTATATTATTGCCATCTATTTTCAGGGTGACTTCAGGGCTGATTTTCACGGTTCTAGGTATGTTCTCACCTAAAAAATTTTTAATACTTAATATTCCTTTATTAAAGGACAAATTCATTGGAAAATGTCCTGAACATATCTTTAATTTATATACATATCCCTCTTGTACACCTTTAAACATGTTCTTCAAGTGTGCCGCATATGTTTTTAGTATTGCCTTGTTTTTTTTGGATGCTTTTTTTGCAGTTATATTTAGTTTATCAGATTCGACTGTAATCTCTACAAGCGGCGAATTAAATGTCTTTAATATCTTGCCTTTGGCTGCAATTACAGTGAACCTATTTTTCTCTTTTTCTATCTTTATCCCTTCTGGGATTTCAATTGTTTCATTAATTGTTTGTTTAGCCATTTTTTAATAAATATAAGCTATCAGTTTTCCGCCGAGGCTTTTTTTAATTGCTTCTTCATGTGTCATTATTCCCTGGTTTGTTGATATGATGAGGATACCAAATCCCAGTGCTGGCAGATATCTTTTTTCAAATTTTTCATATTCTGAATATTTCACATTAAACCTTGGCTTGATTACGCCGCATTTGTTGATGTTACCAAGAAGATTAACATTAATCTTCCCGCCTTTGTTGTCTTTTACCTCTTTAAACAAACCTATATAATTGCTGTTTTTTAAAATCTTCAAAACATTTCTAATTAAGTTAGAGTTATATTTTATAACTATTTCATTCTTTCCTTGTTTATCTTCATTAAGAAGAATTGAAAGTACGTTTGCTAAGGGATCATTAAGAGTCATTTCATACACCGTCATGAATATTTTTTAAATCCTAGTTTTGTTGCTATCTCTCTAAAGCAACACCTGCATATATTTAAACCATATTTTTTAATATTGCCTCCTATTCCTGTTCTGCCGCATCTTTTACATTTATGATTTGTTCTTCCACAGGATCTTTCTTTAGGAGCATTATATTTTTTAAATCTCTTTAATTTGGCTGTCTTTGATTTAATTTGTGTTAATACTTTATCATAATGGCTTGTTGTCATTTAGTCGGCCTCCAGTTGAACATCAAATTCTTTTTGAAAAAAATCTATACTTTCCTCTTGGGTTATTCTGTGTGTTTTGGGAATTTTTCTTTTTTTTATTTTCCTTTTTTTAATGCAAAATCCGGGCCTTTCCAGAGTTACGCATACCTGAAAACCAATTATTCCTATCTCTGGGTCATAAGGCATCCCTGGAATTTCAATATATTCGTGAAGACCAAAACTGACATTTCCGTTTGTATCAAAACAACTCTTTTTTAATTTGTTGTCTTTTGTCTGTAAAAGCCTCTTGAGTATATCTTCTGCCTCTTTTTTTCTTAAAGTTAATTTAGAGCCAATAGGCAGACCGGGCCTTAAATTCCATGCTGGAATCCTCTTTTTAGACAGTGTTTTTACAGGTGATTTTGTAGTGAGATTCTTAATTAATTTGATGCCCTTTTTCAGGGTCTCCTGATTAATCCCTGTACACACATTTAATGTGACTTTTTCAATTTTTATTTTTTTCATGGAATTCATTTTTATTCAGGCTTATTCAGGTAATTTAATTATGGCTTTTTCGTTTCCAATCACAAAAGCATATCTTTTGTCAGTAAGTATCTGTTCTCCTTCTGGATTTTTAATCTGAATTATATTATTATCAATCTTCCCGATTTTACCCTGGTGCCCTACATATTTCCCGCCCGTAAGGAACACGTGGCTTCCTTGCTCTATCTTAAAATGGTCCTGTATTTCCTGGGAAGGTATTTTCAGCAACAGGACATCTCCAACTTTATATTCCTGTTTTTTAGTTAGTAACATTGTTCTCCCATCTGAAAAATGTAATTGAAGGACTGCTTTTTTAAGTTTCTTCTTATTTATTATTTTACATGGCTTGATTCCTGCTTCGGCTTCATCTATTTTTACAAGGACCAGCTTGCCTCTTTTATTTAGTAAAACCCTGTAATTTTCTTTGGATACTGGCAAAGAGATAACATCCATAAAACCAACAGGGAATCTGTGGTCTTTCCTCCTGGTGCCGTCAACAATTACTTCTTTGTCCTGCAGGATATTTTTTACCTCTTTTGTTGTTTTGCAGTATTTAAGAAGGGTCTTGAAGATTAAGGAGAGAGGCATACTTAGTTTATATGGCTTACCTGGGTTGGGTTTTACAATGAATTTAGTCCCCTTTCTGTTTATTCTCCAAGTTACAGGTGCTGATTGTCTTTTCATATGTTTTTTTGCCATCAGGATTTCCTCGTCAGTGATTTTTGTCTTTTTTTATCCTTTAAGTTAAGATCTACTATCAATAAATTTGAAGGATGTATAGGATAAAATGATTTTGATCCGTCTTTTTTTTGGATTTCGATCTGTGATATAAATATTCGTTCATTCTTAACGTCAATCTTTTCAATCTTCCCGGTTTTTCCTTTGAACTGTCCGCGCATTATCTTAACTTTATCTCCTTTTATTACTCTTGATGACCTTTTCTTGTATTTCTGCCTTAATTCTTTTGAAAGGTGGCTTCTGATTAAGTTGCTCTTAATGTGAGCCGGAGCATTATATCTATATTTTCTTTGTTTTCTGGGTTGTTTACTGGATTCCCATTTTTTATTGAATTTGGTTTTCATTTTAATATCATCAGATTATTATTCTTGCTGTTTTAGATATGTTTGGCCATCTTTCACATGCTTCTTTTGCAATCGGGCCTTTGAATATTGTTCCTTTGGGGTTGCCTTTTTCGTCCTTTAATACAACTGCAGCATTATCCTCAAATTTAATCCTCATACCGTTGGGTCTTCTGTATTCTTTCTTTTGTCTTACAATTACAGCATAAACAAGCTGTTTCATCATATCGGGGCTGCCTTTTTTAACAGTGGCCCTAATCAAATCTCCTATTCCTGCCGAGGGCTTCCTTCTCTTAACACCTTTATACTCTTTAATTGAAACGACCTCAATTATTTTAGCCCCGGAATTATCGCAGGTTGGAACCCTTGCGCCTACAGGCAATGCTCTTACTACATTTGATTTCAAAGATTTCATTTTTTCTTTTCCACTTCAATAACACAAAACTTTTTTGTTTTACTTAATGGTCTGCATTCTTTTATCTTAACAATATCCTCCAGTTTAGCATTTAAACATGGGGGGTTATGAGCTTTAATTGCAGATCTCTTTTTTTCATATCTTTCATATTTTGCAATGTATGTTTTTCTGTCCCATTGGACAGTAATTGTCTTATTTGCTTTGCAACTTATAACCTTGCCCTTAAATTCTCTTCCCCTTAAATTTAAGTTTCCGTGAAAAGGACAGTTTTTGTCTTCACATCTGTTTTTGGAATCTTTGGATTCCTTCTTGGGGGAGTTTACAGCTTCGTTAACCATTTTTATCACTTTTTAATTCTATCTTCTGACCTCTTAATGATTGTTTTGCCATCAATTGTTTGATTCATTGTGAAAATCTTTGCGTTTTTTTTAATAATTTTTTTAATTTGATTGTTGTCTGTTTTGATGTAAATCAGGTTTTTTGTTTCATTTATTATTGTTCCTTTAAAAGTAAAATCATTATAAGTTATTCTTACTTTTAATCCGATGAATTCTTTTTTCAAATCGTTCCTATTCATTATTGTACTGATATTGTTTCTTGTGGAAAACCCATGTTTGTCAGGATTTCCTTGACCTTGTGTTTGTGATCTCCTTGCAGTTCAATATTTCCTTTTTTTGCTGTGCCCCCACATGCTAATTTTGCCTTTAGCTTTTTACATGTGTCCCTGAGGTCTATCTGTTTTTCATCAATGCCTTCTATCAAGGTATATTTTTTCCCGAATTTTTTCTTAATTGCGGAAATTTTTATTTGCTGTGCCTCTTTTGCAATGTTTTCACATACACATAACTCTTTTGGCAATCCACATATTGTACAAATTTCACTCATTTTTGTTTGGTTTTGTTTTGTTTAGTTTCGTTAAAATTTTAGCAATGTTTTTTTTAATTTTTTTAATTTGTCCAGGACTTTTAAGAGTTGTCCCCGTTGCTACTTGAGCATTAAGCTTAATTAATTCTTTTTTTAACTCTGGAAGTTTAAGTTCTAATTCTTCACTACTTTTGGATTTTATCTCTTTATTTTTCATTTTTTTCTTTATTCGGACTTTTTTTGGAGTTACTTGATTCCTTTTCGGTTTCTTCTTGGATTTTCTGATTTAAAACATCATCTCCTTCAATTTCCTCAATAACCGGGTTTTCTTCTTTTTTAATCTTAACATCATCTGGTAATCTCGTATCCGGTGGCATGATGCTGACTTTTATTCCTACAATCCCTGTCTTAAGTTTTGCAATAGTATATGCTGTGTCAACTTGGGTTAGGGCAATATTACCACATTTTTTTAAATATCCTTGATAAAATCTCCAGGTCCTGGCTCTTGCACTTGGAATCTTCCCCGAAATTAAAATCTCAACACCAAGCGCACCTGCATTCAGCACATCACTCATTGCCTTGTGACCCACTCCTTTAAACCTTACTGAACCATATCTTTCTAGAGCACTTGCAATTCTCTCCGCGACTATCTGTGCTATAATATTTATGTCTCGCACTTCAGTTATTTCTATCTGTGGGTTTTCCAGTCCAAAATTCCTTTTTAACTCCTTTGTCAGTTTTTTAATATTTGAGCCGCCGCCGCCGATTATCAAGCCAGGTCTTGATGCATATATTATTATCTTTTCACCGAGGGGGGTTCTCTGGATTTTAGTGTGGCTCAGACCGACTCCTTTCAAAGACTTTTCAATGAACTCTTTAATTTGAAATTCCTTAATTTTTTGAGTAATTATTTCCCTTTCGATCAAAAATGTCACCTTTGCTTAGTTTTGTCTTGCTTATCTTTTTCAGGTTTTTTCTCCTCAACAACAATCTCAACATGTGTCCTCTTCATTTTTCTCCTGCGATGCCTTCCATAATGCCAAGGCGTCGAGGCTTTGTGTGCTGAAATATGGGCAATTATTAAGTTATGCGTGTTAAGTCCTTTATTTTGGGCATTTGATTCAGCATTTTTTACAGTTGATAAAATCAATTTTGCTGTCTTTTTAGGGAATCTTCCTGGGCCAATTGCCTTTTTATGTGCTGTATCCCTGTTGAATCTCTTCATGGGGAGGGGTCTTTTCAGTTCAATTATCTCTTCAAGTATTTTTTTGGCCTCTGTAACTGGTTTTTTTCTTATATTATTACATATTTCAACTGCTTTTTTGGTAGATATACTTAAATTTAAGCCTTTTGCAAAGGCCATGTTCTCTTGTAAATTTTCATAAGTTAGCTTGTTTACCATTTTTACCTGACAGATATTGCAGCACTGCTTCTGGTTGCTCCAACACCCGGAGCATTGTGTGCTACTTTTCTTCTTGTAAGTGCGAATTCCCCAAGATAATGCCCTATCATTTCTTCCTGTATAGTTATTATAACAAACTCCTTTCCGTTATATATCTTAATTGTGTGACCGACCATCTCGGGTAAAACAATTAAATCCCTGATGTGTGTTTTCAGGTTTTTATCATTCATTTTGATTTTTTTTAATATTTTTTTCTGTTCTTCGCTTAATCCTCTTTTTATGGTTCTCCGTTGTCTTGCCGGAAAAAGTTTGGAAAGTTCTGTCAATGACATGTTTTTTAATTCTTCAAGGGTTTTGCCGCAATAAGTGAATTCTTTTTTAACCATTTTAGTTGCCTGTTAATATGTTAATATAATATTTAATTTCACCTTTTCTTACCTGTTTTTCTAGGACGTATTTTTCCAACTTTTCTTCCCGGAGGAGCATTTTTAGGTGCTATTGTTGGGAATCCTTTTTTAGATGAGCGCGTTGTTCCATATGGATGATCAACAGCATTCATTGCTTGACCGCTTGTCAGCGGATATAATTTATTTCTTGATTTCATGTAATAGTATCTTTTTCCTGCTTTTAAAAATGGCTTGTCTTTTCTTCCCGACCCAGCGATAATCCCTATACAGGCCATACAATTTGGATTAAATGATTTATATTTTTTAGATGGTAACTGAACAACAATGTCTTCTTTTTTTTTTGAGATTATTCTAGCAAACCCGCCGCTGCTCCTTACAAATTTTCCGCCATCTCCAGGAATAGACTCTATATTAAAAATCTGTGTTCCGACAGGAATATTCTTAAGAGGTAAAATGTTTCCTTGCTTAAGTTCGGCAGTCGGGCCTATACTAATTGTATCTTCAACCCTAATACCTTCCGCGGCAATCAAATAATTTTCTTTACCATTATTATATTTCAATTTAATTAAGGGAGCTGAATGACCCTGACATTTTACAATATCTCCTATCTTCCCGGCAACTACATTTTTTAAATATTTGACTTCGGCCTTGTATCTAAAAGATGGTGCCCTGTATGTCGGGCCGCCTTTTCCTCTTGCCTGTTGAATTATATTCTTTCCCATTTTATTACATTAAGCCAAGTTGTGTTGCAATATCGATTGCTGGAGTTTCATCTGAAAATTTTATATATGCTCTCTTTTTAGTGTTCTGACTAATCGTTGTATTGACTTTCACTACTTTTACCGCATATAAATCCTCAATTGCTTTCTTGATTTGTTTCTTATTTGCTTTTTTATCTACAATAAAAATCAGGGTATTCCTGGATTCCATCAACCTGATTGATTTTTCAGTTGAAAGAGGATATTTAATTATATCAATGCTCATTTTTCAGGGGTCTCCTTTGGATTTTCTTTTTGTTTTTTATCTTCTTGTTTAATATCTTGCTTAATATTTTCTTTTTTAATAGTGGATTTTGTCTCTTTCTCTTTTTTATCTTTTTTTGGTTTTGGTTTTTTAATAGTCTCATTTGTCTTGTCAGGTTGAACATGTTGCGTTTCTTCTGTGAAAAGCTTTTCATTTTCAATTCTTTCAATTGCGCTTCTTGTATAGATTGTCAATCTGCCGCATGCTGCCCCGGGAGCTAAAAGCTCTATATTTAGATTGTTGACAAGAGCGATGTCAATGCCAGGTAGGTTTTTTGAAGAGTTTAATAAATCACAATCTTGTGAAACAACAAACAGAGGGCCTTTTTTGGTTTTGTATTTTCGTCCGCGAGACTTGCCTCTGCCCGCTCTTATTTTTTTTTTACAAATTCGCTTCAATTCTTTTTCAAGACCAACATCATATAAAAATTTATTAATCTGTTTTGTTTTGGCCATTTTTTCTAAATCATCTTCAATAATCAGAGGAAATTTCTCACCGATAAGGTGGCCTCTGTTTATTACTTCTTCTTTGGCAAGTGTTGCCGCCAAAGCGGATCTGAGTGCTTTTCTTTTCTCCTTTTTATTAATTTTTTGAAACCAGTTTTTTTCTGTTTTCGGGGGATGTGCTCTTCTTCCACCAACTGTGTTTGGCGAAGTTGCGCCGATCCAGTTAAAGCGTGTTCCTCTTCTGCTTACTATTTTTCTGGGAACCCTTGAAATACCATGTCCATAAGAGCCTTTATAATTTCTTCTCCTTCTTGATATTTTTGATGAATGTTTTTTTCCTGCTTCTGGGTCTGAACCATATGCCTGTCTCCTCTGGCTCTGAATAGATAACACCGCCCTCTTTATTAAATCCGGTCTGATTTCCTCGTTAAATTGCAAAGGTATGTTAATGTCTCCCTTTATTTCTCCTTTTATAGACATTAATTTCAATTTCATATTTAGTTACCTTGTTTGGGTGTTTGACTAATATATACAAAACTTGGAACTTCTTTTGAAACTTTTTTAGTAGGCCTCATGGGTTTAGTAAATCTAATTGCTCTTTTCCTTGTACCGGGTATAGATCCTTTTAATAATAAATATGTGTTTTTTATATTACCATAACCCAAAAAGCCGCCTTTTTGTTCAATTTCCCAGGGGTTATTTGATATTTTCAAGATTGTTTTATTATATTCTGTTCTTTGATGATAACCCATTTTTCCTGCATGCGAAACTCTCCACATAAAATGGGCATAACCACACCACGGCCCAAGTGAACCCGGGTTCCTGATTGCTTTTTCTGACTTGTGTTGTCTTATTGTTATCCCAAATCTTTTTACAGGGCCCTGAACTCCTTTTCCTTTTGTTATTGCATGAACATCAACCTGCTCTCCTTCTTCAAATATGTCCTGAACAAGGATTTCCTTACCAAAGTGCTCCTTGGCATAATTAAACTTCTCTTCCATACTTCCACTAAGTTTTGTTTCAAATAATTCTGGTTTTTTCTTTCCTATTGAGGTAAGTTTTGGTTGTGTGTGAACCAGAAGCCTAATATCTTTAAATTCATCAAGATTAATTTTATTCAACATCTCTTCTTCAGTCTTCTGTTTTTTGGAAAGAAGAAGTTTCCTTCCAACTTCCTTATCTAATCTTGCCCGTATCTCCATTTTCACGTTAAGGGAAGTGGCTTTTTTATAAAATCTGATAGCAGCAACCTTTAAAGGAGGACATTCCAGAATGGTTGCAGGAACAAATATGTCTTCCCCCATTGTCGGCGAAAATTTATAATTATCAACTGCCAAAACATGTGTCATCCCTACCTTATATCCTGTAAATTCCAACAAACCAGGTTTGTCACTCTTCGTATAATTTCTAATTCTTGCATATCCTCTTTTAGCCCTTTTCCTGGGCCAGAATTGTAATGAACCTGCTCTGGGTCTTCTTCTTGTTGGCATTTTAGTCTCTACTCTTGTTTTTTACTTAATAAAATGACCTATTGTTGATGTCTTTTTACAGAAAAACTAAAAAGCATCTTTTCAGGTCAATTAAACATAATTTATTATGTTCAAGTAAATGTGGTGTCAAGAAACTTGAGGGAGTTTATAAATCTTACTGATTAATTCAGCATAAATTATCTGATTTTGTAGAAATTATCTATATTTTATTAAAACTCTATTTAATAAATCTCCACATCTCATCAAGCATCTCGCTTGCAAAATAGGTATACCCTCTCTGTTTAAACATGTGTTCTCCAGATTTACCATTTACATATGCTGCCTGTTTTGCACTTTCAAATAAATTTTTAGATTGAGCAAGATACCCCGCACATAACCCTGCAAGAATATCTCCTGTTCCCCCAACAGTCATAGAATTATTTCCAGACTTGTTTTTATGAACGTTTTCTTTAGTAAATATAATGTCCTCTTTCCCTTTTAATAAAACAACATTATTATTCATTACTTTCTGAAGCTCCTTTATATTCTGTTCAACCTTGTTTTTCAGTTCTTTTTTAGGCAATGAATTCTTAAATAATATCTCAAACTCCTTAATGTGGGGGGTAAATATAGCTTCAGTAATTAATGAAATGTTGACAACTTTTAATGCATCTGCATCAATAACCTTTGGTTTTTTAATTGTCCTAACAATTTTATTTACAAAGTCCTTTTTAATTCCTAAGCCGTTCCCGATTAGAATTACATCAAACGACTCACTTAAGTTAATGATTTCCCTGCAATGGGTAATATCCAGTTCTTTCCCTAAAAATTTTTTAGTAATTAAATCAGGTAAATAAGAGTTAATAGTCCATGCTACTTTTTCAGGAGCACATATAGTCACAATATCAACCCCTGCCCTTAAAGAGGCTATTGCAGCCAATATGACTGCGCCAGCATACTCTTCGCTTCCTCCTATTACCAGGACTTTTCCGTTTTGTCCTTTATGTTCTTTCCTTTTTAGTTTCATTGTTGTTCATTAATTTCTTTTTTGATTCATAAAAAGTGTTATGCGTTTTTGTATTCGAATAATTAAAAAGTAAATCATTTTTTATTTTTTAGGGTTTCCCTGTGTTTTCTTCTCATCTCTTTTTGTTCTTCTGTAAGCCTGGCTCTTTTTTTCTTTGGTTTGTTTAATGAAAAAGCCTTTCTTTTTGAATAAGTTACCGGGTTTTTTATATTATTGCATAAATTATCTGGAATGCAGACCTGAAAATCTTCATAATAACTTCTGCAATTCGGGGGGAAAACTTTTTTCTTTCTTTGTTTATGATATCTTATATGGCCTTTAATAAGAACTTCACGTAATGGTTCCGTATTTTTCATATTCCACTCAGAAAGTAATTCCTCTATTTGTTTATATCCCCAGCCAACGGAGCTTAAAAAATTCAGAAGAATGAATAGAGAACGCTTTCTTCCGTCAGTAAGCCCTTTTAGTATCCTTGTGATACATGGCGGAAACAATTCAACAGGCAGTGCAGTATCAACTGTTTCAAAATTTAATTCAGGGGTGTCTTTTTTTTCTTTACTGAGTTTTGGTTTATATTCCATAGCTCGGAAAACAAGGTTTTTAGCCTCTCCTTCCTGGGCTTCTTTCCACTTCAAGAAATCCCTGTCCTCTCTTATTGTTATTTTTTCAGGATGTGCCTGTTCTTTCTCAAAGTTCATGACTTCTCCGGGGTCAATCACAACAGACACAAGACCGGATTTTTCATGTAAACTATATGGTGACCTGAACATATGTCTTGATGAAATCAAAAGCGTATCTATCTGAATTACTGAAAAAGGATTAAATTCAAGAATTTCTTCAAAATCTGAAGAACCGCATTCACATTTTGTTTTGATGTGCTTATACCTGTTCATTATAGTACTACATTTTTCACAGATTAATATTTTCTTGTTTTCTAATAACCTTTTTCTGGTTTCACACTTAGAACAAACATATTCATATTCAGACTTGTATCCTCTATTTCTAAGTTTTCCGCATTTGTTGCATCTTGATCTGTAAGTTAGCGTTGATACATCAATATCAAGAAGCTTAGCTAATTCAGGAAGGCTATATTCATATTTGTTGTCAAATACAATTTTATCCTTGTTTGTTTTTACAAACTTAGTTGAGATATAATCTAATAAATATTGTGTAATCTTTTGAGGTCCCTCAGGAAACCAGTCCTTAAGCAAAGTGTTTCCAATTTTCTGAGGAAATGCCTGGAAAGGCACACCTATATGAAAGCCCTTATTGCCTGAAAATTTACAGGTAATTGCGCTAAGACCGTGCTTTTTTAATGCTTGTATGAAGAAATGTGCGGTTAATTTGGAAAAAACCCAATTTGGAAAATCAATATCTAACACAAGATCCCATCCTTTTCTAAGCTCGTTTAGCTCTCCTCTCCTCATCCCGGGCGTTAATTGCATCGGATCTGCCCATATTTCCTCTGAAATATGAAAAGAGGTAACTCCTTTTTTAACTAAAGAAATCACATCATTTGGATACATTAATATGTCCGGCCGTTTCCCAAAACCGTTGTTTCCATATCTAAATCCTACTTCTCTGTCACCCGCACTTTTAACAATGGCTTCCTGAACATCTCTTCTCTTATAATAAATAAGTCTCTGACTTAATTCCTTTACCCCCATAAATTTTATAAAATTGAATTAAAATTTAAATTGATTGGTCCTTGAACTAAAATCTAAAAATATTTTTATATAAAAGAAAACATATTTTTCTTAAGATGAGTTTGAATAAAGATGAATTAAAAGAGGAGATACATAAATTAAAGAAAGACGGGAAGATAATCCTAGTTGAAGGGAAAAAAGATAAGATTGCATTAAATAAAGTTGGGGTAACAAATACTCACGTTCTGAATAAGCCTTTATTTGAAGAAGTCGAAGCTATTTCCAAAAAACACAAAGAAGTAATTATTCTTACAGATTTAGATAAAGAAGGGAAAAAAATCTACAGTAAATTAAATTCCAAGTTGGGAGATTTTGAAGTTAAAATAGATAATTCATTCAGGGAATTTCTTTTTAAGAACACTAAATTAAGACAAATTGAGGGCATATATTCTTATTTAGAAAAATTGAATTAAATTAAGGTCTCTTCCATGCTATCTCATAATAAGTAACATCATTTTCAGCGTCCACACAACCAACCAGTAATCTCTTCTTGGTGCTGTGTGCTACCCTGTTCTTAGAGCTAAACTCATACCATGTTAATGTAGAAGCCTCATCTACCGGAAATACAACCCATTTAGCATGGTCATCTCCTGGTTTTATGCCGCGGTCATAAACCCTGAAATCTGCACCAAATTTCAATGCTGTTTTGATAATGTAGCCCCTATTCCTGATATCCCTATAAACAACATATCTAACCCAGAAATTGGGCTGTTTTCTTTGGGCCTTTTTTATGAATTGTTCGGAAATGATGTTATGGTTTTTCTTATCAAAAACATCTAATTTGCCCTTTTCCATTAAATACAGCCCCTCAATCAAAGAAAGATATACTTTGCCATTTTCAATTATACCATATCTGCCTTGATTATATAGTTCGCGGGCTTCGTCGCTGTCTTCTGTAACAATTCTTTCCTGTAATAAAACAGATTTTATTTTTACAGTTGGTTGTTTTAATTCTTCCTGTATTGGTTTTTCTTTGGGCTGTTCACCTGATTTTTTCTCTTTTGTGTTTTCTTTTGTTGATTGTTTTTCCTTTTTTCTAGGCATATTGCCAGGTAAAGAGGATTTGTATAAAAAAGTTTCTGAATGTTTTTTTCGATATAGAAAATAAATCAAAAATGCATAATTATAAAAAAAAGCCTTTTTCTCTAAAACCCATGCAGATTGTTTTTTTAGGAACTTCATGTATGGTGCCAACCAAGGAAAGGAACCACCAATCTATTTTAATTAGTTATAATAATGAAGGGTTGCTTATAGATTGTGGAGAGGGAACCCAGAGACAATTAAAATTGGCAAACATAAAGCCTTCAAAAATAACAAAAATATTGATTAGTCACTGGCACGGCGATCATGTTCTCGGGCTGCCGGGATTATTCCAAACATTAAATAAATGTGAATTCGAAAAAACACTCGAGATTTATGGCCCAAAAGGAACAAAAAAACATTTTGAGTATATGTTCAAGGCTTTTGAATTCGAAAATAGCATAGATTATAAAATAATTGAAATAAACAGAGAAAAAATTATTGAAACAAAGGACTTCTGTGTTTATGGTTATGCTTTAGAACACGGAATTGATTGTTATGGGTTTGTTTTTCTAGAAAAAGACAAAAGAAAAATAAAACTCAGTTATACAAATAAGTTAGGCATACCTGAAGGGCCTCTGCTTGGTAAACTCCAAAACAACCAAAGCATTAAATGGAATGAAAAGAAAATAGCCCCCGAAGATGCAACATATATTGTAAAAGGGAAAAAAATAGGTATTATAAACGATACGGTTCTCTGTAATAACTGCAATAAAATTGCGGAAGATGCTGATATTTTAATATGTGAAGCAGTCTATATTTCAGACCTTGAAAAAAAAGCTAAAGAATATATGCATTTGACAGCAAAACAGGCTGCTCTGATTGCGTCCAGAAATAATGTAAAAAAATTAGTTCTAACACATTTCTCTCAAAGATATAAAACAACAGAAGAATTCCTTGATGAAGCAAAGACGATTTTCAAAGATAGTTTGTGTGCTTATGACCTGATGAAAGTAAAATTATAGAAACAACAAATAAGATATCTCTTCAACACTCGCCCGCACACTAAAAAAAACACAAGGTGCCCATTCAAAACATTTATTAACTTTCGTCTTTATATTTTCTCATATGGTTGAGGAATACCTGATCTATTTTGCAATGGTCCTGTTATTAGGGACTTTGGTTTCTGCTCTGGCATCTAAACTGAAAATATCAAATGTGTTTTTTCTTGTGTTTGCTGGGATGGTTTTGGGGTCATTCGGATTTATAAATTTTCCAAACACCTCAATCATAATTATTTCAACTCTGGCCATGATTATTGTTATTTTTGATTCTACTGTTAAACTAAAGTTCAGGGACATAGAAAAATTCTCTTCCTACGGCATGAGGCTTGTTTTAATCTTTTTTTTTCTAAATATTATTGTTTTATCCGCTTCTGTCTATTATTTATTTGATGTGGCCCCTAACAGATATGGCTCCGTTGTGCTTATTGTTGTTTTTTCTGCATTGATGTTTGGGTTAGACCACGACCCCTTTTTAGAGCAGTTTAATAATAAAAAAAATAAAATATATAAACTGCTTGAAGTTGAATCTCTGCTAAATCGGCCCCTTACTCTTATTGCTCCCCTTATTTTATTAAACTATGTGCAGGATATTTTTAGGGGTGTAAAATTGAATCTGGGCCAAGAATTTCTTGTTTTTTTTCAGCATATTTCTCTTGGCTTGGTCGTTGGCTTAATATCCGGAACATGTGTTTATTTTATACTCAATACAAAAATCAAAGATCAGCTTTCATATCTAATTGTCATAGCGGGATCAATTTTAACATTTATTGTTTCAGAACAAATGAATGCCAGCGGTGTTCTTGCTCTTACTGTGTTTGCTTTGGTTTTCGGGAATTATCATATTAAACATAAACTTGCGCTTGAAAAATTTACTTCAATATTTGGCTATATCTTCAATATTTTTGTTTTTATTTTAATCGGGACGATTCTCCTGATAGATTTTAAGTATTTATTAAAAGGCACAATCTTATATTTAATATATATTGTAATAAGGTTTGTTTCTGTGAATCTTGCATTAATTGGCTCAAAATTCACATTTAAAAACAGGCTGCTTATGACACTCAGCATCACAAAGGGGATTGATGTGTCAATCATCATTTTAATAATGATAACCAGATTTAATAATATCGAAGGAATGAACACTATCATTAATCTAAGCCTTTTGTTTTGTTTGTATAGTTTTATCATCACTAATATCACCAATATATTTTACAAAAAGTTGTTAACAAATGAGTAGAAAAAGCAAAGGAATAAATGCTGAAAGAGAACTTATTCATATGCTGTGGAACAGGGGTTGGGCCGCACTTAGAACAGCCGGTTCTGGTAGCATGCATTTTCCTGCACCCGACATTATCGCAAGCAATAAATTAAGAAAAATTGCAATTGAATGCAAGATAACAAAAGAAGATAAAAAATATTTTAAGAAGACCGAGATCCAACAACTGAAAAATTTTTCCGATTATTTTGGGGCCGAGCCATGGGTTGCGGTAAAATTTTATAGAACCTCTTGGTTTTTTATAAATATTGAAGATCTAGAAGACACAGGAAAAAACCTTTTAATAACACATAAGCAGGCATTAATAAAGGGTCTTGGTTTTTTTGAGTTTTTAGGAGAAATAATTAATTAATTTGTTATGGTTATTCTTAACTTCCTCAATAAAATGGTTGGGAGGAAATATCCCTCCTTCTGAAATTATCGCCTGAACATTTTTAGCGGGAACCGCCTCATAAATGAAATTATTTAGATTGACATTAGTATGGGTGTGAACCCATATGTCTTCCTGGTTAAAATTTAAATGCAAAAGTTCTTTTACATAATCATCAAACGCAACCCGCAATGTATTACAACAAACATACATCGGGACCAAATTCTCTTTAGCAATTATTGAAATGGATTTAATAGGATTAAAAGAGATTATTTCTCCTTTATTAGTTATTGTCTCTGCAGGTATCAAACACAAATCTGATTGAATTATCGCCTGAAGCAGATTTGAATCTAAAAAAAAATTCATATCAATTTTTTTATCACAAAATTTATTAGCTATTCTTTTCCCGGTATTAAATGGCTTGTGTTCTATTATATTTAATGTAACTTTTTTGTTGTTAAGAAGAGCGTTGTTAAGAATTGAAAAAATTTCTTCCGAAAAAAACGGAACAAACAGAGAAGAATATCTTTTTATCTTTTTTGTTCCGTTAGTTATAATTTCGTCTTTTGCGTGTTTTAATATTGCTTCTATGTTTTTCCTATTGGCTTTGAATTTGGTTGCTGCGTTTTTTTCGTCAAGATTCAAAAACAGAAATTCCATAATGTTTTTAAGATACGCATTGCTTACGTTGTTCTCCATTAGGGCGTTTCTTGTCTCATTTAAATTGAAAAAAATTTTTTGAGGAGGGGAGGCAATAACTACGTCATGTAGTGTTTTGAGTATTGATTTTATTTTAAATTCTGATAAATCATGAACTGTGTTCAGTGGGGTGTTATCCATTCTTAGCTAATAAGAAGATCTACTTTGTTTTTTTAAGTTGTTTTTCTATTTTTTTTTCTTCTTTTTCTATTTTGACCTCCTCTTTAGCTATTGCTCTTGTCATTTTTTCTATGTTTAAATCCATTCTTGCAATTCTCCGCTCCAATAAAACGAGAATCCTTAAACTATATACAATAGCTGCAAGAGTTCCAATAATAATTGACAAAATTATAGTATCAATTGTCGCCATTTCTACTGCCATAATAACGCACCTCTTTTAAACTTATAATAAAAACAAGGACAAGCCCAATCATAAAATTAATTGGTTTTGCCTTATTTCAACGTATAAACAAAAATAGAAAAAGGGAATTTATAAAACTTTTGTTTTAAGGCTAATATGAAACCCTAAGAGGTTTAGAAAAATATAAGAAGCAGTTTCTCGTCTATAAATTTTGTTCTAAAAAGAATTTATCGAC
>JAFGRO010000034.1 GCA_016935095.1 Candidatus Woesearchaeota archaeon
CTGAATGAGCATTAATCTTTCCAAAACACAAATTATATAAATAAAACTGCTTTAGTATTCAATAAGGTGATTTTGAAAAATGGGTGATTTAAGGTTAGTTGTCCTGGATATTTTAAAGCCGCACCAGCCTTCAATTCTTGAGCTGGCATCAGCATTAAGCGAGATAAGGACTGTGAACGGCGTGGATATCTCTGTTTATGAGATTGACAGTAAGGTTGAGAATGTCAAAGTGACAATTAAAGGTACAGATATAAATTTTGAGAAGATTAAAAAAGTAATTGATGATACAGGTGCAAGCATACACAGCATTGATAAAGTCTCGGCAGGCAAAGAACTGGTTGATGAACCGCACACTCATCAGGATGACCACATCCATAATTAAAATGCATTCTTTTAAAAAAGCTTTAAAACTATTTAGGGAATATGACCGTATTGCAAAAATCAGCGAGATAGGGAGAAGATATTTTGCAATGAATTCTTTTGACGGCATATTGACAATAATGGGCATCCTGCTCGGAAGCTTTTTCGGGGAAGTTACTGATTCCAGGATTATTATTATGACTTCACTCGGAGCATGTATTGCAATGGGCGTTTCAGGAACATGGGGAACTTATCTTACAGAAGAAGCTGAAAGAAAAAAGAAATTAAAGGAATTAGAGAGAGCCACATTAAGGAAGCTTGACAATACAAAAATCGAAAAAGCAGAAAAAGTAGCTATATTTGTTACTTCGCTGATAGACGGGCTGAGCCCTGCCTTATCCGCACTGGTTGTTATACTCCCTTTTTTTTTTGTAAAATTTATTTCAATAAATTATGCTTATTTTATCTCTCTGGGGATAGCCTTTGTTTTACTTGCATTACTAGGGGGATTTTTAGGCAGAATCTCCCGGGAGAATATTATTCTCGGCAGCCTGAAGATGATGGTAGCCGGGATTGTATGCCTGATTTTAAGCTTGTTTTTGCAGACATTTTAAGGAAAAGATTATATAATTCCTAAAAAACCGGTTATTCATGCCAAAAAAAATTCCTGATGCGGAAAAAATACAAATCAAGAAACCTTTTGAAGACAGATACAAAAAAATCCTTGGAATAAGATATGATGAATTCTTAAATTATTCGCTAAGCTTTTTGAAAAGGTCTGTAAGAGTAAATACTCTTAAGGCAAGTGTCAAAAAAGTAAAGCGCTCATTAGAGCAGAAGGGATGGATTCTTGAAAAAATTCCGTGGTGCAAAGAGGGTTTCTGGGTTGAGCATAAGACAGGCAGGAGAGACATAGGATGCACAAGAGAGCATGCCCTTGGCTATTTTTATGTGCAGGAGGCAGCTTCAATGATACCTCCTGTTGTATTGCAGCCGAAAGCAGGGGAGCTTGTCCTGGATTTGTGTGCTTCTCCCGGTTCAAAAACAACCCAGATTGCGCAATACATGGAAAACCAGGGCCTGCTTATATCAAATGATTTTAAAGGAGACAGGATAAAATCTCTTGGCATAAATGTCCAGAGAACGGGTTTAACAAATACAGTTGTTACATTGATGTTCGGCCATTGGTTTGCAAAGTCCTCTCTGAGGTTTGACAAGATACTTGTAGATGCCCCTTGCTCAGGCACTGGCACAATAAGAAAAAGCCTTAAAACACTTAGAATATGGAATCCCACGATGATTACAAGATTGAGCATTACACAGAAAAAATTAATCGAGGCTGCATTTAAGATATTGAAGAGAGACGGTATTTTGGTTTATTCAACATGCTCGGTTGAGCCTGAAGAGGATGAAGGAGTCATAAGCTATTTATTAAATAATTGTCCTGATGCCAAAATTGAGAATATTAAATTGAATCTGAAAAGCTCAGAGCCTGTTACAGAGTTTAATAATGAACACTATCATAAAGATGTTTCCAAATGCTTAAGGTTATGGCCACAGGACAATGATACAGAAGGATTTTTTGTAGCAAAGATAAGGAAAGTTTAGAATAGTGTAATTTTTTAGATTCTTACTGTTTTATTAATTTCTTTTCAGGCTTTGAGAATACTGCCGGCTGCTCCTGAATCTTAAACCAGAAGTTCCCCAAGCACCGCTTGTGATTAAACAAGAGCAGGGAGCTGATTGAGTAACCTTTACTTATTTTTTAGCCATTTAGCCAGGTCTTTAAATGCAATCGCCCTGTGCGATATTTTATTTTTTTCTTCTCTTGAAAAATCGCATAGCTTTTTTCCATTTACAAGAAATATCCGTTCATAAGGCATAACATCTATCTCCTGCCCTGAAACTTCTTCTGAGATTGTGCCTTTAAGAATGCCTTGAAATGTTTTCAGAGTTATGCCGTCATAATAAGCAGCTATTGTTTTGAAAAAAGCACTCCTGTCTTCCCCTTCAAGAAGCTTTAATAAGCCCTTATATCCCAATAGATTAAACATTAGCTTAGGATGATTCCCGGGAAAATCAGGATATGCTTTAAAAAAAATTCCTGTGTCATCAACAATCACAGGCTTTTTAATTTTTTCATAGAAATGCTTTGCATTTAATTCTGCAACTTCTTCAATTGAAAGCTCTTTTGGCTCAATCTTTTCCTCTTTAACCTGAACAAGCTCAATATTAAACTCACTCATTATTTTATTTACTTCATTGAACTTGTGCCTGTTTTTTGTGATGAAGCGGAGTTGCATATTTTTTGAAAATAAAACAGGATATTTAAAAATTACCAATCTAATATATATCCCAATACTGTGAATTTTCCTATTTAGTTGGATCAGTAACTCTTCCCATAAACAGAATATTTCCAGTATCTTTTTCCTGGATTATGAATATAAACGGATGATCTGCCCTGAATATATTTTGCGGCATTGCAGCCATTTTCCCCACTATTACAGCTGTTGCAGCTGCGGCTTCTGTACCTTTCTCATCAACTTTGACATAAGCCTGGTGAATAACTGCAGATATGAATAATTCTCTAATTCCGTTCATCCCTGAAAAATCAGCATCAAAAGTAAATGAGGTTGGCATTCCCATATCACTTAATGTTTTAACTAAAAAATATTTTGTATCAAATTCAAATTTCGGAAGATGTATTGAATCTAATTTTATTTCTTTCATTTCTGATTTATATTCATTAAGTTTTTCAGAAGATAATTCAATATCCTCAAGCGTATAATCATAATTAATTATCTCATCTGTCTCATAGTCATACTCTTCTCCCTGTTTTGGCAATAAAACCAACATTGAAATCTTTTCACCTTTATAAGGAAGTTCTAATATCTGCATTTTTTTTAAATCTGCATAATTAAATCTTGCTTTATCTGGATCCATATACATCATCGGAGTTTTTACAATATTATCTTTAGTAATTTTAAAATCCTGGTCTCTAGTGTCAGACTCATCAAATTCCCATTCCCATGTTCCTTTAAAATAAATTGCATTTGTTAAGACTAATTTTGTCATTGGATCAAGTACTCCCTGAGGGATCAAATCTTTGATTTTATCATTAGTCTGTTCTTCTATAAATGAATTAATAGTTTGCCTTGATTTTTCTGTTTCTTTAACAAAATCCAGATTGGCTACTTTGCCGCCATAATATTGCTCCACTCTGCTTGTATAATCATCAAGAAACTTATAATCATATTGCGCCCACAAAGCATTTCCTGTCCTTAACTCGTAAGCTTTATTTCCTTTATTGATTCCATTATAAATTGCAGCAAAATTCGGTTGTAAGATATTATTTTCAGGGAAATGGAAAACAGATTTCATTTCATTTGCAGTTTGGCCGCGAGCACCTTCATAAGTCATTGCCAAAGCAGCAGAAATACTATATGGAGAATAGAAAATATTGCCTTCTTCATCTTTAACTAATTCTGAATATAGATCAAATGCAAACTGGTTATTTGCATTAACAACTTGTTGAATTCCCTGTTGTGTTGAACCAACATCATCTGCTTTCGGCGGCTGGACTGGATTATAAGGAAAAACAAACATAACAACACCCGCGGCAACAACAGCAACTATAAGAAGCACTATTCCGATTGTTAATACTTTTTTATTCATTATAATTGAATATTATAGATATTATATATAAATATATTGATAGGTTCAAATAGATTTGAAATGGGTTTGACAAAATAAACAATTCTCTTGTGTAATCCTGAGAATAAGGAGGCATGAGCAACTGTTAATATCAAAGCACCTATCTGTTTTTATCCTTCTTAAAGGGTATCAACTTGTAAATAATGCCTTGCGTAGGCATTGTTGTTATGATATTCAGGATTAGCTGCTGGGCTGAAATCTTTTCAACAGGCCTTACTTCCTTTATTTTCGGAATAAAAAACAAAGATGTAATATACCTTAATATAAAACTTATTAAAAATACAAAAAGGAATTTTGACCAGAAAAAATTATTCACCTTTATGAGAAAACTTCCGATAATCGCTCCGAAAAATATAGCAACACCTGTCAGTACATTGTAATATGCAACGCAGAGTGCCCTTTTCTGGAGGCTGGTGCTGTCAAAAATGAATTTAAACGATGCAATCTCAAAGCCCGCCCACACAAGTCCGGAATAGACCTGGACGATTATAAGATAAACTGTTTTTGTTGAAAACAGCCAGAGTAATGGCACTGAAGGCGTTAGTAATCCTGTAATGCTCAGCACTTTTATTGAGCCGAACCTGTCAGCAGCCTGCCCCCATACAGGCATTGCAAGATATTTCACAATCATTGAAGTTGCACTGACTACTGTAAATATAATATAACTCATCTTCAAATCATAAAGCATGTATGCAGTAAAAAACGGCGCTGCTATATTCACTGAAAAATTCATAAAACTCATATAAAGGACAAACAGGCCGAAATTCCTGAATGTTGCCTGCTTAATAAAATCAATAAAACTAAAATAAGCTTTTTTTTCTATAACATAACCCGGCTCGTATTTTTTTGAAAGGAAATAAACTGAAACCAATCTTGAAAAAAATGCTAATGTAAATATAATTACAAATCCTATATATTCATAACTCTTTCCAGAATTAAACTTCTGAAGAATAAAACCACCTATCAGGAATGATATAAAAGATGCAAAACCTGCGATTTTGTTTCTTTTTCCAAAGTAAAAGCCTCTCCTGTTTTCATCAACCAGGTCACCCATCCAGCTGCTCCATGCAGGGCTTAATATTGAGCCAAGGATCCAGTAAATACATACAAAAAAAATCAAATGAAAAACTTTCATCTCTCCTAAAAAGAATACAAGCATTACCGGTATATACATAAGCGCCTGAAAAAATGCAAAAATAAGGATCATATTTTTTCTTGATTTAAAAAGAGCAATCAATTTATTTGAGAAGAGCTGCGAGACTGAGCCAAGCGCCTGAGGCAGACTCCCGAGTAAACCTATCTGGGTTATACTCGCCCTGAGGAATACTGCAAATACTGAAAAAAAGGATTCACCGAACCCCACCATTGCAGAATAAAAAGCCCCGTCCAGGATTGAATATCCCAGGCTCTTCCTGATTTTATCCTTTTCTTTTTTCATATTACCTCTTTCAATAATTTAAAGGAAGATTTAATCTTTCATAAATTTAATTAAAATTATAAACCTGACTCTTTTTCTTTTAGTTATGAACTTCCAATGCTTAAAAAAAGTTGAAAGATATGATTTCTACTTAGATATAGCTTTTAACAGGGCAAAAAAAAAGGCAGATGAGGAAAGAGGAAAAAAAAAAGGCAGATTTGACAGGCTTAAAAAATCAAAACAGATTGAGCTTCTTAAATTAGAGACAATCAAGGATACTTTGGTCTCGAGATTAGACAATATCCTTAAAGCATATCCAAGGGTGGAGGAATTGGATATTTTTTACCAGGAATTAATTAAATGCACACTGGATTACAATAAATTAAAAAAATCTCTCGGAGCAATAAACTGGTGCATCAAGAAAATAAATGATTTTTATAAGATATACAATTTTAAAATCAAAAAAACAAAAGACCTGAACTCAATAAACAAATACAGGAAAGAGTATTATGGGAGAATATCTTCTTTATTAAAACAGATAAAAAAAGAACTTGCTTATCTTGAAGAATCAAGAAAAACAATGAAAAATTTTCCTGCAATTAAAACTAAAATGTTTACTGTATGTATATCTGGTTTTCCTAATGTCGGCAAATCCACTTTGCTTAGCAAATTGACATCTTCTAAGCCGGAGATCGATTCATATGCTTTCACAACCAAATCCCTTAATTTAGGCTATATGCAAAAAGACTATAAAAAGATACAGTTAATAGATACTCCCGGCACATTAAACAGGTTCAATAAGATGAATTATATTGAAAAGCAGGCTTATCTTGCAATAAAACATTTAGCTGATTTGGTAGTCTATGTTTTTGATTTAACAGAAGAATACGGATTAAAAGAGCAGGTTGAGTTGTTAAAAAGGATTAAAGAAGAATTTAAAAAGCCTGTAATAACTTACTTAAGCAAGACAGATATTATTGAGAAAGAAAAGATTGATAAATTTGATAAGGATTCAATTAAATCTTTAGAAGAACTTAAAAAACAATTATCCTGTTTTTTTGACAATAATCCCGCATGAGCATGGAACTTTATGCTTTGCCCTGTTTAAAGCAATCCTTCCTATCTTCAAATGTTCCTCTTCAATGAAAAGACTTATTAAAGGCTGCTTTTCTTTTATCTGTGCGGCTATTCCTGTAGGTTTCCCGAATGAGCGGGCCATTCCTGTAGAGAACCTGTCTGCACCTGCTCCTGAAGCAAGTGCATGCTCTCTTAAGATATGATGAGGATATACTCTCATTTTCAGATGATAGTTTGCTTTTCCAAGCTGTTTTTCTAAAGCCCTGTTTGCAGTAAGGCGTGCAGATTCAAGTGCATTATCCCTTATCTGCAGCCTGCTTTTTGAAACAAGATCAAGCTGATAAGAAAACTTTTTTTGTGTATTTCCTATATCAAACTTGACAATCTTGCATACAGGATTTGCTTTAACAAATGACTTTTTCCTGTACTTGGATTTTCGCGTATAAGGTCTTTTGACTTTTCTATAAGCAACAAATGTTCTTAGTCTAGCCATGGGTTCTTGGAAAAAACAGTGATTTAAAAAAATATCGGAAAAAAAGACTTATCCGGCTAACAAAAACCAGTTTAATTGCCATTTTCAGTTAACTTTATAAAAAATTCTGATTTTTCTATAATCATATGGTTCTGGAAAAACTTGGAAACTCATTAAAATCCACGCTTGAAAAGATTGCAAAAAGCGTTTTTGTAGATGAAACCCTGATTAATGAGCTTGTCAAAGACATACAGAGAGCATTATTGCAGTCAGATGTCAATGTCAAACTGGTTTTCGGACTTACAAACGAGATCAAAGAGAGAATTAAAAGAGAAAAAACTCCATCCAGGTTAACACAAAAAGAGCACCTTGTCCATATTGTTTATGAAGAGCTGGTGAAATTTCTCGGAAAAGAAGGATATAAAATCAATATTAATAAGACTCCTTTCAAGATCATGCTCGTTGGCTTGTTCGGCTCCGGAAAAACAACTACTGCAGCCAAACTGGCAAGATTCTTCCAGAAAAGGGCATTTAAGATTGCATTGCTGCAATTAGATGTGTGGAGGCCTGCGGCATTCAAGCAGCTAAAACAACTTGGAGATAGCATAAATGTCCAGGTCTTCGGAAATGAAAAGCAGAAAGACCCAATCAAGATTTATAAGGAATTTGAAGATGAATTAAAGAAATTTGATATGGTGATAATAGACACTGCTGGCAGGGATGCGTTAAGTGATGAACTAATAAAAGAACTCAACAACATAAATAAGCTGGTTAAAGCTGACGAGAGATTGCTTGTTGTGAGCGCAGATATCGGCCAGGCAGCAGAAGCCCAGGCCAGAGCATTTCATAACACATGCAAAGTCTCAGGGATAATAGTCACAAAACTGGAGGGAACTGCCAAGGGAGGCGGCGCTTTGATAGCCTGCTCAGTCACAGAAGCCCCTGTCAAGTTCATCGGTGTCGGTGAGAAGATAACTGATTTTGAAGAATTCAACCCAAAGGGCTTTGTTTCAAGGCTGCTAGGCATGGGCGATATTGAAGCTTTGCTTGAGAAGGCGAGAGAAGCTATCAACGAAGAAGATGCAGAAGACCTCGGGAAAAAATTCCTCAAAGGGGAATTCAATTTAATTGATTTATATGAGCAGATGCAGGCTATGAAAAAGATGGGCCCCCTCAGCAAAATAATTGATCTTGTCCCGGGTATGGGAACTTTAAAACTTCCGAAAGACATGCTGGATGTCCAGGAAAGGAAACTGGAAAAATGGAAATTCGCAATGCAGTCAATGACCAGGGAAGAATTAGAAAACCCGGAAATCATTGAAGGTGGCAGGATAGAACGCATAGCTAAAGGCTCTGGAACAATCACAAAAGATGTCCGCGATTTAGTAAAGCAATACAGGCAAAGCAAAAAACTTATGAAAGTATTCAAAGGCGGCTCTATGAAAAACATGGAATCGTTAATGAAAAAATTCGGCAAAGGCGTTCCGGGTATGGGGCAGATTAAATTTAAGTAAAAATTTTTAAATCAGGCTATATTTTAAGTTTATCATGGCCTTTGACCCTTCAATCATTGGACAGGTTATTAATGCTGAATATATTGATGCACTGCCCGGGCTAATAACAGAAGACCTTGGCTATAATATCTTGAATCTTCTTGTTTATGTTATAGGCATGGTTATTTATGCTATTGTCATCTGGCATTTTTACCAGCATCTCGGCAAGAAAACTATATTCAAATTAGACATTCCGGAGCCGGGTTATGTGCAAAAGATTCAAAGAATGTGGAATTTCCTGAATTTCCTAATTACCTCTATGGTTGTTTTTCCTTTTATAAGTTTCCTGTGGTTCCTGATTTTAAGTGGTTCACTGCTGGTATTGTCAAAAAGCTATAATGTTGCACAGACTTTACTGATGTCAATGACTATTATTGCAACTTCAAGAATAACAGCTTATTATAATGAAAATCTTTCCATGGACCTGGCTAAGATGATCCCTTTTGCCTTGCTGGGCGTGTTTATTGTAGACCCTACTTTTTTCAGCATTAAGGACACAATTGAAAAATTCTACAGTATCCCTAATAATATCCACCTCATTATCCAGTACCTGATTTCAATTGTATTACTGGAGTTTATTCTGAGGAGTTATTCCAGAATCAGGAACTGGATTAATAAAGAGAAGTTTGACAAAGTTGATTAGATTAAACTATTGAGTTTTTCAATAAATTCATCGAAATCTTGTTTTTTTACCATGCCTCCGCATGCGTGCTTATGGCCTCCTGTAAACCCTTCTAGTCCGTCAAGAGCTTTTTCCACTAACGGAAGAATTTCAATATGTCTTGACCTGAATGAAAGCTTTATTTCATTATTCCTGTCCCTGCCCACAACAATGATTTTATCAGGGTATTTATAGAGAAGTTCATTGCTTAAGTCAGATGTAAAAGACATTTTGTTGCCTGAATAGATATAGGTCAATATCTTTTTATTATCTGATTTTACATTGTCTAATAATTCTTCATAAATATTATTTGTTTTCTGGAATTTTTTCCAGATATACCTGCCCTGGGAAGTGCTCTGCTCAAGGATCTCATACGGCTCTTTTATCCGTGTAAGGATTTTAACGCAGGTCATTGCATCCTTTGTAGTGCCTTTCAGTATAAATGAGAATATTTTTGCCAAAAGACCTATTTTAGTTGAGAAAAGGGCTTTATCAGGCTCTTTGATTTCATTTGAGAATAAATCTGGGTATTCTTCAATAAAATCATCTTTGAAATCGGGGATATACCAATCTCCAATACAGCCGACCATTGCCAGCCAGATATTCTTTTTCAGGGCACTATAAACCAAATGACTGGTAGGGGAAGTTTTTTTGGAATTATTCATCGGATTATAGTATTTTATGCCTTTCCTGTCCAAAGGCTGGTGATGGTCAATCCAGATAATCCTGGTATTAACAGAATCTATAAATTCCTGAGTAACCTCAGCAATGTCCACAACAAAAATCTTATCAGGAGAATACTCATCCACTTTTCTTAAAAATTTCATATCAATTCTGGGGGTGGTTTTTATAATAACGCCCCTGCCATCTGTACAATGCCGGTATAGCATTAAAAAAGAGCATAAGCCGTCTGCATCATCATCAAAAAAAATCAGAGGATTATGGCTGGTGTCTACTTCTTTTCTAATTTCTTTAATTTCCTTATCAGTTAGACCCATCCATAAAAAGAAAAAAATATTGTTTATATAATTATAGGTTATCCTGCTTACTGTACTTCCCTTCATACCTTGCCTTTCCCTCGGCTCTCTCCAGGACTAACTGGCAAATCCTGATGCCTTTATGCAGCACAAGGTTAAACGGCCCTATATTTGAAATTTCCAGGACCTGCTTATTGCTTACCCCGGGCTGGACAAAGCTTGCTGTGGTGTGCACTGCCAACCCTATCCTGGCAAAGCTTGACCTTCCTGTAAGCCAGCCGCATATATTCTCAGGCAAAGTGATTTTTTCTATGGTAATGCCAAGAATCGCCTGCCTTGGCTTCAACACAATACTCTTTCCATCAACTAGCCGGGTAATCTTGCTAATCTCTATTTTTTTATCCAGCTGAATCTTTTTAATGCTTTTTGTATAGAGCCTGAATTTATCATCCAATGTAAGGTCTATTGAGGCAGGGCCTACCTGCTCCTGAGAAAAAGGCTTTATTTTGAGAATTCCTTTTTTGATTTCTTTCAGGATCTCTTTTTTAGTTAAAATGCTCATAATTAATTTTATGTAAAAGGATTATATAAATTTTGTGATAACAAGGCAAAGTCAAGTTAAGTGAGGAAACACATTAATTCTTAGAATTCTTAATAATTATTGGCAGTTGTACTGCCAATTTGACAATCA
>JAFGRO010000035.1 GCA_016935095.1 Candidatus Woesearchaeota archaeon
ACTACAAAAAGTGGAAGTTTTCTTAAGAATCATTGCTTTCAATATTGATCGAATGATTAGAATCAAATTCAATGTTATTCTGATATTTATCAGAATAACTAGGGTTTTATATTAGCCTTGTTTTAAAGAAGATTTAAAAAAAGTTGTTGGTTTTTAAGAGAGGTTAAATGCTCTTTTTATTGCTCTTGTAAAATAAGGGGCAGTTACCCAAACACCCACATCATAAGAGGGATGTACAGATTCATCGTCTGTCAACATAAACAATATCTCCTTGTTATCAACAATAAGAAACCTTGCCTGGGTCTCTTTTTGAACTGTAAGATTAGCTATTTCCTGTAGTTTGCTATATGTAATCATGTCCTGTGCTGGAACAGGTGCTGAAACAGTTATTTTTACGCCCCTCTCCTTTGCTTTTTTCAGGCTTCTTAAAAGGTTCTTTGTTTTTCTTTTCAGTCCTGCTGCAGAAGTCATGAGATGTACTTGTTTTTCTGCTCTTTTAATCATTGACTCCATATGATTATACAGATTCTCTCTTCCTCTCACGCTTCCTGCCAGATCTGTGGGTTCAATCAAATCAATTCCCTGATTATAGAGCAGTGAAAGTTCTTCCAAAATATTGCTTGCATTTAGTTCTTCTAATTGTTTTTCCCTTTGTTCCGCTTCGTTTTTAACTCTCTTTTTAACCCTCTCAACAACTTCTCCGGGGGGCACTGCAATGTATTTTATGGGTTTGCCGAGCTTCATTACAACAAAGCCCTTTTTTTCCAGTGATTCAAGAACATCATAACTTCTGCTTCTCGGAACATTGGCTATATCTGATAATTCCCCTGCTGTTGATACGCCCCTTGAAAGAAGTGCTGTCCACAATTTGCTCTCATAGGTATTTAAACCAAAATCTTTTAGTTTTGACAAAAAATTTTTTTGTACGATCACATTATACACCCTGTGTTTGAGTTTAATTTACTCTTTTTTATATATCTGCTCTTTTTTGTAACTACTAAGGAAAAGTAACTTATATATAAATATTTTCATTGAATTAAACTAAACTATCCAACTGTTGGTAAAATCCTCCCTATTATTTGTATCTTTGGAGTTTAATGAACTGTTGCAAGAACCCGTAGATTGTCTGCCTCCTTTGTTTCCATCGGAAGTTATTTGTTTAACAAAATTTTGCTTTTTTTGTTTATTTATTATTTAATATTTTCTATATTGAAAAAAATTAAATGAATTATTATAATAGGGGGTTTCCAAAGGAAAAAGGGGGGGCAGGTACTATTTATAAATAATATAAATCTTTATAAACCTATATTTCTTTTGGAAATAGGATGAACCAAAAAGGACTTACAAGCTTTTTTGAAGAATATTTAAGCGAAAAATCATTATTTATCAATAAAAAAGCACTGCAATCTTCTTTTACACCCGAACAAGTCCTGCACAGACAAAAGCAGATCGAACAGATAGCGGAAATACTTGCGCCTCTTTTAAAAAAAGAAAGACCCTCTAATTTATTTTTATATGGTAAGACTGGAACAGGAAAGACTCTGACCATAAAGCACATAACCGCCCAGATGATAAACGTAGCAAAAGAGAAACAGATTCCTATTAAATTAATCTACTTAAACTGTAAATTAAAAAGGGTTGCAGATACAGAATACAGACTAATAGCTCAAATAATAAGGCTGTTTGGGAGAGATGTCCCGGTAACCGGGCTACCCACAGACGAAGTGTATAATCTGTTTTTTAATATACTTGAAAATGCAGAAATCTCTCTTTTATTGATTTTAGATGAAATTGACCAGCTCATAAAAAAAACAGGGGACGAAATCATATATAATCTGACCAGAATTAACAGCGAACTAAAAAAAGCCCAGATTTCGCTGGTCGGTATAAGCAACAGTTTAATTTTTACACAAAATCTTGACCCAAGAGTAAAATCTTCATTAAGTGAAGAGGAAGTTATTTTTTCACCGTATAATGCATTACAGATACAAGATATCTTAAAAAAACGAGTAGATCTTGCTTTTAAGTCCAATACATTACAGCAGGGAGTTATTGAGAAATGTGCAGCATACGCAGCCCGCGAGCACGGCGATGCAAGAAGAGCAATTGAACTTTTGAGGGTTGCAGGAGAACTGGCAGAGAGGAAAAAAAAGAAACTGGTTGATATAACAGACCTGGATGAAGCTCAGGAAAAGATCGAAAAAGACAGGATACTGGATATTATTAAATCACAACCCAAGCAATCACAATCCGCGCTTTTTTGTATTGTTAATTTATTTGATAAAAACAAACAAAAAATTTATACCGGCGAAATATATGAGCTCTATAAGAAACTTTGCATAAATCTGAATTTAAGACCGCTGACTCAGAGAAGAATCACAGACATCATAGCAGAGCTGGATATGCTGGGAGTAATAAATGCAAACGTAGTTTCAAAAGGAAGATATGGAAGAACAAAAGAAATTTCAATTGCTTTTCCTATTTCTATGGTAAATAAGATACAGAAAATTCTTCAGACCGAGCTTGGTCTTGATTAAATTAGTAAAATGCAACCCTCAGCACATTATAAAAAAATAGTTAATCTTTTATTGAAACAGGATTATTTAGTGAACCCCGCAGCAACAGCACCCGATAAAGAACACAAACTGGGCTCTTTTTTGCAGGTTCTGTTAAAAAACCCAACAAAAGCCAGCAATGACGTGTTTCTCATAACAGACGAGTTTATGAATTCTTTGCCTATTTCAGAATTAGAAAAAGAGGAAAAAACAAGCGTTTCAGCCCCTCTTTCCGAAGAAATAAACACCCCGCCCCCTAATTTTAAAGTCTTAATTAATTATAAAGAAAGGGCAAGCAAACAGTCAGTAGACGAATTTGTTAGATACTATAGGAGAAGATATAATTCTTTGCTCCAATTATTAAAGACACATAACAACCTTAATGATATTATATCTATTTCCAGAATTAAAAATATGGATAATAAAGAAAAAGTTAGTTTTGTTGGTTTGGTTACAAGTAAAACCCTTACGAGAAATAATAACTTTAGTCTAACCGTAGAAGATCTTTCATCTTCAATCAAAATTATAATTAATAAAAATAACAATGATATATACAATTTAGCAAAAGAAATCTGTTTAGATGAGGTCTTGGGGTTTGGGGGCGTTGCCGGGAACAATGTTGTTTTTGTTAATGAATTGGTTTGGCCCGAAGTTCCCCTGACAAGGGAACTTAAAAAAACAGAAGAGGAAGAATATGCCCTTTTTATCGGAGATTTACATATTGGTTCAAAAGCATTTCTAAAACAAGAATTTGAAAATTTTATTAAATGGTTAAATGGTGAAGGGGAAAACAATGAGCAGAGAGAGATTGCCAGAAAGGTTAAATATGTGTTTATTGTTGGGGATTTGGTGGATGGCGTGGGGATTTATCCGGGCCAAGAGGAAGATCTGGAAATAAAAGATTTATATGATCAATACGATAGGCTTTCTGAATATTTAAATCAAATCCCCCAAAACATAAATATATTTCTCTGCCCGGGAAACCACGATGCTGTTAGACTATATGAGCCACAGCCCCTGTTAGATGAAAACTTTGCAAAATCCGTTTATGCTTTGCCCAATGTTAATGTTGTTTCAAATCCCTCTTTGATAAATATAGGGGTAACCAGAGAAAACCCCGGAATTAATATCTTTCTATATCACGGCTTTTCCTTCCCTTTTTATGCAGACACAGTAGAACCAATAAGAAAGGAGGGGGGTCTTAGAAGAACAGACCTGATTATGAAATTTCTTTTAAAAAAAAGACATCTTGCGCCTACCCACGGGTCAACATTATATATTCCAAATTATGAAATTGACCCCTTATTCATTAATACAATACCAGACATATTTGTTACAGGCCACGTACATACAACACATGTTGAAAAATATAGATCTATTAATTTACTTAATTGTTCTTGCTGGATTTCTCAAACAAAATATCAGGAAAAAGTAGGTTTAAAACCAGAACCCGGAAGAATAATTCTTGTTAATTTAAAGACAAGAGCATCAAAAATAATTAAATTCATAAAAGATTAAAATGAATGTAAGCCAGGAAATAAAAAATTACTTTGAAAAAATCGAGCAAAGATTGAACATTGCCTATGAAATCTGTACTGAAGCAAGACAAAAGGGCTTTGATCCAGAATTAAAAGTAGATATACCTATTGCAAAAAGAATTTCTGAACGCGTTGAAGGTTTAATAAGTGCAGTTGCTCCCCAGATATTACATAGCGGCGTTGCAAGAAGAATTGAAAAATTAGAAAAAGAATATGGCTCATTAGATTGGAGAGTAGCATTAAAAATAGCAGAAGAAGTTGCAAAACAAAAATTCTGTAAATTTAAGACAAAGATTAAAGCAATGGAAACAGGCATCAGGGTGGGGTTATCTTATATAACCCTTGGCGTTATTTCTGCTCCTTTGGAAGGATTTATAGAACTAAAGATTAAAAAAACAAAAAATAATGAAGACTATCTCTCAATTTTATATGCCGGGCCAATAAGGGCCGCAGGAGGAACAGCTGAAGCAGTTTCATTAATAATAACAGACTATATCAGATTAAAGATGGGTTATTCCAAGTATGACCCGACAGAAGAAGAAATTAAGAGGACCATTACTGAAATAAGGGATTATCATGAAAGAGTAACTAATTTGCAGTATTTTCCTTCTGATGAAGAAATAGCTTTTTTAATAAAGAATCTGCCAATTGAAATAAATGGCGATCCGACAGAAGACAGAGAAGTTTCAAACTATAAAGATTTGCCCCGGGTTGAAACCAACAGAATAAGGGGTGGGCTTTGTCTTGTCTTGGCTGAGGGTCTTGCCCAAAAAGCAAAAAAAACACATAAACAACTGAAAAGATGGGGGCATAGCTTTGGTCTGGACTGGGACTTTTTAGATGATTTTTTGAAACTGCAGAAACAAATTAAAGCAAAAGCAAAAACAGAAAATATAGAAGAGACTAAATTAACCCCCAATTACACTTATATAAAAGATCTTGTTGCTGGCAGACCAATTTTATCACACCCTTTGAAAGTGGGGGGTTTTAGATTAAGATATGGGAGGACAAGGTTAACTGGATTAGCAGCAGCAGCAATACATCCTGCCCTTATGATCATTTTGAATAAATATATTGCTACAGGCACACAATTAAAAATTGAAAGACCGGGCAAAGCAGCAGCAATAGTTCCCTGTGATTATATAAATGGCCCAACGCTTAAACTTATTTCGGGCGATGTTATTGAAATAAATACAGAGCAAGAGGCAAAACAACATCTTAACAGCATAGATAAAATACTCTTTTTAGGAGACATCTTAATAAATTATGGAGACTTTTCTGAGAACGGCCACATGCTTGTTCCTTGTGGTTATTGTCCTGAATGGTGGATTAAAGAGTTTGAAAAAGCAGTAGTATCCTTATTCGGTTCTTTTGATTTAGACAAATTAGAAGAGATATTAAATGTTAAAAAATCCCATTTAACTATCTTGTTTTCTAAACCAATAGAAACAAAAATCTCTTTTCGCCTGGCCTTAAATATCTCTCATAAATTAAAGATTCCCCTGCATCCTGATTTTATATATTATTGGAATGCAATAAAACCCCCCGAATTATTTTACTTAATAAGGTGGCTTAAGACCTCAAATATAAAAAAACAAGAAGATAAAATAGAAAAATTAATTCTGAAAACAGATTTGAACGCAAAAAATATATTAGAGCGAATTGGGTTGCCGCACATCTTAGTTAACAAAGAATTTATAGTTATAGAAAAAACCCATGCTGAAACTTTATTCTATTTTTTTGTTAATAATAAAAACCTTGGAGGAACCATCGACAAACCATTTGCGGCAGAAACCCCTACAGTGGATATTTTAAATTCCTTATGTGATGTTTGTATTAAAGATAAGGGGGGCGTTTTTATAGGAGCGAGGATGGGGCGACCAGAAAAAGCAAAGATGAGAAAACTTACAGGCAGCCCGCATGTTCTTTTTCCAGTTGGTGAGCAGGGGGGCAGATTGAGATGTATACAATCTGCTTTAGAAAAGGGGAAGATAAAATCGGATTTCCCTATTTTTTTCTGTAAAAAATGTAATCATGAAACAATTTACTCTGTCTGTGAAGAATGTAATACTAAAACACATAAAAGATATTATTGCAGAACCTGTGGTATTTTAGATAAACCCTGTGAAAAATATGAAGATACACATGGAGAAAAAAAAAGACATATTTCACACACCTATATGAAAAGGGAGATTAATATTAATTATTATTTTAAAAAAAGTCTATTAAAACTAAATACAAAAATATATCCAGATTTAATTAAAGGTGTAAAAGGAACGAGCAACAAAGAACACATTCCGGAACACTTAATAAAAGGGATTCTTAGATCCAAACACAACATCTATGTAAATAAAGACGGAACTACTAGGTATGATATGATTGAGCTGCCAATAACCCACTTTAAGCCTTCCGAAATTAATACTTCAATCGAGAAATTACATGAATTAGGATATGATTATGATATGTACGGTAAAGAGTTAACAAGCAAAGAACAAATTATTGAAATTAGGCCACAGGACCTGATATTGCCTGACTGTACGGAATCTCCGGATGAATTGTGTAGTGATGTATTATTTAAAATAGCAAACTTTATAGATGAACTCTTAGTAAAACTGTATGGTCTTGATCCTTATTACAATCTTACTTCTAAAAAAGATTTAATAGGCAAATTAGTTGTTGGGCTTGCACCACACACTTCGGCAGGTACAGTTGGAAGGGTGATTGGTTTTTCAAAAACACAGGCAATGTTGGCACACCCCCTTTTTCATGCGGCAATGCGCAGGAATTGTGACGGCGACGAAGCCTGTATAATTTTATTAATGGATGCATTGCTAAACTTTTCAAGGTCATATCTCCCTGACAAAAGGGGGTCAAGAACAATGGATTCTCCGTTGGTTCTAACATCAATTTTAATTGCAAAAGAAGTGGATGATGAAGTGCACGGGATGGATTTAGTGGATAATTATCCTCTTAACTTTTATGAGGCTGCTGAGCAATTTAAATTTCCCTGGGAAGTGAAGGTATTGCAAATAGATAATTATTTAGATACTTACAAACAGTACGAGGGAATGAAGTATACCCACAAAACATCTAATTTAAATCAGGGCGTCCTTTGTTCATCATACAAGCTTTTGCCGAGCATGGAAGAAAAACTAAAGGGCCAGATGGACCTTGCTGAAAAAATATCTGCTGTTAATGAAATTGATGTGGCAAGACTTGTTATTGAAAAACATTTTTTAAGGGACATACGTGGAAATTTGAGGAAATACTCTACACAACAGTTTAGATGTGTAAAATGCAATACAAAGTACAGGAGACCCCCTTTAGTGGGTAAATGTACAGAATGTGGCGGCAGAATCATTTTTACTATTTCAAAAGGTTCAATTGTTAAATATGTTGAACCAAGCCTGAGTCTGGCAAGGAGGTATAATGTGTCCCCATATCTAAGCCAGGTATTGCAATTAACAAAAAATGAGATTGCCTCGGTTTTAGGAAAAGAAAAAGAGATTCAGCAGGGTCTTGGCAAATGGTTTGGCTAGGCATTAATAGGATATCTGGCACCACAGGCAGCACATTTTATTAAATCAATCCTGTTCTTTTTTGAAATTTTTGTATCTGGTTTTTTGCATTCTCTGCATAAAACAAATTTATTTGCATATTGCTGGATTTTTTCATTTATTCTGTTTGCTGAGACCTTACTTCCGATTATAACCGCCTTCTTTTTAATCTCGCCGGGTGTTGCTAATTCTTTTAATATGTATTTTAAAATATGTTCGGGCTTTCTTCTTAAGCAATCGGAAATTTGGAAGAAATTTGAAATAACTGTTCTGTTTCCCTGAATGTGTCCTCTTATCTTCGGTATATTAAACCTTTCAGTTTTTTTAACTAATTCGGGAAGTTCTTTTCTAGCATTTTTCAGTAAAGTCATATAATCCATATTTCCTAGGAAAAATATAATATATATAAACTTATAGGAAACAGTACATTAGAAAGTTTTAAATATTTTTCATTTATTAATCTCTTTATGGTTCTTGAATCGCTATTAAACCCGTTTAGAGCAGAGCAGCACCCAAGAACAGCTTTTTTTCTTGGATTTTTATATTCTTCAATAGCCCTCTTCTTAAGTTTATGGATTTTTCAGGAACAGGCCTCAATGGTAATGGTTTTTTTGACGACAATAGCTTCAATTCCCCTTATTTATAATACTATTAAATATGAAGAAAAAAAAGATGTTTCATCTTTACCAGAAAGAACATTATTAAAAGAGCACGGAAAGGCACTCTCTTTTTTTTTATTTTTATTCATAGGTATAACCCTGTCCTGTGCTTTTTGGTATGTGGCTCTTCCAACTGAAAATATTAATTATTTATTTAATGTTCAGATGCAGACAATTACCAGTATAAACTCGAACGTGACGGGTTTTTCTGTCCAGACATTCAATTTATTCACAAAAATTTTATTTAATAATCTAAAAGTATTGATTTTTTGTATATTGTTTTCTTTTTTATATGGTGTGGGGGCAATATTTATTTTAACATGGAATGCTTCAGTTATCGGCGCGGCCATTGGAAACACAATAAGAACTGAAATATATTCCTTGAGTTCTTTTCTGGGAATTACCTCTCTTGCATCTTATTCAAAGGTAATTTCTTTTGGTTTAATGAGATATGTAATTCATGGAATTCCTGAAATATTATCTTATTTTGTTGCGGGATTGGCAGGAGGCATTATATCTATTGCAGTGATTAAACATGATTTCGGGACGAGAAAATATGAGAAAATATTAATGGATTCATCTATATTGTTGTTACTTAGCTTTTTCTTGGTAATCTTTGCTGCATTTCTGGAAGTTTTTGTTACACCTTTGTTTATTGGCGCTTTCTTTAATTAAAAAACACAGAGTTCAACATTATTCTAATATTTTAACTCTTCCGGGTTTTAATTCAAAGATTTCTCCTTCTTCTAGTAAATTATTTATTATTTGCTCTGTTTGTTTGAATTTGCAGTTAGAGATAATTTCAGCAATATCAACCCCTCCTCCTATATCTGCTTTTCTTATCAGTCCCAGAATAAGTTCATAAAGGTTGTTATTATATGTCTGATTATTTTCAAGAGGTTTACTTTTTTGGACAATTTTTTTTTCTTTACTTAGTTTCAATTCAAGTTTCCTTAATTCCATCCATTTCTTGTTTTCTATTTTTTTAATAATTTCAGGGACAATATAGGTTTCGTTGTTCCATGTTCTTGGCTTTCCGATAATAAGAACAAGGTCGCCAACATCAATATTTGGGGAAGTTTCATTAAAAAACCTTAGTTGGATCCTTCCAGAACCATCATCTACAATAAGTATGTTCTCATTTTTACTGAATGCAACAACAAATCCAATTAGATTTACTCTTGAAATATTTCCCTGGGGGCAAATAATATAACTGGGTTCCCATCCTGATTTTTTAATGAATTCACCATTTAATAAATCAGATATTTTTATTTTATGAGCTACAAGTCTTTTTATCTGTTCCATTTTTATATTCTTTGAATAAATCCTCTTTTAGGTTCAAAAATATCACCGTGTCTTTTAAGTTTTTCAATAGCTTCTATTACTTTATTTTCATTAATGTCTTTGGATGAGGCTTCAATAATTATGTCTTCAATAGGAATTATATTATTCCCTGTTTTAGATTCTATGGAAAGGAGAATTTCCCTGATAATTGATATGTGGCTTCTTTCAGAAGCAGAAATCCCCGTAGAAATTCTATCAATATCAATTTTACCTGTTTCAGGGTCTACCCCTACCTGCGAAAGGCAGAAATGAACAAGATCAATAGCATGTTTTGCATCTTTCTTTGTTACTTTGTCCGAGAGCCTGATTCTTGCAGAAGCCTCTGCAAGTCTTACCAATGCTTCTAATTGTCTGGCTGAAATAGGAATAGTTCTCACACCGCCTTCTTCAGTTGAACCAAGAGATCTCATTTTTACATAATAATTTTTTATTTCTTCAAATGCATTATCACTTAATCTCGGAAAAACATTCTGTCTGGCATAGGCAAAGTATTTTTTGAGAGTATTAGTATCTATATCTGTTTCTTCGGTGTCAGGGTTTTGATGCAACATTAAGATAAAATTAGCCATTTTTTCATCCTGGATTTTGTCAGGCAAATCTTTTATAGGAAATATCAAGTCAAATCTGTTGATTAAGGTTGGCGGCAAGTCTATTTGTTTTGCAATTATTTCATAAGGATCAAATCTGCCGAATTTGGGATTGGCGGCAGCCAAAACAGTGGTTTCAGCCCTTAACGTGGCCTGAATATTTGCCTTTGATATTGTTACAGTCTGTTGCTCAAGAGCTTCATGCATTGCACTTCTGTCTTCTCTGGTCATTTTATCTAATTCGTCAATACAACATAATCCTCGGTTAGTTAAAACAAGAGCACCTGCCTCAAGCGCATATCCTCTAATAAAATCATCTTTTACAACTGTGGCAGTTAATCCCGCGGCAGATGCGCCTTTACCTGAAACATATCTTGCCTTGGGCACAGTTATGCTGATTCTTTTGAGTAATTGGGATTTACCTGCTCCCGGATCTCCTATTAATAGTATATGTATGTCCCCTCTTGTAATTGATCCTGTTTTTTTTACTTTTCTTACGCCCCCCATTGCCTGTAATATGAGGGCTTCCTTGATTTTTTCATGACCAAAAATATTAGGGGCAATTGAGTTGACAAGCATTTTATAAATTTGAGGGTTTGCTGCAATTTCCTTTATTTTGGTTTTTTCTTCTTCACTAATCTGAATTTCAATAAAATCTTCCTCAATAGGTTCAACATAATTTGCTTCAACCATTAAATCAAATCTGGTCAGTTTTCCACCTTCTTTTGCAGGAATGGGAACTTCCTTTAAAATCCCATTCACAAGAATTTTACTTCCGGGGTTGGTTCTTTTTTCAGTAATTGGCGAGACAAGGTCACTTTTTAAAAATATATTTAGTCTTTTGGGTTGTTCTCCGCCATCAAGATCCTCTGGAGTCTCTTCCAAAACAATTTTTTGTGCGTCAACAAGTTCTTTACTGACTAACCTGAATTTTCCTTTTCTTCCGCACCCACACCTGCTGGGTTCTTTAAATTTTGAATCTATTTGTAAAACAGTTATTATATTGCCGCAGCTCGGGCACTCAAATCTTGCACTTGTTACCTGTGGTCTGACATCTGATTTTTGTCTGACAATCCCCTTCATGGAGAGATATTTATTTAGGTGTTCACTTCTTATGTCTCTAATCAGAATACTTTGACTTAAGGGTAAATTAGAAAATCTCAATTTGAAATTCTTTACATCTTTATCAAATTCAAATTGTTCAATAGCAAGCTCTCCTGCTTTTATTACTTCTTCTGGGTTTTCTAGAAGCTCATCTGCAAGAACCGGATCAAATTTAGAAAGCTCTGTAAATGAAAGTATTATGAATTGTTGACCCTTTCTTATTTTCTCAGCTAAGGTTGCATAATAATTTTTTTCTAAAAATTCTTGAAACTTTCTAATAATTGTTGTTGCATCCATTTTTAAAAGTTAAACAAAAAAGAAAATAATTTATTGTACTTTCTTAAGATTAATAATTAATTTGTCAAGCGCTTCGTCGACTTCTTTTTCGCTCTTGGTTCCAGTACATACAATCTTCCCATTACTAAACAACAAAAAGGTAGCTTTTGCTTCATCAAGTTTGTAAACCAGACCCGGGAACTGTTCTGGTTCATATTCAGTATTCTCTAATTTCATAGCTAAAACATTTAAATTCAAGTCCATGCCTACACTTCCGGAAGCGACAATATTCTGAATATTGATTTTTGGTTTAATATTGATTTCAATGCCTATTTTTTTAAGACTTTTTATAATCTTTTCAATTGATTCTTCAACCTTTTCCATTGATCTGGCACCCGTACATACAACCTTGCCAGAGCTAAAAATCAATGCAGAGGTTTTTGGTTCTTTGATCCTTATTACCAGACCCGGGAACTGTTCTGGGTTATACTCTGTATTGCTTAATGTTGCAGCCATCTTCTCTAAAGGAATATCATGTTCTAGGCTAGTAGAAACAACAATATTTACAACCTGGATATTTTTTTGTGCCATACTCTTTACCCCCGTTCTTTATAACGATATGTTTATAAAGGGAAAGAAGTCTTATTTATAAAGTTATTTATAAATGCAAAAAAATTTGTCGTCTATAAATTATTAAATACTTTTTTAAACAGATTTTTTTTCCTTTTTTTTATGTTTAATATTATAATTAGATATGCTGAAATAGGTACTAAAGGCAAAAACAGGAAAGATTTTGAACTAAAATTAGTCAGGAATATTGGACTTTTCCTTAAATCGAGAAATATTAAAAAATATTGTTTTAACAGGGTCCAGGGAAGGATAATATTAAATACAGAAAATAAAAAAATAAACTTAACCAGAATTTTTGGAATTTCTTCATATAGTTATGCAAAAGAAACCAGCCAAGAACTTTCACAAATTAAAAACAACGTAGATTTATTTCTTGATGATTTCACTTCTGAAACCAAGTTTAGAGTTACTTCAAAAAGAGTAGATAAATCTTTTCCATTAAGTTCTCTTGAATTAAATAAGGAAATAGGCGAATATATCATTAATAAAAAAAAAGCACATGTTTCATTAAAAAAATTCAATAAAGAAATTTTTATTGAATTAATTGACAAAAAAGCATACGTCTTTGATAAAATAATTTATGGCTTAGGGGGGTTGCCGACAGGAGTACAAGGAAAAATTTTTTGTTTAATTGAAAATAATGAATCTTTCCTAAGTTTCCTAAGCTCGCTTTTGATTATGAAAAGAGGAAGTGAGATAGTTCCAATAGGTATTAAAGGAACCGATATTAATATATTAACGGAGTATTCCCCTAATCTTAAATTAGAAATAATAAAAAGCTTTGATGATTTACCAGAATTAGCTGCAAAATATAATATTAAAGCAATTGTTTTGCCCTATGTAATGAATACATTAAAAAGGATTAGATCAAACTTGTTACAATTGAATCCTTTAATTGGATATTCTGTGCAAGAAATTAAACAAATGAAGGAATTATATCTACAAAATGATAATTAATATACAAAAAAACAATAGAAAAATTAACAAAGATTTTTCAGGGAAAGTTATTGAACTTTTAACTAACTTAAAAATAAATCCCGAAACAGTACTTGTCACAAGGAATAATGAATTATTGACTGAAGAAGACAATTTAGAAAATAAAGATGAGATTCATGTGTTGAGTGTGATTAGCGGAGGCTAGTTTCAATGCGCTGTTCAAAATGCAACAACAAGCCGGTATATTTACGCCCGGATCTATGTAAACAACATTTTATTGAATATTTTGAGGATAAAGTCAAAAGCACAATTAAAAAATTTAAATTATTTGAAAAGAAGAATAAACTTATTGTTGCCACTTCAGGCGGAAAGGATTCTTTAACTTGTTTATACTTGCTTACTAAGCTTAATTATCATGCAGTTGCTTTGATAATAGATGAAGGCATAAAAGGATACAGAGAACACACTATGAGTGGTTTAAAAAGATTCTGTGAAAAAAATAAAATAAAATTAACTTCTGTTTCTTTCAAAAAAGAATTTGGATTCACTTTGGACCGCATTTTAAAAAAAACAGATCAGAACGCATGCACTGTCTGCGGCATCTTGAGAAGATATTTATTAAATAAATATTCCCAAAAATATGAGGTTATTGCAACAGGCCACAATCTTGATGATGAGGCACAGGCAATATTGATGAATTTACTGAGAAATAATATGGGGTTGTTAGCAAGACTCGGTCCTGCAACAGGCATATCTGCTAAAAAAAAGTTTACAAAAAGGGTCAAGCCGTTATATTTTTGCTCTGAAAAAGAAGTAATGATTTACACAATTTTAAAAAATATTAAACCGGAATTCATTGAGTGTCCTTATGTTACTACTTCTTACAGAGCGAAAATAAGGGACATATTAAATAATTATGAATTTAAATATCCCGGAACAAAAACAAGGACGATCGGTTCTTTTCTAGGGATTAATAAAAAACTTAAAAAACAATATGGACAAACCAAACAGAATTATTGCTCCATTTGTGATCAACCCTCTGCCAGCAAAATCTGTAATAACTGCTCATTGCTGAAAAAAATCAAATAATTTTTTAAATAATTCCTTCTCACCAATAGATATGTTTATAGATATATGTTTCCCACAAGACAATGAAGAACAGTTCATAAAAATCGCAGGTAGATTAGGCACGAAGGCATTGTGTTTTGTTTATGAAAGCAATACTGATTTTGATGTTATAAATGCAAAACTAAATAAATTGAAATTTAAGTATTATGTAGGGATTACAATTAAAAATAGCAGGGATCTAAACAAGATAAATAATAATAGAAATATAGTTATGACAGAAGATAATTCCAGATCTTTTGTTGAAACTAAGAAAATCAATATGCATTATAATTTTGAAAACGTGTCTAAAAAGGATTTTTTACATTATAGAAATTCTGGATTAAATCAGGTTTTGTGTAAAGTTCTGCAGGAAAAAAATAAATTAATAGGGTTGTCTTTTTCAAATATTCTTAATTCTTCTTGTAAACCTGTTTTGTTTGGGAGATACATCCAGAACGCGAGATTGCTTAAAAAATATAATTGTAAATTTGTTATTGCCAGTTTCGCCTCGCAACCTTATGAATTAAGATCTCGAAAAGCATTGATATCGTTAGGAATATGTTTAAATTTTAATTTAAGATTTGTGAAAGAAGCAATGGCTAATCTGAATTCTTTTTTTAATAAACAATAAAAAGAAATGTTTTTATACCTCTACTTTTTTAATATTTATTATGTCAAAGATTGAAACAGGGGTTGATAAATTAGTTGAACTGATTAATGCCCAAAAAAAGATTTCTATTGATGAGGCGGCAAAGAAACTCGGGGTAAGCAATATTGTAGTTCAGGAATGGGCGGATTTTCTTGAAGAAGAAAAAATTATAAGTGTTGATTATAAATTCTCCAAAACAATCCTCTCTGAGAGGAAGCTTAGTCAAAAAGAAATAAAAGTAAAAGAAAAAGAGTTTCATAATGAGAAGGATGCATTTATCAGAAAAGTAGATTCATATATGACCTCACTGGAAAAGGATAGTTCTGGTTTGGAGAAAACCAAAGAGGAATTTAATAATCTGAAAAAAGAGATTGGTAAAGAGATTTATAAAGTTGAAGACGAAGTAAAAGAACTTGAAAAATATGAGAATCTGCAAAAGAACCTCGAAAAAGATATAATCAAACAAAAAGAAGAATATCAGTCTATTTTGGACAAGGCCCATACGCAGATTAACGCCGAACAAAAACGCTATCAATCATTGCTGGGGAAATTGGAAATCGAAAGAAGAGAGTTTGAAATAAAAGAACAGAGAATGCATTCTCTTGAAGAAAAAGAAAAAAAACTAAAAGAAAAGATTGGTGCAATGTACGGGCTTGTTAAAACACTTGAAAAGAATATTGAAAAAGAAAAGTCTGATATACTTAGTGAAGGGCAGGACATATCTGGACTAGAAAACTTTGTTAAAAAAATAGAGCAAGATATTATAAAAAAGAAAACTGAGCTCCAACCCTTATTAGATAAATCAAAACAGCATGAAAAAGAGATTATGAAAAGACAACAAGAAATTCTTGTAAAAGTCAAAAAAGAGACCCAGGCAATAGAATCCCAGGTTCAGGAAAGCAAGATTGTTACTTCAAAATTTAAAAAATTTTTTGAGAAAAAGTCAGAGATTGAAAGATTATTAACCAATGTAAACTTGAGAAGCAATGAATTAAAAAAAGAATTTAATGTTTTAGTTAAGAAAGCAACAGCTTTTAATATATCTTCAGAAACACCCAATGTAGATTCTCATGTTAAAAAACTGAATACAGAACTTCAGAAATTAGATAAAAAACAAGAAAAATTTAAAAAAGACGTTAAACATTTGTCAAAGCTAATTAAAGGTTAATCCTTAGATGAAACACAAAAAAAAGAGGGAAACTAAGAGGGTGAGTTCTAAAAAGCAATCTGTAAAGAGAAATATACGTGCAGTCAGAACAAAAAAAGTAAAGGCTCTGCCTAAAACCAGGAAAAAACAAAAAACATCTCCAAAAAAAGAGACTGCCTTTGAAATTGATAAATATAACTTTCAGTCCAAGAACATACCTATTAATATTTCTATCTTAAAAAAATCAGAAGAATTTGTTCCTATTTATGAAGTTTCCATCTCCCAGATAAGTAAAACCACAGAACTCATCTTGGAAAAGATCAGGCAACAATTAATAAAACAGGTTAATCTTGGGATTGTAGATATTACTGACCATAACAAAACAGGAGTTATTGAAGAAAAATTCAAAAAAACGATTGTTGTTCTAATTAATAAATATTTTCCGGACATAGAAGAAAAAACAAAAGAGTTTCTTGTTACATATTTGATTCAAAAGAGTCTTGGCTTAGGCAATATTGAAATAATGATGGATGATGATTTTATTGAAGAGATAGTTATTAATTCATCAAGCGAACCAATCTGGGTTTATCATAAGAAACATGCCTGGTTAAAAACAAATATCCAGTTAAATGATGAAGAACAAACAAGGCATTATGCCACGATGATAGGGAGGAAAATAGGAAGGCAAATAACTGTTCTTGAGCCTTTACTTGATGCACATATAGGGATGGGTGACAGGGTCAATGCAACGTTAATACCCATTTCCACCCAGGGCAACACAATTACATTCAGGAAATTCTCCAGAGAACCATTTACAATAACACACTTTTTGAAATATAAAACAATTTCAATAGCGGCAGCATCCTTAATCTGGCTGGCAATGCAATATGAACTCAGTGCGATAATTGCAGGGGGGACAGCATCAGGTAAGACTTCCACCTTGAATGTGCTCGCGACCTTTTTCCCGCCAAACCAGCGTATTATTTCCATTGAAGATACGCGTGAAATAAAATTGCCAAAATTCCTTCACTGGGTTCCTTTATCAACAAGGCTTCCTAATGCTGAGGGAAGAGGAGAAATTACAATGGAAGATTTGCTTGTAAATTCATTAAGAATGAGACCAGACAGGGTCCTTGTTGGGGAAGTCAGAAGAAAAAGGGAAGCAGAAACCCTGTTTGAAGCGATTCATACAGGCCACTCCTGTTATGCAACATTTCACGCTAATACAGCAGAAGAGACAGTAAATAGATTGACTAATCCTCCAATTGAAGTTCCCAGAACAATGTTGCCTGCAATCTCATTGATAATGATTCAATTCAGAAATAGACGCACCGGCCAAAGGAGAACCTTTCAAATAGCAGAGATACTGCCGGACGCATCTGCAAATGTTTTACTACAATATGACCCTAAAAAAGACACGTTGGTTCAGATCCGTAAATCAAAATCCCTGATGGAAACATTGAGATTATTTACAGGATTCTCATTAAATGAGATTAATAAAAATCTAAAGGAAAAAGAAAAGGTTCTGAATTATTTAGTAAAAAATGATATAGCTACAATTGACGGTGTCGGAAGAGTAATAGCTGAGTATTATACTAATAATAAAAACCTGATGGGTTATGTTAATAAAAATAAGAAATTTGATTTATAGGGGGGATTGAAATTAATATTATAAAGCTCTTTATTAAGAATTTTCCAGAGCTTGGATTAAAATTAAGGCAAGCAAATTTAATATATACGCCGGAGGAATTTGTTAAAAAAACATTTAATTCAGCATTGATGATGACTTTTGGTATCCTATTAATTCTTTTCATGTTGCTTTCCTCTTTTGTTGAAAAAAAGACACTGGCCCTTATTTTAATTGTGGTTCTTCCTTTTTTATTTATCATTGTTTTTTTTTATTTTTTTAAGATTCCGACTGTTAAAATTAATAAAATAAAAAGGATGATTAATAGAGAAGTAATATTTGTGGGCAGGTTCCTTATAGTTGAGCTTGAATCGGGAGTGCCTCTTTTTAATGCAATTAAAAATGTAAGCAGAAATTTTGAGGTTGTCGGAGCCTATTTTCAGGAAATTGTAGAAAAAGTTAGTGTCGGCACGACACTTGAGAAAGCAATAAACGAAGCAGTTGACATGGTCCCAAGCAATAGCCTGAGGAGGATGTTATGGCAGCTCTCCAATTCAATTACAACAGGGTCTGATGTTGTTAGCCCTTTAAATAATGTTATTGAAACTTTAACAAGGGAGCAGCAGATAGAGGTTGCGGAATATGGCAGAAAATTAAATCCTTTGGCAATGTTTTATATGCTGATTGCGGTGGTTGTTCCTAGCCTGGGAATAACTTTACTTACTATTATCACTGTATTTATCGGGCTAAAACTTTCACTGTCAATTCTAATGATGATAGTCGGGTTGCTTGGTTTTATGCAATTTATGTTTGTCGCGATAATTAATTCTGGAAGACCCTCTATTGAATTTTAAAGATGAAAATAAAAAGAAAGCCAGTTGAAGATAAAAAAAAAGAACCACCTTCAGAACAAGAAAAGACAGAAAAGGAAAAGAAGGAAATAAATGAAGATAAAGAGGATAGGGAAAAATTAAAAACAAGGAAAAGGCCGCCTTTCAGAACAAGACTGCAATTAATGATCCCTGGCCTGGAAGAATATTTAAATAGAGCAGGTATGAATATAAATGCACGGAAACTTTCTAAGATTATATTCTCTATTTCACTCTTTTTGAATTTCACTTTATTAATTTTTATTTTGTATTATTTTTTTGATATTGAAAACATTAAGCTAGATTACCTTGTTTTAATAATACCTTTCTGGATTGTAAACCTGTTTGTTTTAATATCTGTTTTCTGGTTTTTGTTTTGTCTGTTCATTGATTTGAAGATTAAAGCAAAAACAGGCATTAATCTGAAAAAACCACAAAAAAAGGAAGAACAGGAAATTTCACTTCCTCTTAAAAAAAAAAAAGAACAACAAAAAATATCTTCATTCAGAAGGAAAAAAAGACTGATAGGGTATGTAAATAAAGCAGGGATTGAGGTTAGATTTTCAAGAATTTCTATTAAGATATTTAGATTTGCAGTGATTTTTACTTTAATATTTAATGCATATTTGCTTTATACTTTCTCTAATCTGCAGCCCTCACTCCTATATGTAATATTAACAACTTTACTGTTATGGACATTAGGTTTTTTATTACTGGTTTTAATTATATGGTCTTTTTTCTTTTTTGTCGTTGATTTGACAATATATAAAAGAACAAAAACCATAGAAGAGGTTCTTCCTGACTTTCTTCACCTGGCTTCTGCGAATATCAGCGCCGGCATGCCGATAGACAGGGCATTGTGGTTTGCTGTCAGGCCAAGATTTGGAGTTCTGGCCAAAGAAATAGAAGAGGTTGCAAAATCCACCTTAGTAGGTGAAAAACTTGATAAGGCACTTCTTAGATTCACTGATAAATATGATTCTGTGATTTTAAAAAGGTCTATTAACCTGCTTTTGGAGGGTGTTGAATCAGGGGGAGAGATTGCGGATCTGCTAAACAGGATTGCCCGCGATATAGAAGAAACAAGGATTATCAGGAAAGAAATGGCTGCAAATGTAACAACATATGTCATATTCATCTTGTTTGCAACAGTGATTGCCGCACCCTTCTTATTCGGGCTTTCCACAGAATTAATTGTTATAATGCAGTCAATACTTTCAAATATTGAAATCGGCTCTCTGAGTGAATCCACCAGCGGGATGGGCTCAATGTTTAATATAACAGGGGAGAGTGTTGCAGTAAGTGATTACAAGATATTTGTTATTTCCTGTATTTGCATCACCTCTTTTTTTTCAACAGTGATTATTAATATAATTAAAAAAGGAAATATAAAAGAGGGAATTCATTTAATTCCTGTTTTTATACTAATATCTCTGCTGATTTATTTTATTTCTGTTAATTTTATGCATCTCTTATTAGGGGGGTTTTTTAGTTAATTATGTAGATACTAGTATATGAAATCGTAACATTTATATACTTGATATATTCTAAATAATTCTAATATTGAATTATGTTTTTAAACTAAAGAGGTGAAAATATGAAAAAAGCACAAGCAGCCATGGAATTTCTCATGACTTATGGCTGGGCAATTCTTGTTGTGATTGCAGCAATTGCAGCATTGGCTTATTTTGGAGTATTAGATCCAGGAAGGATGCTACCACAGAAATGTAATTTCGCAGCAGGCACAGATTGTGTTGAGACGCCAAGCATTGATGCAACTGCAGATACTGTTACTGTAGCACTTAAGAACAGCCTGGGCAGCAGTATAGTTATAAATGTTGATTCTCCGGGTGCAAACAGCACAGGAGACTGTGATGCAGATGATATTTCACAGATAGTTTATACTGCAGAAGGCGGAAGCCCCACAACCTATACCACAGGTAATGTAACTGTAGCAAACAGAGGCAGCTTTGTTATAACCTTTGATTGTGCATCTGATTTATCAACTGGCAGATTCAGTGATGACATAACCTTCACATATACCAGTGCTGATTCAGGTATGGAGCACAAAGCAGTAGGCGAGATCAGAGGAAGAGCAGGTTAAGTCTTTTAGTTTTTTTTAGTTTTTTTATTTCTTTTTTTTAATTTTAGAAAATTTTTTATTTCTAGTGATTTCTTATTGAAATATGAAAAAGAGGTTTTTATTATATAATCTATTAATTATGCTTGTTCTTTTACCTTCTGCTTTTGCTTTATATGAAGAAAAAATCTTTGACGGAAATGTACAGAATGAAGTTCCATTTGTAATAGACAACAAAACCTATGAAGCATTCTTTATCAGGGAGACAAATAATACTGTGATATATTATCCGGACGGAGTTACAGACGTGATTTATTTTAATAATGAAACCTGCTCAGAACAGTGGATATATAAGTCATGCATCTCTAATGTCCAGTACACAAAAAACGGGAAGTCTGTTCCGATAGATGTCCACGATTATAACATTGATATCACCTTTGACCTTGAGATATATGCTTCCTATGCCAATCTTGATGTTCAGAGAGCAATAGAAAAAACAAAGCTTTTTGTGGGTGAGAGGACGGCAATTACCACTATTCTTGAGAACCTGGGGGAATTAAAAGCAGACAATATAACCTTAAGAGAATATTTTCCAGAAGAATTTTACATTATATCTGTAGTTGGCTGCAATCACAGGGGCAATCTAATTTATTGGCAGGGAGAACTGGAGTCAAAAAAGCAAAAAAAATGTACTTATGAAATAAAAGCATTAAATGAGATAAATTATGATTCAACTCTTAATGTAAATTATTCTTTTCTGGAAAGAGCTGTTTCAAAAGAAGACAGCCAAAGAATCAATGTTATAAATACGCCTTTAAAAACAGAGTTTTCCGTAAATAATCTTTCTTTAAGGCCAACAGAGTATGCAAATCTCTCTGTTGGGGTTGTTGCCTTGGATGATATAGAAATAATTTCTTTCAAAGTATATGTTCCTGATGCTTTTAATATTGAGGCCTATTCAAATGAACTTAACCTTTATAAAACAAATATACTTAGGTTTTCCGGGAAATTAAATAAGGGTGAAAAAAAGGACTTTTTTTTTAATATCAATACAAACCTTATAAATAATTATTCACTTGTTTTTGAATTTATCTACAAGTTTAATGAATTTGTAAGAAACCAGAGCTTTTACATTCCGGTAAGTGTCAATTCAGAGCGGTTTTATTTATGGTCTGAACAGAAAGATAATAGAACCCTGATAAAGCTGAGTAATCCGACAGATAGCCCCTTTTACAGGATTAATATTAATGCTTTTTTAAATGGGCAGAAAATAGAATCATTTGAACTTGAAGAGCTCAAACCATGGAGATATAAAGAGTTTTTTATAGATGGGACAGACGAGTATTCTTATGATATCAGGTATAGGACACAATACGGCCAGTATTTATCTTTTAAATCTGATCTGTCATATTCACCTTATGAAGGCAATGCGACACTAAGTGAACAAGCGGAAGACATAACAGAAATCCCGGTTTCACTGCCTACAAAACAGGAATCTGATAATCCTTTTTCTTTTAATTTTGAGTTTTTGGGCAAATCAAAAAATTTATTGATATTTATTCTGCTTTTCGGCTTAATCTCTGTCTTATTTTTTAAATTTATATTATCCGGGAAAGAGGAATCTTCAATGGATAAGGAAATCAACGATATTAAAAAGCAATCAAGGGAGTAAACTTTTTATAAATTGACTATTTCTTATAATATATGGTAAGGCAAGCCGTTGTTGCAGGTCAGTTTTATGATTATGATTTTGATGACTTAGATAAGCAGATAAAACAATGTTTTACATCTAAGTTTGGTCCTGGCGGCCTGCCTGTCCGCAGGGACAATGAAAAACATGTTAAAGCAATAATTGTGCCTCATGCAGGTTATTTTTTTTCTGGGAGCTGTGCTGCATGGGCATATAAAGAGCTTGCGGAATCTCACTTTCCCAGGACGTATGTGCTTCTTGGTTTTTCACATCAGGGGCTGCCTTCAGGAATCTCGATAGAGGATTGGAAAACACCTTTTGGTATAATTAAAACAAATAAGAGTCTTGCAATAGAATTAAAGGAGAACACTTCTTTAGATATAAATGAGATTCCTCATCAGCATGAACATTCTATAGAAGTACAACTGCCTTTTTTGCAGTTTGTTAATAAAGACCTTATGAAAGAGATTAAAATCCTTGCGATTTCAATCTCAAGGGATATTGATTTTAAAATTCTGGGAGAAGAAATTGCTAAAGTAATGGCAAACAAAGATGTTGTGTATATAGTAAGTTCAGATTTTACCCACTATGGCTCTAATTATGGGTATCTGCCATTTACTTCAGATATTGAAAAAAGACTGAATGAGCTTGATAAGGGAGCAATAGATCTAATTAAAAACTTAAACATAAGTGGCTTTTCGGAATATATAAACAGAACACATATAACGATTTGCGGATATTATCCTATATTGCTATTAATGAAAATTCTGTCCATGGAAGAGACTAAACCTCTTGGAAGTCTGCTGATGCATTATACCTCTGGAGATATTATGAAGGACCATAAGAACTCTGTGAGTTATGTAAGTATTTTGTTCAAATAACACAACCTTTATATTTTTGAAAATTTACTGTTATTATATGTATCCATCTATTTCAGACCTGCCAAGATTGCTGCTGCCTTTATCCAAACAAAAATCAAAAGTATTGCTAAACTTAAAACTACTTGCAGAAAAAGACGATTTTAAAAAAGCAAGGTATCTTGTAAAGACAAACAAGGCAGATATTATTATGGAAAAACTAGGGATTTCTCCTTATTTTTTTGAAGATAAATTATATCCTAAATTAATTCTTAAAACTAAAAACGATGAGATCAAGGAATTTGTTGCTAATTTAAACAAAGATGTTCTTGATAAAGTCAAGACAAAAGCATTCAGGGAGTTCTCCCAAAACGCTGAAAAAAATATGATAAAACTGATTGCACCGAATATACATGGTCTGGATATAATTAAAAAAACAATAATGCTGCAATTGTTTGCATTAGAGCCTGTTCACATATTGCTTCTGGGAGATCCGGGAACAGGAAAAACCGCCCTTCTTAAATCCGCATCTCAGCTTCATCCGATTTCTTCATTCGGTTTAGGTTCCGGAACCAGCTCTGCAGGCTTAGGAGTTACAGTTAAGGGGAAAGAAATAATTAATGGTCTTTTGCCGAGAGCGGACAGGGGTCTTTGTGCAATAGATGAGCTGAATCTTATGAAAAGAGAGGATTATGCTTATCTGTATTCAGCAATGGAGAAGGGTTATATTACTTATGATAAGGCAGACAAACACCTAAAACTACAGACCAGAGTAAGAATTCTTGCAACAGCAAACCCAAAAGGAGATAAGTTTGTGGGCAGAATGACTGAAACACTTAAAAAACAAGTGCCTTTTGATACAGCATTATTATCCAGGTTTCATCTTGTATTTCTAATAAGAAAACCGGGAATCCAGGGCTTTATCCACATTACAAAAAAAATAATTAGGGATCAGACAAGGACAATAAATAAAGAAGATTATGACTTTGTAAAGGAATATATTGCTTTTTCTGAAAAGCTTAATATCGAGTTTTCGAAGAAATTAGAGCCTGAAGTCATTGAATTTGTCAAGTATGTCACAAGATATGAAAAAGAGTTTATAATTGAAATAACCCCAAGAATTGTTATTGGTTTTATCAGATTAGCTAAATCATTAGCCAGATTAAATCTTAGAAATAAAGTAACTAAAGAAGATCTTGAAGAAGTAAAAGAAATAATCTTAAATTCGCTTTTTTTAAGAAAAAAATAAGAAATATATTCTATAAAATAAAAAAATATATATATCCGGATATCTGTTTTTTATATATCTCATAGGAGAATGAGATCTGGGGGAGGGGCAAGTGGTTTACTGTTTTCATTGCTTTTCCAATTTAATATATTATTGGCTTATGCCAATTATTGACAAGAAGTGTTGTGGGCAACTCTTTTTGCTTGATTTTTGGCTCAATGTCAAATTATATTAATTAACCTAACAATACCCACTATGTTGTTTTGTTCAGGATAAGCAGACTCCAGGAAACAGAAGACCTCCCCGACTTTTATAATTCTTTTCCAAGGAGAATCACTAGTTCTCCCTTAATTTTCCTGTTTTTAATTTTTTCATTAATCTCTACTGCAGTCCCTCTTATGAATTCTTCAAATTTTTTTGTTAATTCCCTGGCAATAACTATTGGCTTATCAGGCATGATTTCACATAATAATTCAATAGTTTTGTTTATCCTGTGTGGAGATTCATATATAATGGTTGTTTCCTTTTTGTTTTTTATTTCATTGAAAAATTCTTTTTTTTTATTTGGTTTTTTAGGTAGAAATCCATAAAATGAAAATTTATCTGTAGGCAATCCTGAACCAACCAGCGCAGCAATTGCAGCATTGGCACCAGGCAGAACACTTAATTCAACCTTCTCTTTTACACCTTCCCTTACAAGAAAAAATCCAGGATCAGAAATCCCAGGGGTGCCCGAATCACTGACAAGAGCAATGTTTTTGTTATTTTTTAACAGATTAATAATATGTTTAGTCTTTTTGGTTTTATTGATATCATTATAACTAACTAATTTGTTATTTAAGTTATATCTTTTTAATAAGAGAGAAGTCCTTCTTGTGTCCTCTGCAAGTATTAAATCTGCTTCTTTGAGAATTCTCAAAGCCCTTAGTGTAATGTCTTCCAAATTTCCAATTGGTGTTGCAACAAGGTAAAGCATAGAATCAAATAAACTGCAATGAATTTTAAATTTATTGAAAATTCAGGCCAATATTTTTTAGCTCTTGAACATATAATAGTATTTGTTGTTACTGAATTTGAATTTGACAGATGTAGATTTTCTTAGTTTTTTAAGATTATTTGTAACTGAGCCGATAGAAACCTTTAATCCCCGGGCTATATCTTTAGATGTAAACCACTTCCTCTTATTATTTTTCAGAAAATCATATACCTCTTGTTGGCCCATTTTTCTTATAATCATATTTAATTCAGCGGATTTAATAAATTTTTGTAGTAATTGCATTTTAGTAAAACATATGCTCTTTTATTAAATAAGTCTCTTGTTACGGGAATTATTGCCCTCAAAATCCCTGTTATATAAAACTATAATTTCAAATGATTTTTTGTTAATATATATATTTGAAATACAAAATATTTATAAATAAGTTAAACAAGTAACATATACTATATGTTGTATTATTTAAATAATAAAACTACAATATCTTGTGGTTACTAACAAATAATAACTTTTTTTAAAATATATACAAAATGAAATGCCCTTACTGCGGTTCCTCTGAATTAAGAGTTATAGATAAGCGCTCTTCAGAGAATAATGAATCTATACGAAGAAGAAGAGAATGTCTGGACTGTAATAAGAGATTCACAACATATGAAAGAATAGAGTCTGTAAATTTAATTATTATTAAAAAAGACAACAGAAGAGAGCAGTTCAATAGGTCAAAGCTTGAAAAAGGAATCCTTAAGGCCTGCGAGAAAAGGCCTGTAAGCTATGATAGCATAATGGGTGTTGTAAATTCAATTGAAGCGCAATTAAGAAACAGGGATTCTATTGAGATATCAAGCAGAGAGGTGGGTAAACTTGTAATGAAGGAACTGAAAAAACTGGATAAGGTTGCTTATATAAGGTTTGCATCAGTTTATAAAGAATTTGAAGATGTTGAGTCTTTCCAGAAGGAAATAAACAAATTATAGAGGTGAAATGATGAATAAAAGAATCAGGAAAAGAGACGGAAGAATTGTGGATTTTGATGAAGATAAAATTACTAATGCAATCTTTGCAGCTGCACAGGCTGTAGGTGGTAAAGACAGAGAATTATCCAAGAAACTTGCATTGCAGGTTACAAATTTATTAAGGGAAAAATTTAATGATCATGAAATTCCAACAGTTGAACAAATCCAGGATATGATAGAGTATGTTCTTGTTGAAGAGGGCCATTACAGGACAGCAAAAGCATATATATTATACAGGCAGCAGCATAAACGCGCAAGGGAATTTAAAAATGTAATGCTTGATGTAAATGACACGATCTCTAGTTACTTGCAAAGAGGACACTGGGATGTGAATGAAAACAGTAATGAGCAATACTCTTTTTCAGGTCTTCTCCTCTATACTGCAGGAAAAGTAATTAAAAACTATGCAATGCATTACATATATCCGGGGGAAATCTCAGAAGCGCATGAGAAAGGGAATATACACGTCCATGATCTGAGCCATGCAGTAGTTGGCTATTGTGCAGGGTGGTCCTTAATGAACCTGTTGAAAAAGGGTTTTGGAGGTGTAAGAAATAAAGTAGATGCAAAACCGGCAAAACACATGGATGTTGTTGTTCACCAGATGGTAAATTACATCGGCTGCCTTCAGATGGAATGGGCAGGCGCACAGGCATTTTCAAGCGTAGATACATTATTAGCGCCCTTTGTAAAAACGGATAATCTCACATACAAACAAGTAAAACAGAATATGCAAAAATTGGTTTTTTCGCTTAATATCCCTTCAAGATGGGGTTCGCAGTATCCTTTTTCAAATCTTACTTTTGACTGGGTGGCTCCTGATGATTTAAAAAATAAAAAAGCAATTGTCGGCGGTAAAAAGCAGGATTTTACTTATGCAGACTGCCAGAAAGAGATGGACATGGTTAATAAAGCATTTTTAGAAGTATTGCTTGAGGGAGATGCTAATGGAAGAATATTTACCTTTCCAATCCCTACTTATAATTTAACAAAGAGTTTTATGTGGGACACTGAAAACGCAGATCTTTTATTTAAATTAACTGCTAAATACGGGAGCCCTTATTTCCAGAATTACATTGGTTCAAACCTTGATCCGAGGTCAATAAGAGCCATGTGCTGCAGGCTTAACTTAGATATGAACCAATTGATTAAGAGACCCGGAGGAACTTTTTCTATGGGAGACTCTACAGGTTCATTGGGTGTGGTTACAATAAACATGAACAGGATAGGCTATGAGGCTAAAACCAAGGAAGAATTCAAAGCCAAATTAAAACATTATATGACCTTAGCAAAAAACTCGCTTGAAATAAAAAGAAGGATTGTACAGAAAAACATGGATCAGGGATTAATGCCCTACACTAAAGTATATCTCGGCACGTTAAGGAACCATTTTTCTACAATAGGTTTGTGTGGCATGAATGAAGCATGCCTTAATTTTTTAGGTAAAAGCCTGAAATCACCAGAGGGAAAGGAATTTACAATTGAGATATTGAATTTTATGAGGGATGTGATAAGGGAATTCCAGGTAGAGACTGAAAACATCTATAATTTAGAGGCAACTCCTGCCGAATCAACAGCATATAGATTTGGCAGGCTTGATAAGATGCTGTATCCTGACATTATTACAGCAGGTGAAGAAGTGCCATATCTTACCAATTCAACACAACTGCCTGTTGGTGAAACAGATGATCTGATAGAGGCATTGTTGCACCAGAATGATATTCAACCCTTATATACAGGGGGCACGATGTTCCATACTTACTTGGGCCAAAAAGTTTCATCTCCGGGAGCATGCAAGAGAATTGTGCAAAAAATTGCGAATAATACCAGGTTACCTTATTTTTCAATAACACCAACATTCAGTATATGTCCTGATCATGGTTATATTCTGGGAGAGTATTTTACATGTCCAGCTGAAGTTTCTGCAGAACCTACTTCGGATGCTTCAATAACCTCTAAAGGAGAGTGTGAAAAAAAATGTGAAGTATATTCAAGGATTGTAGGCTATTATCGCCCTGTTGACCAATGGAACTCAGGAAAAAAAGAGGAATTTAAGCAAAGAGTAATGTTTTCTGAGAATATTGCATTAACAAAGGAATTTTCAGTGAAATTGCCTGAAAAAACAGAAATGACCTTAACTAATAAAGAGAGTGATACTGATATAATGACTAATTTAATTACAAGATACAGAGTCTTTTCCTTACCGAATTGCGATAAATGTAAATCAATAAAAGAGTATTTGGCAAAAGCCACTATAGAAGGAACAGATACAAGTTTAAAGGATAAATTAGGGGTCAAGGAATTCAGGAAGTATTATAGACTGATTAAGGATAAGATCCAGAGAACCGAAGACGGCAGTCTGCCAATACCGACAGTATTGTTTTTTGATAAAAACGAGAATATAGTTGCCACGGCACATAATGTGGACCAGGCAAAAGCAGTGTTGAGTAACTGAGTTGGCTTTTTTAAATAATTGAAAAATGACATTGGATATAAAGGGCTTCCAGAAAATAGATTTACTGAATTATGAGCCTTATGCCTCTGCCACAATTTTCTTGTCTAAATGCAATTTTCACTGCCCTTTTTGCCATAATCCTGAACTGGTTTTGAGACATGATAAGATTAAAACAATTCCTGAATTGGAGATTATTGATATTCTCAAAAAAAGAGTTGAATGGTATGACGGGATTTGCATTACAGGGGGCGAGCCCACTTTACACGATGAATTGCCTTTTTTTATTAAAAAAATAAAAGAAATGAATTTATTGGTAAAGATGGATACAAACGGCTCAAATTATGGTATGATAGAACAATTAATAAAGGAGAAAGTAGTGGATTATATCTCAATGGATATTAAGGCTCCGCTGGAAAAATATGATAAGGTTACTCAGGTAAAAACAGACATTGATGCAATTAAAAAATCTGTTGAAATAATTAAAAACAGCGTAATTGATTATGCATTCAGGACCACTGTAATTCCCTTTTACCATAAAGAAGAGGATATGATAAAAATAGGAGAGTTATTAAAAGGCTCAAAAAGGTTTATTATCCAGCAGTTCAGGAATAACAGGCCGATGCTGAATAATTCATTTATGAAAAAAGAAAAATACACTTTAGAGCAATTAGAGAAATTTAAGAAAATACTTGGGCCTTATTTTGATGAGGTTTTGATAAAGAATACTTAAATAAAAATATGTTTTTTTGAAAACAGTTTCTTGATTAGGAATATTTTAATATATGTTTTTTTTTCAAATAAGAAAATGTCAGTAGGAGAACCATCAAAATCAGAATTGACAGAACTTATTAATAGTGAACTTGATTCTGATTTTTCTGGCAGGGTATTTGTTACTGAAGCTCATCTTCGTTCTCCCCATTATCTGTTGAGGTTATTAGAAACTTATGTAATTGAGCCCGGCATTAGGAATCTTACCTTAATTCCGCCGGGAAAATTATTGAAATGGCCTTTTGGCAAAATTGCAGTAAGGGCAGTATTTCCACTAGATGGTTCTTTTAAATGTAGGGGTGAAAATTATACTCTTTGTCCTGAAGTATATATTAGGGAAGATAAATATCTCCCTGTAGCACAGAAGATTGCAGAAAAAATAGGAGGAGATTTATTCCATTTGAACAAAGACAGCTTGGTTGAATTAATTTGGTCACATGAAAGGAGTCATCCAATATCTTTACCCAACTATGGTGGAGGAGATGACGTTTCTTTTCCGGTTGAGATAGCTACAAAGCACAGTGTCCCTTTTTTCCAGGGAGGCAATATCGTTTTATTCTCCCAAGATAACTTCAAGATTGATTATTGATTTCACAACAAATATAAATTTATTATAATTCTGTAATTATATGCAGACAAAAGAAATAAAACAGCTTCTGGAAGTCTTCTTAACCTTGCAGGTTACAAAAGAGCTTCCCAGACAGGGCTTTATTTATTCTGGCTTCAAGAGAAACGAGGCAGATTCTGTTGCTGCACACTCATTTAATGTAGCTGCTTTTTCTTATCTATTAGCGAGAGAATTAAAAAGCCAGGGCATTGAAGGCATTGAAGTTAATCCTGAAAAAACATTGAAGATAGCGGTATTGCATGACATGGGCGAGTCAATTACAGGAGATATAGGCACGTGGGTCAAAGTCTTGGCTGAGGGAAAATTTGAAGAAGTGGAGAACAAGGCATTTAAGCTGTTAGTGAGGAATCTCTCAAATAAAGAGGAGCTTGTTAATTTATTTAAGGAGTATAATAAATTAGAGACTATCGAGGCGCAGATTGTTAAATTAGCTGATGCTTTGGATGCAATCGCACAAGGAATAAATACACCGGGAGCGAGGCTTGAAGACTGGAAACTTGCAGATAAAAAAATTATTAAAAATAAAATCAAAAACGAGAAATTAAGGAAAATCTTTGATGAATCAATAAATCTTCTGTTTAATAGGAAAGTCACTTACTTTAGAGGGCATATAAATAATGACTGAATTTAATATAAATAGGAACTAAAATGGAATGCCGCCAAAAGCAGAACATTGTAAAATGCAATTGTACTTATGAGCCCTGTCCAAGAAAAGGAATCTGCTGTGAGTGCATTGCATATCATAAGTCAAGGGGAGAATTACCTGCATGCTATTTTGATGATGAAACTGAAAAGACATTTGACAGGAGCATTGAAGCATTCATCAGGTCTAATTCTTTTTGATTTAATGACTTCTCTGTTTTATAATTTCGAAACATAAAAAATGCTAAAAAAGCATTATTGGGCTTTGGAATTGTAAAACAATTCCAAAATCTTTTTAAATAATTAACAATTGTTAATTAACGATTGTTAATATGTGCACCCCGCAGGAGATTGAGGTATGGTATATATTGCCAGCATTAAGAAGGGAGCTTACTCTTAAATTAAAGAAAAAAAACCTGAAACAAAAACAGATTGCTTCTATACTCGGAGTTACAGAGGCAGCAGTTTCACAATATTCAAAAAATAAGCGTGCAAACTCAATTACATTCAATCTAAAAATCAACAAGGCAATTGATAACGCTGCTGAAAACATGATTAATGATAAAACCTGCCATAGATTTGAATTACAGAACCTTATTAATTTTATTAAAAAATCTGGTTTTTTATGTAAGGTTCATCATAAGTACGATACTGTGCCTAAATGCTGTACTGTTTGTATAAATAATGAAAAAGGTGAAAGAAAATGCAGGTCTATCTAGACAATGGCGCAACAACAAAATTAGATGAATCTGTATTAGAAGAGATGAGACCTTGTTTTGATATTAAATATGGGAATGCATCTTCATTGCATAAATTCGGGAGAGAAGCAAGATCAGCAATTGATAAAAGCAGGAAAGTAATTGCAGATTCAATTAATGCAGAGCCTGATGAAATAATATTTACGTCTGGAGGAACAGAGTCAAATAACCTGGCATTGAAAGGCATTGCTTTTGCAAATAAACACAGGGGCGACCACATAATAATTTCAAAGATTGAGCATGACTGTGTTTTAAATGCATCAAGATGGCTTTCAAAGAATGGATTTAATGTGACAATGCTTGATGTTGATAAATACGGCATTGTTGATCCGCAGGCACTTAAAAAAGCAATTACAAATAGGACTATTTTAGTTTCAATTATGCATGCAAATAATGAAATCGGAACGGTGCTTCCTATAGAAGAATATGGTAGTATCTGCAGGGAAAAAAATGTGCTGTTTCATACAGATGCCTGTCAGAGCTATACAAAAATCCCTATTGATGTAAAATCAATGAACATTGATTTAATGACACTTAATGCCCATAAAATCCATGGTCCTAAAGGAGTTGGCTGTTTATTCATAAGAAAAGGCATTAAAATAACGCCAATTGCTCATGGGGGCGGTCATGAATTTAATTTAAGGTCTGGAACCGAAAATGTGCCTGGAATTGTGGGATTTGCAAAAGCCTCGGCACTGCATAAAAAACAGGACATTCAAAAAATGACTGAATTGAGGGATTACTTAATTAAAAGATTATTGAAAATTCCTGAGACACAATTAAATGGTCATCCTGAAAAAAGGCTTTGCAATAATGCAAGCATCTCATTTCATTTTATTGAGGGAGAATCCCTACTAATGCACCTTGACATGCAGGGCATTGCTGTATCAACCGGTTCAGCATGTTCATCTCACTCATTAGAGCCAAGCCATGTTTTATTAGCTATTGGCTTAAAGCATGAAATCGCACACGGCACAATAAGATTTACATTGAGCAAATACACTACAAAACAGGAAATTGATTATACAATTAGCAAAGTAAATGAGATAGTTAATAAATTAAGGGAAATCAGCCCATTAAAAAAAGGAATGAAATATACTAAAGAATATAAAGATGAACATCATCATAGCCATGATGAAGAAACAGGGCACCATCCTGTGTTTTAGGTGATAAAAGTGCAGTATTCAGATAAAGTCATACAACATTTTCAGCAACCGCATAATGTCGGAGAGATTAAGGATGCGGATGCTATCGGTAAAGTGGGCAATCCGGTTTGTCTTTTGCCAAATATGAAAGTTCATGCAAATGATCATCTGAAAGAAATTAAAACCTTAAATAATAGACAGAATGTATTGAGTCATGATGGAAGATATAATAAAATAAAAAGAATAATGAATAGAAATTATTCTGGTGAATTAATTTATATAAAGAACAGATTTGGAGAACTATATATAACACCTGAGCATGAAATTCTAGCAATTAAGCTTCCCAAAACACATCACTTTCTTTATTTAAAGAATAAAAAGAAAAAAACTAAAGAATGGCTTCATGCACAAGAGCTTGAAAAAGGAGATATTTTGCTTTATCCAATACTAAAAGAAATAGAGGATTTAGATGAAATTCAAATTAATATAAAAAAACATAAATATGATTTTAAAAGTAAAAATTTACCTAAATCTGTTAAAATTAATTCTGGCTTTTTAAGACTGGCAGGATATTATCTATCAGAAGGATCTATAAGAGATAGAGAATGCAATACACATCTTTGCTTTACATTTAACTCAAATGAGAAAAAATATATTAATGATGTAATAAAAATTGTCAAGGACTTATTTGGCTTAACTGTTAAAATTGATTTAAGGAAGAAATCGCATTCGCTTAATATTTTGGTTTATAGTGCTCGTTTGGCAAGATTTTTTAAAAAATTATTTAATAAAGGGGTAGAGAATAAGAGAATACCTCATTTTATTTTGCTTCTACCTCCCAAAAAGCAAGAAGAACTAATAAAAGGAATGTGGAGAGGAGATGGTTTTACTAATTTAAAAAAGCCAAGAGCAGGATTTACAACAATTTCATATGAATTAGCGCATCAAATGAAGACTTTGCTTCTTAGACAAAAAATTATTCCTTCAATTTATATTGAAGAGGGATATATTAAAGAAGAAGTAAATCATAAAAGAGCTTATAGAATTCACGTTGGAAATAGAGATTCTGTCTTAAGATTATTTAATATCTTAGGAATAGATTATACTACAAACAAAGAATCAAGATATGATGTTTGGATTGATGAAGATTATGCTTATATTCCAATAACGAGTTTTCAAAGAAAAAAGTATAATGGTTCTGTTTATAATCTAGAAGTTAATAACGCTATGAGTTATGTTACAGAATCTGCAACAGTACATAATTGCGGAGACCTGATGTGGATATACATTAAGGTAAAAAAAAATGAAAAAGGAGAGGAAATCTTAGAAGATGTTCACTTTAAAACTTTTGGTTGTGTAGCTGCAATTGCAACAAGCTCAATGATTACGGATCTTGCAAAAGGCAAAACCCTTGATGACGCCTTGAAAATCACAAAAAGAGATGTAAGCGCTGCTTTAGGGAGCCTTCCTCCGATTAAAGAGCACTGTTCTAATCTTGCAGCTGAAGGCCTGCACAAAGCTATAGAGAACTATAGAAAAAAAGTTCCTGTAAATACTGAAAAAGGATTTAAAAAATGTGAAAAAAGCTGTTGTCCAGGAGGTAAAAAATGACAGAAGAAAAAAAAGATCAAAAAATAAAAAAAAACATGCTGCTCGGAGATGTTGTAAGAAAATATCCAAAAACCGCACCGGTTATGTTCAAATACGGACTGCATTGCATTGGTTGCCACGTTTCTGCATACGAATCAATTGAACAGGGCTGTACAGCGCATGGTATAAAAGAAGAAGACATTGACAAGATGGTTAAAGAGATGAATGATGTGGCTGAGAAATGAAAATAAATTATTTTAATATCTCCCATTTTCCATTGCAGGCAGGACAATTCTTATTTTTCTTAACGTTTATTTTATTAAACTCATTATTCCACACATCAAAATAAATCAAATCTTTTTCATATTCTTTTTTCAAAAGAATCTTTATTGCCTGTGTTGCCTGCAATGCTCCGATAATTACAGGAATTGAATTTATTATGCCGACAGTATCAGCAGTTTCATTGAAGTTTTTTACAGGAGAAAAAACACATCTAAAACATACTTCTCCGGGAAGTATATTCAGTAAATTGCCAGTTGTTTTTACAGCACCGCCATGTATCCATGGAATTTTTTTCTTGAGAGAAAATTCATTTATTAGGAACCTGCTTTCCAGATTATCAGTGCAGCCCAATATTAAATCACTTTCTTTTAGTTGATCAATATTATTCTTATTTATTGTAATGTTTTCTGCAATTATTTCAATCTCGGAATTTATTTTTTTTAAATTAGTCTCTGCCTGCAATGCTTTAATTTTTCCGACATCATCTTCATTATACACTAATTGTCTCTGCAAATTATGCAGTTCAAGTTTGTCTTTATCTACAAGAATAATTTTGCCGAGACCTGCTCTTGCAAGCAATTGAACACATGTACTTCCCAATGCACCGATTCCAACAACAGCAACGCAACTCTTGCATAGAATCTGCTGGCCTTTTTTTCCTATTTTATCCAGAATAATTTGGCGTGAGTATCTCATATTTCCAGATTTTCCAGTTCTCTATTTAATAATTCCTCATGCTTTTTTTCTTCACCTGCTAAAAATACAAATAGTTTTTTTGCTTTATCTTCAGAAACATTTTCAGCAATGTTCCTGTACATTTCATTTGCATTGATTTCAGATTTGATTGCAAAATCAAAAACATCTTTAATGCTTTTGAATTCATCAATAGGAGTCAGCATTAATTCCTGATCAAGATTAACAGATTCAAATTTGCCTGGAATTAAATGTAAATTTTCAGAATCTAATTCTTCAAGCTTTTCTTTATGCTTGTTTTCTTCTCTAGCTAGTTTTAATAATAATGTTTTAGCAGATACAACTTCTGTTTTTTCAGCCCCTGAAGTGTATAAATCATAAAAATATTCTTCCTGCTTAATTGCTTTATTGATAATCTGTCTGAGTTCTTCATTCATTTTTTTACACCTTTTTTATTATATATTTTATAAAAATCCTGCTTAATTAATAATTTTCCTTTTTTTGTTTTTTCCTCTGTAAATCCTGCCAAAAAGTTTAAAAATCAGTATTTAATTTACTAATTCAATGAATTATAGACTTTCTAAGCAAAAAATTGGTGATTTTCTAGCTTCATTAATGAATGAATATGAAGTAATAGCACCTGTCAATGATAATTCATTAATTAAATTCAAACAAATATCAAATACAGACAAGATTATACTGGATTTTGGAAACAGCAGATATTCTTTAAAAAAATATTTTCTTCCGAATAAACAAGTGCTGTTCAAATATACAAAAGAAGATATTCAGGAAGAATTAGATAATAAAAAAAGAATTATTTTTGGCATTAAACCTTGTGATGTTCATGCATTGCTTATTATGGATAAGCTTCTTTTGGGAGAGGACTTAGAAGACATTTATTATAAAACAAAAAGAAACAACACAATAATTTTTGCATTAGCAAACAATAAGCCAGGGGAAAATGAATTTTCTTCCAGCCTCGGAACAGATAAATTAGAACGAGGATATGATCTGTTGTTTTTTGATAAAGGGGATTATTATATTATAAAGTCAGGTTCTGAAAAAGCTCGAGGATTTACAAATAATCTTGAGCAAACAGAGGAAGAACCACAAGCAGAGCTAAATTGTGAAAAATCTTTATCAGAAGAACAAATCTCAAAATTAAAAACTTCATTTGATAGCCCTGTTTGGAAGGAAGAATCTGAAAAATGCTTCAGCTGTGCAGGATGCACTACAACCTGTCCAACTTGCGGTTGTTTTGATGTTAGGGATGACCCTAATCTTGATTTGGAATCCGGATCTAGGATAAGGATAGATGCTTCCTGTCAATTGAAAAATTATACTGGTGTGGCGGGCGGCCATGTTTTCAGAGAAGGCCGTGATTCTAGATTTAAACATCGCTATTATCATAAATTAGATTATTTTAAGGATCAATATGGCAAGCACATGTGTGTTGGTTGCGGCAGATGCATAACAAACTGCCCTGCAAAAATTGATATGACCGAAATCATAAACAAGCTGTAAAAAATGACAAACATATACAAGCCGGAACTATTGCGTATAGATAAAGTTTTTGAAGAGACAAAAGACATTAAAACTATTCGTGTAAAAGACACTTCAAATCCAAAACCCGGCCAGTTTTATGAGGTTTCTGTTTTTGGTATTGGTGAGGCACCTTTTGGAAGCGCATCTTACTCACCTGATTTTGTTGATATGACTGTCCGTTCAGTCGGAAGTGTCAGCAAAGCTATTATTAATTTAAGTCAAGGAGACAAAATAGGGGTTAGGGGCCCGTATGGCAATGGTTTTCCCATGGATAAATTTAAAGGAAAAGACCTTGTTATTGTTGGGGGAGGAACAGGTGTTGCTCCTATTAGGACTGTAATTGAGTATGTTGAAAAACACAGACAAGATTACGGAGAAGTGCATCTCTTTTTCGGTTTTAGATCTCCTGAAGAATTCTTGTTTAAATATGATTATGACAGATGGAAAGAGAAATTCAATTTTACAATCACAATAGATAAGCCTTATGAAGGCTGGTCAGGAAATGTTGGTTTTTTAAATTCGATAATTGAGCAATCGGGGATTAAAGCTGAAAACAGGATTGTAATTATCTGCGGTCCACCTATTATGATTAAAGTTACTGTTCAAAGTCTGGAAAAAATAGGTTTTACGGATGAACAGGTTTATGTTTCATTAGAGAGAATGATGCAATGCGGTGTAGGAAAATGCGGGCATTGCATGGTCGGCAATAAATATGTTTGCAAAGACGGGCCTGTTTTTTGTTATAAAGAAGTTAAAGGGATGGTTGATTAAATGAAACCAAGAGTTGCAATATTCGATTTAACAAGCTGTGATGGCTGCCAGGTAGAGATATTAAACTTAGAGGATCATTTATTAGATATTCTTGGAAAGATTGATTTGGTAAATTTCAGGATAGGAAAAGAGGTTAAGGAACCAGGACCATACGATATTGCTATTGTTGAAGGATCTGTTTCAAAAGAAGAGGAAATTGAAAAAATAAAAAAAATAAGAGACGATTCAAAAATATTAATTGCTCTGGGAACATGTGCGACGCACGGCGGCTTGCAATCAAACATCCATTTTATGGATGAAAATGAAGTAAAAAAGGCTGCTTATAATGACAAACATCCGCAGCAGACCAGAGATATTAAAGCAGAGCCTCTCAGCAAATATGTAAAAGTTGATTATTCTATAAGGGGCTGCCCGATAGATAAATGGGACTTTGTGAAAGTATTAAAACAGCTGTTAATCGGAAAGCTCCCCAAAGAAGATAATAATCCGGTTTGTGTTGAATGCAGGTTTAATGAAAATGTCTGCCAATTTGAGGAAAAAGGCAAATGCCTGGGACCAATGACGCACGGCGGCTGCAATGCTGTGTGCCCTTCTAATAACCAGCCATGTGATGGCTGCCGCGGTCCGCTGGAGGACCTGAACCTTAAAGCGGGAATCAGAATAATGAAAGAAAATGGTGTTTCTGATGAGGAAATTTTAAAAATGGTTAGAAAATATACTGGAGTAGATGAGCTTTATAATAAGATTGAGGAACTTGTAAAAAATGGGAACAATTAAACTAGATCATATTTCAAAAATTGAGGGACATGCTGACCTAAATTTAAAAATCGAAGATAATCAACTAAAAGAGCTAAGCTTGGACGGTGTTGAAGGTGCCCGTTATTTTGAAGGATTTCTTAAAGGCAGAAAATATGATGAAGTCCACCATATTGTTTCAAGAATCTGCGGTGTATGCTCTCAATCACATTTACTATGCAGCCTTAAAGCAATTGAAAATGCACTTAATGTTGAATTAACGCCTCAGGCTAAAATATTAAGAAAACTGATTTTATATGGCTCTGTTTTGCAAAGCCATGTTCTTCATTTGTTTTTTTTGGCACTGCCTGATTTTCTTGGATATGAGAGTGCAATTGCAATGGCTGAAAAGTATGCAAATGAAGTGAAGATGGCACTTAAATTAAAAAAACTGGCTAATGACATCTGCACAACTATTGGAGGAAGGGATGTTCATTGTGTTACTCCCCTTGTAGGAGGATTTTCAAAACTTCCTGAAAAACAGAAACTGGATGATTTATTGGAAAGACTTAGAGAAGCCAGGCCTGAAATGCTGGCAGCTTTCAAATTATTAACAACTTTGCAGATTCCGGAATTTGAAAGAAAAACAGAATATGTTTCTCTCCAAGACAATAATGAATATGCTTTTTATGAAGGAAGAATTGTTTCCAGCGGGGGAATTAATGTTGAACAAAGAGATTACAAAACAGTTTTTAATGAAAGTGTAAAAGACACTTCTTCTGCAAAATTCGTCTCAACAACGAGCAATATGCCTTTTTTTGTCGGCTCGCTTTCTAGGGTGAATATTAACTATGATAAATTAAATGATTCTGCAAAACATGCAGTTCAGGAAGCAGGATTAATTTTTCCGAACTATAATCCTTTTATGAACAATATTGCTCAGGCAATTGAATTAATTCACCTGACAGATGAGTGCATCAAATTATTAGAAAATCTGAACTTGCAGCAAGAAGAACCGGTTAAATATGAAATAAAAGCAGGTCATGGAATAGCTGCATTGGAAGTTCCCCGGGGCACAGTATATCATGAATATGAAATTGATGACAGGGGATTTATTCAAAAGGCAAATATAATTGCACCCACAACACAGAACTTAAATAATATTGAGAAAGACCTCTGGCAATTTATTCCGGGAATACTTGATAAAGAAGAGAAGGAAGTTATAACAGAGATTGAAAAATTAATCAGGGCATATGATCCTTGTTTGAGCTGTGCAGCGCATTTTCTCAGATTGAAGATTGAGAGAATTTGAATATAGTATGAATAGTTTTTTTAACTAATCAATCAATAACTTTATATATCTTATTTACAGATAAGAAGAATAATGAAAAATAAATTAATTTTTTCTATAATGCTTTTACTTTTTATATTGGGTTCATGCAAAAAAAATACAGAGAGTACACCCTCCCCCACACCCTTACCAACAGACACACCCTCCACCTCTCCAGAAATTACTCCAACACCCTCTCCTGAGATCAGTACTATAAAACCAGAAGCTACTGTAACTCCTGTTTCAGGATTAGATCTTGCAGAACATCCTTATTATTTTTGTGAGGAATTTATTCAATTTGTTGATAAAGAAGATTATATTTCAGAAATTGGATTTAGAGCAGGACCAGGTTTAATTTATCCAGAGGTTATGGATTATTCAAGAGATTTTCCTGCTCTAGAAAATCTTGGAACTATTTTTGGAAAGTGTGGTTGTGTTATTTATAAAGTTGATCAATATGATAAAGATGGATATAAATGGTATGCTCTTTTAATAGATGGATTTCCTGTTTTTTGTGGGATTGATGTTGAAGGAAAAGGAACCTGTAGTGGAGAACCAACTGAAGAAGAATGTCCTCGACAAGAAGTACAAGAGTTTCAAGTTGAAGAAGAATATAATTTAGATGAATGTCAATTTACTCCTACATTTCTTTCCAATGGTTGTCCTGCAATTAATAAAGATATGTTAGATTATGTTAAATGTATTGAGTCAAAGGGTTATGTTACTGAATCTGAGAATTTTATTAAAGAAAATACCTGTCCTCAGAATTTTATTGTTTTACCGATTGATGATTGGGATATTGATTGGATAAAATATAGGATCATAAAAACAGAACTTTTATTTGAACTTGCAGATGATGAAACTTATATAAATTTAAAAGATCCTGAAAAAATAAAAGAAAGAAAAGACTCGATTGAAGAGGAATCTAGAATATCTGCTAGATTTGATAATGAAAATAAAGAAAATGACTTTTATCAAGCGGCTTTACTAAGAGCAAATCTATTTATTGATTTAACTCCATTTAAAAATCAACAAGTTGGTTTCTTTTTCGTTCCAATTGAAGAATTTCAACATAACACTGAAAAAAGTTGTTTATTTATCAATGATACTTTTACGAGAGATATTCCTGATTTAGATAATTATCATGAAAATTTATATATATGCGGGAAAAAAATAGCAGAGAATCTTGGAATAAATTATGCAAAAGTTATAGGATTATCAAGTGATTATGCGAGTATTGAAAATAGTGAGGGCGGGAGTGCTTTATTTGTACACGAGAGTGCATATGCTTATAAAGGAAAAGAGACCTATGCAATGATAGTCAGGGAAGAAACCCCTCCAGAATATAGAGATGATTTCGATGAAAATTATGGTTTCATCACATTTGTTCATGAACTAGCTCATTTATTTAATGTATGCGATGAATATTTGTATGATTATTGGATTAGACAAGAATCATCTTCAGGAGCAAGGATATTAGATCTTAATTTAATTTTTCCAAAAAGTTGTGCTAATCCTTACCCAGATTATTGTCCTAAAGGAGAATCTGAACGATGTTCTGGGAATATTGTGCCAGAAGAACTTCAATATACAGGACATATTGAAGGAGTATGTGATTCTGAAGAAGAGATTAAATATTCTGTAATGGGAACTCCTAATCCCAATAATCAATGTGGTTTTGATCCTTGTGCATATTGTAGCATTAGTTTAGAAGGATTTGCATGTCCTTATTTATGCAGAGCTATCTGGGTGTGTGGGGACGAATATAAGGTTTGTCTTGGAGGAGGAACTGAATGTGAAGAGGATGAAAAAATCTGTAGAGTTCCTTTATTTGAACCTTAGGAATAGAAGTTTTTTTCCCACTACATTTATATTCTATTTCTGTTTTAATTATTTTTATGCAGAAAATCAAATCAGCACTTTACTCCTTTACAAGCTGTTCAGGCTGCCAGGTAGAATTGCTTAATATGGAGGAGGCTTTTGATATTCTGAAAAAATTTAATTTTGTTTTTTTCCCTTTGATTGAAGAAAAAAAAGAATTAGCTGATTATGATGTTGTTTTTGTTGAAGGTGCGATCACAAACAAAGAGCAGGTATTTGAATTAAAAAAACTAAGAGAAAAAACAAAGTTTATTGTGGCATACGGAACATGCGCGACATACGGAGGCATAGCTACTATTTCTGATTTTGAAGACAAAAATGAATTAACTGAAGAAGTCTATGGCTCTAAGATGAAAGAGCATTCACTGAAAAAGGTATTTGGTATTGGCAATTGGGTCAAAGTTGATTATTATATGCGCGGATGCCCTGTAATAAAAACAGAAATAATTGAATTTGCAAAGTCTTTTCCAAAGATTCCAAAAGAGCATGAGTATCCTGTATGCGTGGAGTGCAGGCAGAAAGGCAATCCCTGTTTACTTGCAACAAAGCATCTCCCCTGCATGGGAGCTATTACATATGGCGGATGCAAGGCCCTTTGTACAAGTGAGGGAATCCCCTGCCAGGGCTGTAGAGGTCCTTTGCCAACAGCGGATGTTGATGCCCGTATAAAGGTTTTTGAGAAATTCAATATATCTAAAGAACAGATAAGGAGAACCTTTATTAAGTTTGCAGGCACGTCTAAGAAATACAGGAAGATAATAAATAAATTATGCTGAAAAGACCTTCGTCTTTTAGCATAAATCAATTTAAACATAAGATTATTTCTTTTAAATTATGCCAGTTTATTATAAAGTAACAATAAAGGGGATAGTACAGGGAGTTGGCTTCAGGCCGTTTATATATCGGGAAGCTGTAAAAAGAAAATTAAATGGATATGTTAAAAATACAGGTCCAGGAGTTGAAATAATTGTAAATAAAAAAGATTTTATTAAAATACTGAAAAACAAGCCACCATTAGCAAAAATAGATTCTTATAAACTCAAAAAGATTGAACTTAATAAAAACTTTGAAGGATTTTCAATAATTAAAAGCTCAAAAAGCAAGGGAATTTCACAAATCCCAGCAGATATTTTTCTTTGTAACGATTGCTTAAAAGAATTAAGGGATAAACAAAACAGGAGATTCAATTATTACTTTATAACATGCACTAATTGCGGGCCCAGATTCTCAATGATTTTTGATTATCCCTATGACAGGCCGTTTACATCAATGGATGAATTCAAGATGTGTGATGAATGCAGAAAAGAATACACAGACCCCTTGAACAGGAGGTACCATGCACAGACAATTGCATGCAAGAACTGCGGACCAGAGCTTTATTTTATTGATAAGACAAATGATACAAAGACTAAAAATAAATCTATAAATAATAATGCAATTAAATCTGCCTGTGAAAAGATTTTACAGGGTGAGATAGTAGCAATCAAAGGCGTAGGCGGGTTTCATCTGTGCTGTAGAGGTGATAATGCAACTATAAAAAAACTCAGGATGAAAAAGATTAACCGTGCAAACAAACCATTTGCAATAATGGTCCGGGATTTAAAAATGTTAAAAAGAATTGCGAAATTTAATAATTTTGAAAAAAAACTTATACAAAGCCTGGAAAGACCAATCCTTATATTAGATAAAAAAAATCCTGACTCCTTTAAGCAGGCTTCAGAATTAAGCAGCATAGGTGTAATGCTGCCTTATACAGCATTGCATTATCTGTTATTTGATTTCATTGATGAGCCGTTGATTATGACTTCTGCAAATATTTCCGGCCAGCCTCTGTCAATAGATGAAAAAACACTATCTGGGATTGATTATATATTGACACATACAAGAAAAATAATCAACAGGTGCGATGATTCTGTGATTAAGATCATTGAATATAAAATAAATAACAAAGCAGAGAATCATCCTTTATTTATCAGGAGATCCCGTGGATTTACACCTAGTCCGTTTTGTTTTAATCAAAAGAGAGGATACAAGCAGACTCTTTCATTAGGTGCAGAGTTGAAAAATGCATTTGCAGTTGTAAATGAATCCAAGGTATTCCTGTCACAGTACATAGGAACAACTTCAAAGCTTATGACTTTTGAATTTTTTAAAGATTCACTGCAAAAATTCATCAAATTTACAGGATTAAAGCCGGAGCAGGTAGCCTGTGATATGCATCCTTTATTTAATACAACACTGTTTGCAGAGAAATTTTCTTATAAAAATAAGATAAGGTTAAAAAAAATCCAGCACCACCATGCCCATGTTGCGGGTGTTGCGCTTGAATATAATTTAAGGGATTATATTGGTATTGCGTGTGATGGCACTGGCTATGGCATTGATGGTAAAATATGGGGCGGTGAAATATTTGATGTAAATGAAAACTCTTTTAAAAGAATAAGCCATCTGGAAGAGCATCCAATGATAGGAGAAAATTCAATAAATTTCCCTAAAAAAATGCTGGTCGGGATTCTTTCAAAATTTATGGATAAAAATGAAATTCTGGATTTAAGACTATTTAATAAAAAAGAGACACTGCTTTACTTAAATCAATTAAAAGAAAACTTCAATATAATGAAAACCAGTTCAACAGGCAGGGTTCTTGATGCAGTAGCTGCGCTTCTTGGTTTATGTGATTTAAACACATATGAGGGAAGAGCTCCAATGATTTTGGAGAGCTTTACAGGGAATTCAAAAAGCTTTGAATTAAATCCTGTAATTGAAAAAATTAATTCAACTTATATTTTAAAAACAACACCCCTGTTTGAATTCATAATCCAGAAATTAAAAAAAAATGCAACTATACAAATTAAAAAAAGACTAGCCAAGACTGCACAGGATTATTTAGCAAGAGGATTATATAAAATTGCACAGAGATATAATATTGAAAAATATAATGGGAAAAAAAAGATTGTCTTTTCAGGAGGAGTATCATATAATAAATTTATCTCTGCGTATATGCTCAAAAAAGGTGTTTTATTAAATAAATTCGCTCCACCTGGAGATGGAGGGATAAGTTTCGGCCAGTCTTGTATTGCAAACCTGAATTGAAAATGACTATTAAAATTTTTTTTATCGGAAACCCTTTAATGGGCGATGACGGCATTGGGCCTTTTTTATTTAATGAATTAAAAAATTATCCTGAACTTAAAAAGTTTGAATTATATGAACTCGGTGTTTTTGGTCTGGATTTAATTAATTATATTGAAGAAAAGGATAAACTAATTATTGTTGATGCAGTATACTCAGTAAATAATATTGGAGAATTAGCTTTGCTTGAAGAAAAAGACCTGAAAAATGATTTAAACCTGGTTTCGGCTCATGACCTTGGGATTGAGCAGACTGTCCAACTTCTCAGGATGAATTATCCTGATTTGAAAAAGATTAATTTGATCGGAATAAAAGTCAGAAAAATCAAAACAGTGAATAATAAATTAAGTGATGATATAATAAAAAAAATTCCAAAAATAAAAAAAGAGATTTTGGATATTATCTTAAGAATTGTATAAGAAAAAAGCGAAAATGTGCTATGCAATCCCGGCTAAAATAATTGAACTAAAAAAAGAGAACGCAACAGTAGATTACGGGGGCATAATAAAAGAGACAAATATCTCTCTTCTGGAAGATGTTAAAAAAGGGGATTATATATTGATTCATGCAGGGTTTGCAATTGAAAAGATGGATGAAAAATCTGCAGAGGAATCTCTTAGGATTATAAGAAATATGATGGTTGAAACTGAAATGAAGCCTTAATGAAAGATGAATGAAAAAGAAACTATTAATCAGCATATTACGGAAATAAAAAGGATTTCTCAGAGTATTAAAAAGAACATTAACCTCATGGAAATCTGCGGCGGCCATACCAACGTGATTTTGAAATATGGGATAAGGGAGATCCTTCCTGCAAATATAAGATTAATTTCTGGGCCGGGATGTCCTGTCTGCGTAAGCTCACAGCATGATATTGACTGCATTATTGAACTGGCAAAATCAGGCATCCCAATAGCAACATACGGAGATATGATGAGAGTCCCGGGAAGCACAGACAATCTCGAAGATATAAAAGCAAAAGGCGCAAAAATATTTGAGATTTATTCAACTACTGAACTAATCAATTTAAAAAAAACTTATCCAGATATTGTGTTTTTTGGGATTGGGTTTGAAACTACTGCTCCAATGACTGCGTTTCTTTTAAAAAATAATATCTGTGTATATTCAGTCCATAAATTAATACCCCCTGCATTACATGCTCTGATTAGGGGGGAGATTAAAATAGACGGTTTTATTGATCCTGGCCATGTTTCTACAATAACCGGCTTAAGGCAATATAGAAAAATCAAAATCCCCCAGGTTATATCCGGCTTTACTGCTGAACGAATTCTTAGAGCAATAAGAATCTTAGTCGAACTGATAAAAAACAATAAAAATATTGTAATCAACGCATACCCTGAAGCAGTAAAAGAAGAAGGAAATGAAATTGCACAGGAATTACTTAAAAAGTATTTTTATACTGCAGACAGTGAATGGCGGGGACTTGGGATGATTCCTTTATCAGGATTAGAAGTTAAGAATGAAAAATTAAATGCAAAACTTAAATATAAAAAAATCTTTAATGCTGTTCCTCTTCCAAAAAAGAGTGCATGCAGGTGCGGGGAAATACTTAAGGGATTGATTCAGCCTGATGAATGCCCCCTTTATAGGAAAACCTGCACGCCTGAAAATCCAAAAGGTGCCTGTATGGTTTCAGCAGAGGGAAGCTGTGCAATTGCTTATATGTATGGAAAATGAGGAAAAGTTAATAAATACTGAACTAAGTTGATACAACATGAATAGTAATAAATGTTCATTAGGAATAACAATTAAATTGATTTGTTTATTATTTTTAATTAACAGCTGTGTACCCTCTCGTGAAGGAGAAACTTATATTATTGATGGAATCTGGATAGAGGATAACCCAGATATTCCTTGTGAAGAAGTACTTCCTTCAAGTAAGCTCAAGGGCACTTCCTGGGAGGGAGAACCAGTATACACTTATTGCTGTGAAGGCAAAACATATGGTACAAGATCAGGATTTCCAGGCAGCGCATTATTCACAAAAAATCAGATGGAAAGTCTTGATGAAGAATGTTATTCTTTATGGGATTATAATCGATATAGTAGACAATTAGGAACTACTCCTGACTGCATGTACTGCGTTGTTGGGCTAAAAGGAAAATGTGCAAGAGACTTTAATGTTCAGACAGTATTTGAATATGCAACAGGACAGGTTGATTTTGTTTATGTTTATGATTATTCATGTGAAGAAATATATTCTAATAATAAAGCAACATTAGAAAAATTGGGTTTGTCCTCTTATTGTTGCCCTGATGGCAGTTGGGAAGATGATAGAGTTATTGGGCCAACATATCCTTATGGAAAGGAAACACCTGATTGTACTTGTTGCTGTATTGGACCACATGAAGGATGTCCTCCTAGTTCAGATCAAGAAAAGACTAAAATTCCAATAACAGAAAAAACTGATACTACTCCCTCTGAATCATCTGCAGGAGGGAGCCCAGAATCAAGCACAGAAGAACCTGGTGTTACTTCTGCATTAGAAATTCCAATTGTCACTAATCTAAAACCCTGGGAGCATATTGTTGAAGACAGTTTAATGACATCTTTATTTGGTAATTGGATTGAAGGAGAACTATTGCCAGGAAATTGTGAAAGTTGTCTTGAAAAGCAATATGAAATAGAAGGAGAAGAATTTATTTATCCTACACATCCTAATAATAATGAGTATTCTCAACCATTTTTTGGATTATGTTATTATAGAGTTCAATTAGCTAAAGGTTTAAAATCTAAAATCCTTTCTTTTGAAGACACAGACATTCCTACTAATATCAAGTCCAAATCACGAATTGAATTTTTAGATGATTTTGAAAAAATTATTTCACCTCTAACAGCAATGACTCTTCCTTTGCCTTTATTGACTATAAATGGAGACCTAATCACATTTTCTGCTTCAGAAACTTATGACAGAGAAGGCAATTTTAAAGAATTGACATCTCAGGGAGAATTCAAAGTATCAACAATTACTCATAGACAACAGCGAGATGGATTGTTTATGACACCAGAAATTATGCCCTATGATTTTGGACTAGAAGAGGACATGATATCAGGAGTTAACCATGAACAAATAACAGATCTAGCAAGTAAAATAGAATTAATAAATACAGGAAAATATACTGCACTAAATCCTGATGGAACTATTAATCCTTATATTACTGAATCAGATGTGCTTTCTTCAATTGGTGGATTAGTTATTATAGAGAATACTCTTTACTTAATGAATGGTAAAGAATTTATCTTGCACAAGTTTGCAGATTATCCTGTTATGCAATTCTCATGGATAATAACACATGAGACATGGAGTAAGATAGAGAATACAATTATTTATGGAAAAGAATCATATAATGAACCTCTACGGAATTTATGGGTAATTCCTACATTTATAGTTGACCCAGGTAATGATTTGCCTCTTGAAATTTGGATTACGGGAAGTTATCCTCTAAGAAGTAATTATTATGGTTTATTTGTAGATTATATTACAAAAATCCATTATCCGAAAAGGGAATATCCTGATTTAAAGATAGGTCATCTTGATCAGACAATTACTGCACCTATTATTATGAGACAAGATGGCAACACTATCGGTTTTGGTCCGTGGGGGGAATATATTGAAGAAGAAGGAGGTGTCTTTTACTTATCTGATCAACGGTTTAAGGAACTTTTTCCTCACAAAAACTCCGAGGAACGTAAAACTTATTGGTATAAGGGAACTTCTTTTTATAATTCAAAGGTTGTTGTGATACAATATCACTAATTAAGAGAGGGGAATCAATAAAAACATGAAAGATTTCATAAATTTATCTCACGGAGCAGGCGGCAAAGAGATGCATGAACTAATCAAAAGCTTTAATTTTTCAAACAGAGCGCAATGGCAGGATTATGATGATGATTCCTCTACTCTGGATATTGGCAATAATAAAAGGCTGGTTTTTACAACAGATTCTTTTACAATTAATCCTATTTTTTTTCCGGGAGGGGATATTGGCCATATTGCGTTCTGCGGGACTGTAAATGATCTTGCAGTCCTTGGTGCTGTTCCTCTTGGTTTGTCTCTTTCACTTGTTATTGAAGAGGGTTTTTCTGTGAAAGATTTAAAAAAAATAATTAATTCAATAAACCTGCTTTCTAAAAAAACAAGTGTTCCAATAGTCACAGGAGATACAAAAGTCATGGAAAAAAACAAGATAGATAAAATCATAATTAACACGTCTGGAGTTGGTATTATCAATGACAATGAGTTATTAACTAAAAAAATCAAAACAGGGGACAAAGTAATTATATCAGGAGGCATTGGAGAGCATGCTGTTGCACTGCTTTCAAAAAGGTTTGATTACAAAACAAGCATTATCACAGATTCTAAACCTCTTGTAGAGGAAATCCAGGCAGTGAAGGATATTATAAAAATTGCAAAAGACATAACAAGAGGAGGTCTTGCTGCAAATCTGAATGAAATATCTGAAAAAAACAAGATAGGAGTTCTTCTGGATGAGGAAGCAATACCTGTAAAAAAAGAAGTCAAAAAATTAAGCGAGATGCTCGGCATTAATTTATATGAATTAGCTAGCGAGGGAAGATTTATTTGTATAGCCTCTCCGGAAAATGCAGAGAGCGTTGAAAAAAGATTAAAATTATTCAATAAACAGGCATCAATAATCGGAACTATTACTGAAAATAACAAATTAATTATCCAGACAATTCTCGGCAAGAGGATTTTACCAATGCCTATTGGAAGAATTATTCCCAGGATTTGTTAAAATGCACGAGCTTTCAATAACAAAAGATTTAATAGAACTGATTAAATCTGAATGCAATAAAAATAAAATTACAAATCCTAAAAATATAGTTTTGGAATTAGGCAGCCTGACAACATATAAAAAAGAACCGATATTGTATTATTACAACATATTGAAAAAAGAGCAGCCATTACTTCATAACTCAGCTTTAATTATTAATGAAATCCAGGCAGAAATGCAATGCAATGGCTGCAATAAAAAAAGCAAAATCAAAACAATATATGATATTTTTTGCCCTTGCTGTGATTCAACTAATATTGAAATAATTCAAGGCAGAGATATAAGGCTTTTGGAGATTCAGACAGGTTGATATTATGTGTAAAGAATGCGGTTGTGAAAATCATAAACAGGAGACACCTAAAAGAACCAGGATTGATAAATCTTTAAATGAAATAAATGATACTCTAGCAGAACAGATTTCAGAATTTCTTAAAAAAAACCAGATATTCTGCATTAATATCATGGGTTCACCCGGTTCTGGCAAGACAACTGTTATCGAGCAGATTTCCGAATTTCTTAAATCAGACGAAATTGCAGTGATTCAGGGCGACCTTGAGTCAGATATTGACAAAAAAAGAATTGAAAAAAGACACATAGAAAGCTATCAGATTAACACCCATAGTGGGTGTCATTTAAATGCGCATATGATAAATCAGGCATTACCTAATATTAAATTGGATGGAAAAAAATATCTTGTAATAGAGAATGTCGGTAATCTCGTGTGCCCGGCAGGAGTAAAAATCGGCCAGCACATGAATGTACTTGTAAGTTCAGTTACCGAAGGTGAAGACAAACCAGCAAAATACCCTTTTATTTTTATGGATGCACAAATGGTTATTCTTTCCAAAACAGATCTGAGTGGAGTGATTGAATTCAATGAAATTAATTATATCAATGAAATCAAAAATATTAATCCAAAATGTAGAATTATCAGGGCGTCCTTAAAAAACTTAAAATCATTTAAAGAAACAGCTGCTTATATTAAACACCAAAGGAATCATTTTTTTGATGTTTTTCACGATCATAATTAAATCAGGCCAACAATATAAAGATATTCTGTAACAAAATTAGATTCATTCTTTACTTTGTGTTTTATGTCTTTTTTAATATAATAAAATTCTTTTTCGTTTAAACAAATTTTTTCTCCTTCAACAAACAATGTCGCTCTTCCTTTTAATATGTAAATTAATTCCTCGCGGTTTAAAGTAATATGCTCATCGATTTCCTCATCAGGTGAAAGTGATACTTTGCCGGCTTTTAAGACCCGGCTTTTAGGAGGTTTAATCAAAGAAACAGAATTCATATAAAATCAAACCTCATTTATTATTTATGGAAGGGATGCTTTGTAATCAGAGAAAGCCCTGCTGCAATTAGACACACAATACCTGCCGGAATAAATGCATAGAGATAACTCCCAGTTAAATCAAAAACACTTCCTCCCAGAATTGGTCCTACAATACCGGCAACACCATATGAAGTGAAAACAAAGCCATAGTTCACCCCCAGGTTTTGTGTTCCGAAAAAGTCTACAGTCGCAGAGGGGAATAATGCGAAATTTCCCCCAAAATTAAAGCCAACCCAGGCAGCAGCAATGCCTAACAATAACGGAGAAGCGCCCATCTTCATCAGAGATAGCATCATTCCTCCCTGTAGAAGGAACATGATGAGCATTGATTTAGTCCTTCCTATCCTGTCTGAAATCATCCCCCACATAATTCTTCCTGCAGCATTAAATAAAGCCAGAATTCCTACAGCACTTCCTGCTACTTCAGCACTCATTCCTGAAAATACCCCAAAAGGTTTAAGGTTGCCGATTACAAGTAATCCGGCAGCAGCTCCGAACATATACATTGACCATAAAGACCAGAACTGAGATGTTTTAACCATTTCCTGCCATGTAAAGTTCTCTTTAGATGCTTTTTTATTTGTCTTTTTTTTGGCTGCTTTCCATCTTTTAGGTTTCCAATTTTTAGGAGGATTTGATAATGTCAATGAACCGGCACTTACAGCAATCAGAAAAATTAGCCCAAGATAAAGGAAAGTCTGGATTACTCCGTAAGAACCAATTAATGAAGTAGCTAATTTTGCAAAAATCCATGCTCCCCCCCCGAAACCGGCTACTGCCAATCCTGTTATTAAACCGCGTTTATCAGGAAACCATTTGACACATGCTGCTATTGGGCACACATAAGCAAAACCAATTCCTGCTCCGCCTATTAGCCCGACTGTTCCGGTAATAAAATAGAATATTAAACTGGGTGGTACATATACAGCAAGTGACCCCGCAAGGATATAGCCTAAACCAAGCACAATTCCCCCTGTAATTGCAACTTTTTTCGGGCCAGCTCTGTCCTGCCATTTACCTGCAAAAATCATTACTAATGCAAAAGTAGCCAGTGCAACTGAAAAAATAATCTGGGTTTGAGTTCTTGTGAAATGAAAAGTATCTTCAAGAGGTTTTACAAACACACTCCAGGAGTAAATTGCTCCAAGGCAAATCTGGACAAGCAGCGCTCCTGCAACAACCAGCCATCTTTTAGTTTCTTTTTTCATTTTTATTGTGTGTCTCTTCCTTCAATAAGTTCGTCGACCACAGATGGATCTGCTAATGTTGTTGTATTGCCTACGCCTTCTTTGTCAGCGCCTTCTGCAATCTTTCTCATGATTCTTCTCATGATTTTCCCTGAGCGGGTTTTAGGCATACCGTTACAGAACTGTATCCTGTCTGGTTTGGCAATAGGTCCGATTACTTTAGTTACAGTAGCGAGTAATTCTGCCCGTAACTCTTCTTGAGATTTTTTTGAGTTTGCATTCAAAGTTACAAAAGCATATAATCCCTGCCCCTTGATCTTATGAGGAATTGGGACAATGGCAGCTTCTGCAACATCAGGATGGCTTACAAGTGCAGATTCAACCTCCGCAGTTCCGATCCTATGCCCTGACACATTTACCACATCATCAATTCTTCCCATTAGCCAGAAATCTCCGTCTTTATCTATGCGGGCACCGTCTCCTGTAAAGTACACTCCGGGAAATCTTGTCCAGTAAGTTTCCTTCCATCTCTGATGATCTCCATAAACCGTTCTCATCATTCCCGGCCAGGGTTTTTTAATGATTAAATATCCGCCTTCATTGGCTTTGGCAGGACTTCCATCTTCTTTAATTACCTTTGGTTCAATTCCTAAGAAAGGTCTTAATGCAGCCCCTGGTTTAAGTGTCATTGCACCTGGCAGCGGGGTAATTATTACACCCCCTGTTTCAGATTGCCAATAAGTATCTACAATAGGACATTTTTCTTTACCGACTGTTTTATGGTACCACATCCATGCTTCTGGGTTAATTGGTTCACCCACACTTCCCAATAATCTTAATGAACTCAAATCACGTCTAGTTACCCATTCATCACCCATTGCAGCAATTGCTCTTATTGCAGTTGGAGCAGTGTAGAAAATATTAATACCATATTTTTCAACTACTTCCCAGAATCTGTCTTTATTTGGATAATTCGGCACGCCTTCAAACATCAATGAAGTTGCGCCATTTGCCAAAGGCCCGTATACAATATAACTATGTCCGGTAATCCAGCCAATGTCTGCAGTGCACCAATATACATCATCATCTTTATAGTCAAAAATATATTTGAATGTTGTGGTAACATATAGTAGATAACCTGCTGTTGTATGAAGGACTCCTTTTGGTTTTCCTGTAGTTCCGCTTGTATACAAAATAAAGAACGGGTCTTCTGCATCCATAACTTCTGGTTCACAAAAAGCAGTGATATCTGGTTCGTCTATTTCCTCATGCCACCAGGTATCTCTACCATCCATCATCTCAATATCATTTTCAGCTCTTTTTACTACAATGGCTGTTTTTACACCAGGACAGTCTTTTAATGCTTCATCTACACTTTTCTTTAGATGTACTACTTTTCCTCTTCTTAAAGAGCCATCACTTGTTAATACAACCGACGCATCACAATCAAGAATCCTGTCTTTTAGCGATTCAGCAGAGAATCCTCCGAATACAACAGAATGAACAGCGCCGATTCTTGCACAGGCAAGGATAGAAATTGCCAGTTCAGGAATCATTGGAAGGTAAGTTATAACTCTGTCTCCTTTTTTAACTCCTTTTTTTTTTAAAACATTTGCAAACTTACACACAACATAATGAAGCTGCTGGTAAGTATATGTTTTAACATCTCCCGGTTCACCCTCCCAGATAAGTGCAGCTTTATTTTTTCTCCATGTTTTCAAATGTCTGTCTAAACAATTATAAGTAACATTTAATTTTGCACCTTTAAACCAGGTGTGCTTGGCCTCTTCAACATCCCATGTGAATATATTATCGGGATCTGGCTTTTCATACCAGTCAATTAATTTGCCAGCCATTTTATTCCAGAATTTTGGAGGATTTTCAATTGATTCCTTATACATTTCTTTATATTCTTGCATTGATTTGATATGTGCTTTTTCACTAAATTCTTTTGATGGTGGAAATCTTCTTTGCTCATCCATTAATGAAGTTATAGAACTTGGTTTTTTTGAATTCATCTTATCCCCCCTAATTAAATACTCATATTATATATTTTGATTTGCAGAATTATAAATTATTATATAAACTTTTTTATGATTTTTATTAAATATTAACCTTTTCACTAAATATTACACTTAACGAATTTCAGGCAAAGTCAAGTTAAGTGAGGAAACACATTAATTCTTAGAATTCTTAATAATTATTGGCAGTTGTACTGCCAATTTGACAATCA
>JAFGRO010000036.1 GCA_016935095.1 Candidatus Woesearchaeota archaeon
ATTATAAATGTAAATAAGATATGTATTCGTAATACACATGAAGGAAAGAATTACAATATCTTTAGATAAAGAACTTCTTGACTGGATAGACTCCAAAGTAAAACAGAGAATCTTTGCAAACAGGAGCCATGCTATTGAATTTTTAGCACAGCAGAAGATTGACGAGGAAAACCAATGAAATTCAGTAAAAAACTGATTATATTAATAATATTGGTTAGTATTTTAAGCAGTCCTGTTTTAGCCCAGAGTGTGCTTGAAAGAGCCTCCCGGACACTTTATGATTTTACACGGAATAATTATATCCGGTTTACTGTAAGCTTCCTGTTTTATTTTATGATGCTTTATGGCCTGTTTGGCGTAGGGTTAAGCAATCTGCCAGCTTTCGCTGAAAAGAAAAAGCTGAACAAATACGGAAAATTAGTCTGTCTTGGATTGGCAGGATTGTCTGTCCTAGGGATATTTGCATTAGGGGGCCATGAATCTATTAGTTCGATTGTTGCCAGGACACTAGGCCCGTTTGCTGTTTTTTCTGCAATTAGTATTGCTGTAGCTGCATTTTCATTGGTTTATTTTTCTTTCAGGGAAGTGGATAAGGAAAATAAGGCTTGGAGATATGGCTTGTTATTTATGGGATTGTCACTTGTATGGTTCGGCTATCTGGTTACTGAGCCGCATGTTACCTCAATAGGATGGTTTGTTGCTTTTATTGGCCTGCTTGTATTTATGATTGCAGAGATACTTTCAATGGGTGAACCTTCTGAAGAGGAAGCTATTCCAGAAGAAAAAGAAGGCAAATCTCCTGAAGAAAAAGCTCCAAAAGCTCCAGCTAAACCAAGCAAAAGAAAGCCGGAAGATGTTGGTGATGCCAATGTATTTGCATTTGCAATCGATTCTGCTGATAAAAAAGCTATTGAATCAGCAGAAATATCTGTCATGCTGCCGTCAGGGGAGTCACTTAAAGGGATACCTGTTCCGGGAGAAGTATTAACACAGCTTCCTGAAAATCAAAGGGAGGCATATGCTCTTGCTGCCAGATTCTTTGAAAAAATTCCTACAGGCAATCTTAAATTTACAGCAAAGGCCTTAGGATTCAAGCAAAATTCAGTTACAAAACAGATTACTACGGGATGGGGCCAGGTTGATATTGAGCTTGAGAAAGGGACAGGATCTTCAGAATCTTCTTCAGAAAGGGGTGTTCCGCGCATAGATGAGGTTGAATATACATCTTCTGGTCCTGATAGAGATAGATTTATGCTGAATTCTATAGAAGATGATGAAAAAAGAAGAGTAACAGTAAGAGGTACTAATTTTACAGGCGCTACTAAAGTCAAATTAAAATCTCAGGAAAACGAGATTGAATTTGATAGAATAGAAAATAATTCAGAAGCTGGAAAATTTATTATTCATCCTGAGTATCCTGACAGTATTATCCAGTTTATTGTGCCAATAAATTCTTCTGCAGGAGACTATGAGGTTTTAGTTACAAATGGCGCTGGAAAAACAAATTCAAGCAGTTTAGGAAAAATAGTTAGAATAAGAGCCAAACCAATTGTTGAACATATTGAACCACAGAATTCAAGTCATGTCGGGGAAGAGTGCGAGCGTGAAATAATCGGAAGAAATTTCAGAGATGTTGAAATGGTTTTTTTGGCAAGTCAAACAATGATGCCTATTCGTTTACAGGAATTTCAGGTTGAAAATGAAGAAAAAATAACAGTAAAAATACCTTCCATACAGCAAGAAGGCACATGCTATGTACTGATTAAAACAAAATATGTAGATAATCTTGACCAGATGGATGAAAATAATGAATATACTATTAAACCAAAATTAAGTGTAAAAATATCTAAAATCAATAATATAAATGTTGTGCAGGCAACTGTCACTATTGATGACGGGACTAATGCAAGGATATTTTGCGAAACACAAGGCGGCAGCAATACAATAACAGAATACAAATGGAAAATACAAAAGCTCCTGCAAAATAATCAACCGCAGACATTACCAGAGCATGAAACACGATCAAATGAATTAACGCACACTTTTGCAATTGGAACCTACAAAATAAGTGTTCATGTTAAAGACAATGAAAATAATGAAGCAGATAGCGAAGAAGTAAAGTTAGTAGTTGGACAAACAGGGACAGGAGAGAGAGGAGAAGATGCTGGAACAGAACAACCAGCGCCATTAGTTCCTCAGCTTGATATCGTAACATTTTATACTCAGGGTAATGAAGACGGAAGGATAATAATTCCAGATCCAAGCAGTTTCAATCAGCCACTTTATACACATACCCAACCTTATCCATTTAAGTCTGTTGAGCAGAGAACAAGTGAAGTATGCGTAGATGAGGCAATATTTGGTGAAGAGGCTCCAACAAGATTTAAATTTGGTCTTATTGTAGCGAATTCAGGCGGTGTAATTCAAGTATCTCATGAAGTGGAAAGTCCTTATAAATCAGGTTTGTATTCAGGAGATGAAACTGGACCTGATTTTCGTGATCCCATACTGACATATGAAAAATTTAACATATTAACGCGAAGTATGCCTGGCTGGGGATTAAGTGTAAAAGTTGCAAAATCCAGGGGACCATTGAGATTGGATGAATTTCCCCAGAGGGATAATTTCAGATATGGTGAAATTGATAAAAATGGAATAAATGTTAATTTAAAAGAAAAACCATTTAAAATTTTATTATTTGCTGTTATGTTAAAAATACCTAATGATGAATCCTTAATTGATGACTGGTATTGGATTTTAGTTAATCCTCATCAAAAAGATAATCCTTCAAATTGTGCAATGCCAAGTACAATGCATATTGATGAAGTAAAAAAAAGATGTTATAGAATTAAAATAAAACCTGCAGCTTCAATAATATGAAAAGAATAAAATTTACACTTAAAGATAATAGTAATATGAATACAAAAAGTGATAATTATTATTATGTTAGGTTAATATTATATTTTAATGGAAAAGAGATTACAGATAGCATAGATTTCAAAGTTGAACCTTTTGGAAACAGGGTAAAAAAATTATTTTATCAAAGGAAATTAAGAGTAAAGGCAAGCAAAGAAATTTACAGGAAAAGGTTAGCTGTTTTGCATTACGGTGAACAAAAAGATTTTGAGATTGTATTTTTAACAAATCTTTTAGTAGGTCAGTACATAGTATATATCTCTTATGTTTTATTGGATCAAGAACCATTGAGATTTCCTGTAAATTATGATCCTAATATTAGTTTATCTGAATTAAGAAGATTAGGCAAATTAAAAAGAGATGATTTTGTAATTTCCAAAGATGAATTTGGAACTATTTTAGCAGAATTAATCCAATTGTATAATGAACTGCGTGATTTTTTTATTCACATAGATGCAGTTTCAAAGCAGATTATGGATAAAGAGGCAGGCTCATTTGAAATACCAGCAGAATTCATAAAACTTCAAGCTATAGATACAGAAGAAGAGCCTGAAGAAAGAACAATAGCAGAAGAAATGGATACTATTCATAAATCTATTGAAAAATTAGACTTTCTTCCTGAAGGAAGTGCTGATAAAATTATACAATTAATCTCAGAATATAAAGACTTATTGAAAATAATTAAAGTAATAAGATCTGCAAAACATATTTCAATAACTAAGATTAGAGAACTGACTAGTGATGAAGAAAATAAATTAAAACAAATTTTAAAAGAATTATCTGCGTTTATCAGGAAATTACGGCAAAGTCAACCTTCTAAGGGGTTTCAGCCTTCTGCTCCTTAATTATTCCTCTAGTTGTTTTGATTTATATCTCTCATGTAATCCATTCACGTAACCCATGTCACTTAATATTTCATAAACCAGCATTTCCTTAATCATTAAATTTGTTGCAAGTGCATATGCAGGAACCATATCCGGAATTTCAAATACAAGTTCTTCAGCTCCTATTTTTATTGGTATTTTATCAAAAAATTCATCTATTTGTTCATACGTTGACTTTAAAAAATCATGAATACCAACCAATTCCTTAAGATAGGAAGAATACTTTGAACTTTCTGTTGTGAGTTCTATTATTTCAGTTAATCTTGTCTGACCACGTTCTACAAGGCCTGCAAGAGCTTGGTAAAGTTTATTTTGTGAAATTTTTTCTCTTACTTCATTAATCCTTTCTGGTAATTCATTTGAAAAATAATCTCTTACTCTTTCATCAAGTTTAGTCATATCCAATACTTTTTCTCCTAGTGCAACAGCCTCTTTTCTTAAGGCCTGTACTACTTCATAAACAGCCAGTCTTTTTAGGAATCTGTATCCAAAGCTATACTGTTCATCAGGTCTTTCTCTGTCAATCCAAAATAAAAAAGCAATTTTCAAAGCAGCATCTAGTTTTTGTAAATGATAACCATCAGGCAAATCTTTTTTTAATAAATCTCCAAAAAATGATTCTCCTAAGGTATAAGCTGCAAATGTAAAATCCAGGATATCAATACCATAACTTAATTTTTTCATTAAATTAAGGTCAGGGTAATTTTCTAAATTTTCAAGTTCTTGTTCTAACTTACTATGGATTTCTAGAGTTATACCTTTAATGTCATGTTCTGTAGGACTAAAAGAAGTAGCTCTTCTCACTATATGTTCAATCATCTTCTCTTCATCATATAAATAATCAAGAGAGGGAAGTTCGTATTTTCCATCCCCTGTTATTCCTGTAACAGAAGCTATTAATTTTAAAGCGCCTTTTACTTTTTCACCAATTTTTTCTTCTTTTCCTAAAAACTGTTTTAAAATATCTCCTAGGCTCATCTTCCTCTTTCCAAATATTTCCAACTATATAAATCTTTCTATTTTAACTACTTAAGAATAGTTAATAAAATGTAAATTAAATCAATTCTGTTCTTTTTTCAATTTCTTTGTTTAAAGAAGAAACATATAAGTCAAACTGAAACTCAATTTTTTTCCACATCTCTTGTGTAATGTCAGAACCTTTGTATTTATTCTGGTTTCTCATTCTGCGGACAGCCTCAAAAAATTTTCAATCCAGGTCAAGCTCTTCGTAGACTTCTCTTGGTGTTCTTTCTTTAGGCATTTACACTTGCCTCAAATGGTTCTAAATTATTTTTAATATAAAATCCTTTAATAATATTTGGAATCAGTTTTGGATCTAATTCTTTTTTTATATCATTTGCGAGATTATAATTAAAGAGCTCTATTTCTCTTTTTAATTTACTCTCAAATTTCCCTTTTTCAAAATCTTCAGCTTTGCCATAAATAAATAAATCAATATCACTTGACTTGTTCCAGTCCCCTCTTGAAAAACTGCCGAAAAGAATAGCGGTTTTTATATTTTTTAATGAGCTGATATGCTCAAATAACCCTTTTTCCTCAAGCAATTTAAGTCCATAAATCCTTTTTTCAGAACGAAATTTTAAAGAAGAGCTGTTTGCATTATAATATGGCATTTTTCCTTTTGTTTTCACCTTTATTATAAATTTTTCATGCATTAATTTTTTTAAAAAATAATTGACACGTTCCCTGCTTACACCAGATTCTTTTAAAATATCTGTAAAATGCCATCTTCTTAAAGTCTCATTAAAAAACAAAGCTTTAATTTTATCTTTCATATTTAGTATGAAAAATCATACTAATATTTAAATTTTATGTTGAATATATTTAAAATATTCTAAATATTCTAAATAAGTATTTTTATAAGGAAATTAATAATTATTTATTAAAGTAAAAATAATTATAAATAATTAAGTATATTAATTAATAAATAAAAAAATATATAAATATGTAAAAAAATAAGTATTATAGAAAATAAAAAGCTTTATATATAAGTAAATTAATATGTATAATAGTAATAAACAAATTAAGTAAAAAAATAAGTATTTAATATGGTAGAATTTAAGCGTAAACTCTATAAGAGAAGATATTCTTTAAGCCTTTTAATAAAAGCCTTAATGGAAAACACATTAAGGACTACATTGCCTAAAAACACGGCAAGTAGTCCGAATAATAGAGGGAGTATCATATGGTAGAGTTCAAAAGGAAACTATACAAAAGAGGATCTTCTTTTGAGACTACTTTACCAAGGCCTATGCTCTTTGAGCTGGACACTTCTAAAAAGCATAATGTTATATTCAGGTATGATAAAGAATCTAAAAAATGGTTTGTCGAGTTTGAGGAGACAGATGAAAAATAAAAACAGACTAAAGCTGTACTTATTGCTCTTAATTGTAATAGCTGTGCTTGCATCATCTTTTGTGTCTGCACAATACAGGCCGGGCAATGTTGTAACTGAAATAGGCAGGATGGCGCAGATGGTGATGAGCCTGTTAATGAATGAGTGGATTGTCTATTTGTTTACATTTATATTTTACTTTGTAATGTATTATGGCTTATTTGAAACTCTTGCAAGAAAAGTCAAGGTCTTTGGAGGAGAGGGCAAGCTGCCGAAAAGCGCAAAAACATTCATTGTCGGCTTGACAGGATTATGCGCAGTTGCAACATTTGCCCTGGAAAAGACAGGAAATGTTAAAACAATTTTATTAAGGACTCTCGGCCCGTTTTCAATGTGGGCAGGAGCTGTTCTCACGCTTGGATTGTTTTCAATGGTTTATTTCGGATATGCAAAAAATGATAAGAGCAAAGCATGGAAATCCGGATTAATTGTTACAGGTTTGGGCTTGATGTGGTTTGGCTATCAGATAAATGCAGATACCCTTTACGGCTTTGGCATGCTTTTAGCGATTGCAGGAGGCATCGGCGCGCTTATAGGAGTGTTTACACAAGGGCGTGACAGTAAAAAACCAGGTGAAACACCCGGAGAAAAAACAGATGGAGCAAAGCCGGGTGAAACAGATGCTGAAAAAAAATTAAGAGAGGAAAAAGAAGCCCTTGAAAAAAAACTAGATGATAAAAATAAAAAAACAGTAAAAGTCAAGCTCTGCCTGGTAGATGAAGTAAGAGAAGACCCGATTAAAGCTAATGTCAACATTGTAATTGTAAAAAGAAACAGGTTTAACAGGTTAATTGATTTATCAAACAGATTCAGGTATATAAACACACCTAATTTTATAACAACTGATGTTGATGGAAGTGCAGAACTGGATCTTGAGCCTGGTTGGTATTCTATAGGTGTTGATGCCAGTATGATTGAACTAAGAGGTATGAAACATGGAACATTTCCAAAAACTTTCACTGATTTGAGCCAGATTCCATATCCGGACGGATCTCCTGGTTCTCCTGGTATGGGTTACAAGGGCAATATCTCACCAAGCCAGATTTATGTATCAGAGAATGATACAAATAAAGTATTTAAAATAAAACTCTTCAGAACAACCAGCCCGCCTACAAGACAACAGCCTGGGTTAAATAATATTCAGCAGGGACTCGCTGTTCAGCCAAATTATAATCCTGCTGGAAATATACAAACAATAAGATTAAATTTACCGTAAAAAATGCCGCAACAAAACCAATCAAGAAGATATTATGTAGCTATTGTCTGTTCAAACAGCAGTGCTCTGCCTTCTAAGACTATCCTTGATTTAGCAAACAGGTATAATTGCGGCCCGTTACACGGCACAGTTAACTTTGGAAATGAGAATGTTTTGATTATAGGGAACTCATATGAATCAGGAAATCCTGAAATTCCCCTGCCGCCTGATACTTATTCTAAATATAAAAACGTCCATGTCTATGTTTTCCTTCAGGGGCCTGACAGGAGAGCTCAGTCCATAGGTCAATTGCCATTTACTCTTCCTGGTAAGGAATTGCCTCATCAAAGGCAGGCCAGGCTGCAGACTATAGTACAGGAAATCCGAGAGTTAAGAGATGCGGCTGCAAATATAGTTATATATATTGATCAAGCTGAACTTATGTTAACTAGTGAAAGGAATCAGTTAACTGGCTTTAGAAATGAATTGATTAATGTCAATAATGAACTTCAAAATGCTGCTAGTGATTTAAATAAGGCTTTTACAGAAAGACAAGACATCAATGAAGTTAAAATGAAAATCCAGGCATTGAATGACAGGGTTAAGGCTGCTTATACAGGCCAGATGAAGCAGATACATGAAAATATAAATAAAATAATTGAGTATCTTGAAAAGCTTGAGGATTTCATGGAGCATATAATACAGCAGGACACACAGATTGATACCCATTATATTCAACAGGCAATAATTACATTGCGGCAGTTCATATCTCATTATGAACAGATAGACCATTTTACAAGACAACATAAGTTCCTTGGATTAAATCTTAGAAGAGATGAGTGGGAACGCTTGCTTAAAGAGTTTTTTGATGATTTAGCTCAGATTCAGGAAGATGCTAATAAAACTGCGAATATAAATAGAGTGTACCAAAAACTTGTTGCTGATTTTACTAATACCAGGAATATAATGGATCAGATTATCAGCTTAGTGCAAAGCATGAGCCAGGGAATTCCTTTAAGCAGACAGGATGCAGTAAATGCAAAGTACGCTGCACAGATGGAATTAAACAGATTACAGGGAAACCAGCCAGTGCAGCAGCCTCATCCGTAATTTGCACTTACCGTAAAGTTTATATATGTCAAAATAAAGAGAATAAATAGAAAAAGAGGGAAAATTGTTAGAAAAATAATAGGTGAATTTAAATGATTGTCTTACCAAGAGTACAATTGACACTTACGCCTGGAAATTATCATGATCTTTTGACAAGTATAATGACCATTATTCAGCAAACAGAAAAAGAAGATAAAATCCTTAATGGTTTAAAAGAAAAACTCAAAGAAGCTACTTCTGAAGGAAACGAAGATAAAGCTGAAAAAATAATGATTAAAATTATTAAATGGTTTGATAAAATATTTAAAAAACTGGAAGAGGCGATTGAAGAAGACTTTGTTGTTACTTATAAGCTTATAAAACAAATAAAGATTGTAACAACTGATTTAAAACGTATTAAAAAAGAATTAAATAATCCTAAAACAATGATAGGCGCTGCAGCTGTGAAGGTTAACGCAAAGATTATTCTTTTGAATTTAGTAAAGACACTGGACAAAAATCTCTCTGATTTTGCAAAAAAGATAGGTGCCCTTAGAAGGGAAATGTCAGATTTAAGGCATTCTAAAGAGTATATTACTGAAAAATCTATGATGAATACAGCCCAAGTTCATTTAAATATAAAAGTTATATGTGATAGATTACAGACAATTGAGACTCATCTAAATAATGTCTTGTCTTTATTTGAACAATTATATGCACAGATATTGGAAAGTGAAAAGCACAGAAAATTGTCTACGGGGAAACACACTGGTTTAATTAACGGTGAAGATGAAACTAATTTGATTCAGTCATTTGAAAGAGATTTAGCTGAATTCATTAAATATGTTTCTGAAGAACTGGAATTCATTGTTCAGTTAGAGAATTATCTTCTTATCTGTTTATTTAGAGAAGAGGATGATGAGCAGGAGACAGTGTTAAGAGAACTGAAGATACTTCAGGATGCCGGGTTTTCAAAAAAGGGTGTTGAAAAGGTTACTAAAAAGCTTAATGATGCAATAAAACATGAACAAAGATCCACTACTGGTCTAAAAAGAATCAGTTATATACTTGAAATTGACTCTACAAGAGAGTCTAGACGAGCTTAATTAAGGTGTTTTACAATGAAAATCATAAAAACTAAAAAAGCATTTCTTCCGGCATTGCTTGCAACTGAAGTCCACTACTTTTTCATCGGCCTTGTTATTGGTATTGTTCTTTTAATTGTTCTTCTTTTGTTAGGAAGGTCAGGCACTATTCCAATCAGTCTGTGCAAGCTGTTGTGCGGATGTTAATATGCAAAGAAGACTTCTTAAGTACACCTTTATATAATTGAATAACTAAATTTATAATTAGTTAGGAAAAAATAATAATAATTATTATTTTTTCCATAGACTACTCAATTGAAAACTTAAACTTATCACAATAGAAAAACTTATAAACTAATCTGTTTCTAAATTAGGTATGGCACTTCCTGAAACAACTTCACAGTTTGTGTATATTGCTCCTGTTATTGTTGGGGTTGCATGCGGTTTTCTTGAGCTTATATTTGTGCATGGGGATGAGCCGGGTATGGGATGGTTTGGCCACGGGATGCATGCACTGCCTTTCTGCATTTTATTCAGTTTTTTAAGTATGAATGTCAGCTTTATTTACAAAGTGTTAAATTTAAGCTTTACAAGCAATATTTATATTGACCTGGGAATCAGGGCAGCAATTGGATTGATAGCTGCATTTAAAATAAAAGCAGCAGCAGCAGTTACAAAAGGCCACGGCTCTGTTGGAGAGAAACTGCCGTATGCACTTGCTATCGGTGCAGTAATTGCAGCAGCACCTTATATCTGGCCTCTGATTGTTAAAATGGGACTTGTTCCTAAGTTTTTGCAAAAATAATTCTTTAAAAGGATTGAACATGGAATTGTCAGTATTAGCCAGCGGAAGTGGAGGTAATTCTACATTTATTGGCTCAAAAAACACCCAGATACTGTTTGATGCGGGCCTGAGCTGCAGGCAGATTGAAAGAAGATTGTCTTCTATCGGAAAAAGCATTGATGAGGTTGATGCTATATTTGTTTCCCATGAGCATATTGACCATATCCGCGGCCTTGACGTGCTCCAGAGAAAGCATGATATCCCTGTTTATGCTAATAAAGAAACTTATGAAAATTCATCTATCAGCTCGGATAATATTAATTTTTTTAAGATCAATGAACAAATAAATCTTAACGGCTTTAAAATCCAGGCATTAAAAACCAGCCATGATGCAGCTAATCCATGCGGTTTCATGGTAAATCATGGTGACAGGAATCTGGGCATATTTACTGATTTAGGCTGCATTACAGAAAACATCAGGTCAGTTGTAAACAGATTAGATGCCATTGTGCTCGAGGCGAACCATGACATTGATATGCTTCTTAAAGGGCCTTACCCCTATTATTTAAAGCAGAGGATACTTAGCAATGAGGGCCATCTCTCTAATATAGATGCAGGCCTGTGCCTGAAAGAGAATGCTACCCGCAGATTAAAAACAGTATTCTTAGCTCATCTTAGCAGGAACAACAACACGCCTGAGCTTGCATACAGCACATTCACCACTATTGTAAATCAAAGCAGGTTAAGGCTTAACACAATATTAACAGACCAGTTTAAGGCAACAGAATTAATCAAAGTTTAATTTATTTCTACTTTTGTCCCGAGGGCCTGCCCTGGAATGCCTTTTTCAAATAAAGCCCTTACTGCACCTTTTGAGCCGTGCGCAGAAGTGATTTTCCCTGTAATTGTTGTTTTTTTCTTTCCGGGAGCTAGCCATGAAACATTTTTTCCGACGAGCTTAGTGGCATCTTCTTTTGAAGCAGATTCCTCTACATAGATAATAGCCTGCCTTGTATTCTGGGTTTTTCTTCCTCTTCTGTAAGAAGCGATAGTTCCTTTCATAGTGCTCTAGAAAATTCCAGATATTTAAAAAACTTACTGAATATAGGCAAAGTCAAGTTAAGTGAGGAAACACATTAATTCTTAGAATTCTTAATAATTATTGGCAGTTGTACTGCCAATTTGACAATCA